>JAUNMP010000047.1 GCA_030537465.1 bacterium
GATCCTGCGCGTCCTTCTTCGAACCGAGCGTGACCGTCGCGAAGGACTGCGTCTCACCGCGGGAGAAGATCGCCGAACCGTGGAGGCGCGGCAGCACGCCGACCTGGGCGGCGAGCGGACGGATCTCGTGCTGGGCACGACCGTCGATGCGCTTGCCGTGGACGAGCACGTTCTTGCGGACGGTCTCGATCTCGAGCGCGTCGAAGAGGTGCACGAACTTGACGGCGTCGATCTCGGGCCACTTCTCGGAGACCTTCGCGAGCAGGTCCGCCTTGATGGCGCTGACCTTGCCCTGACGCTCGAGCTTGCCCTTGATGAGGAGCGCGGCCGCGAGGGCCTCGCCGCCTTCCTTGCGGACGAAGTCCATCTGGTCCTGCGGCTGCGGGACGTCGGCGATCACCTTGTCGGGCTTGCCGAGCGCACGGCGCATCTCGATCTGAAGGTCGATGATCTTCTCGACTTCCTCATGGGCGCGCTTGAGTGCGGCGAGGAAGTCTTCGTCCGTGATTTCGGCGGCGGAGCCTTCCATCATGAGGAACTTGCCGCGGATGCCGGCATAGAGAAGATCGATGTCGCTCTTCGCCTTCTGCTCGTGCGTGGGGTTGATCACCCACTGGCCGTCCACGCGGCCGATGCGGACGCAGCCGATCGGGCCCATGAACGGAATCTCGCTGATGTGGAGCGCCGCCGAGGAGGCGTTCACGGCGAGGAAGTCGGCCTCACGCGTGCCATCCGACTGGATGAGCGTGGAGTTGACCTGCACGTCGTTGTAGTAGCCGTCGGGGAAGAGCGGACGGATCGGACGGTCGCACATGCGGGCCGTGAGGATCTCCTTGCTCGTCGGACGCGCCTCGCGCTTGAAGAAGCCACCCGGGAACTTGCCCGCGGCGTAGAACTTCTCGCGATACTCGCACTGAAGCGGGAAGAAGTCGATGCCCTCGCGGGGCGTGTCGGTGTTGGTGACGGCCGTGAAGACCGTCGTGTCGCCGTACGAGCACGTCACCGCGCCCGCGGCCTGCAGCGCCAGAAGCCCCGTCTCGAAGACGAGGTCCTGGCCCGCGATGTTGACTTTAAACTGCTTTGCACCTTGCATGGGATGGTTCCAGTCCTGTTAACGGCGGAGACCGAGCTTCGCGATGATGTCCTTGTACTTCGCCTCGTCCTCGCGCTTGAGGTAGTCGAGGAGCTTGCGGCGGTTGTTGACCATGCGCAGGAGGCCATAGCGGCTCGAGTGGTCCTGCTTGTTGGCCTTGAGGTGCTGCGTGAGCAGCTGGATCTTCTTCGTCAACGTGGCAATCTGAACCTCGGAGGAACCCGTGTCACGATCGTGACGCTGGAACTCGGAACGGACTGCGGCCTTGTCAATCTGACTCATTTTGTTCGAACTTTCTTGTGTTTTTAAACGCCTGGAACCATCCGACGCTACCCGGTGCGCGCGTGCGCAAGTTCGAACATCCGCAGAAACTGGCGGACGCCCGCAACGGGGAGATGTCTCCTAAGACGGTCGCAGGAATGCGCAGTAGTTTATCAGAAGACGGGGGCAAAGTCAACGGGAGGACGAGGGATTTTCAATTTTCACCGCGGGTTTCACGTCGATCTTCAATGTGCGCGTGCCCCACCTCCGCGCCTCCCCATGCGTCGGGAACCACACGTCGATATGCCGTCCCACGACCGCGCCGCCCATATCTTCGACAACGCCCTCACCATAGCCAGGCACGGCTAGGCGCGTGCCGAACGGAAACACCTTTGGGTCCGCGGCAATCGTACCCGTCTTCGCCTGCGTGCCGCGCGCCGTCACGCCCACCTTCTTTGGACGCCCCTTCAAAGGCCCCCGTGAGTAGACGGGGCGCCCCAGCCCGAACCAGCTCCGCCGCCATCCACAACAGGCCCCGCAGTTGCAGTACCCCGTCACACGCACGACCATCTGCGTCGGCACATCCATTGAGGGCAAAGGCTCGGCCGCTGCCCATACGCCACCAACCAGGACCAAGGAAAACAATGCAAATGCGCTTGTTGGAACTCTCTCCACCGATCTTTCCCGACGTTGAAACGATTCACAGGCAAAAAAAATCGCGGCGCGCCCTATGTGAGGCGAAAGCCGCTTTTCGTTTTCAACCGAATGGTGGAGAAGAAGAGATTCGAACTCTCGACCCCCACGTTGCGAACGTGATGCTCTACCAACTGAGCTACTTCCCCGTGGTGGAAAACGGGACATAGTATAGCACCGACCTCGGTCTTGCGCAAGGGGGGATTTTCTTTTTTTTGAAAAAGAAAACGCCACATCGAAGGATGCGGCGTCTCAACAGGAATCTAGCTAAATCGCCTAGAAGCTCAGCTTCGCCTGGAATCCACCCCACACCTGCTCGGTGTTGTCGCAGCAGGCGTCCATCTTGTCGAACTCGTCGCGGGCGCGGTTGTTCAGAATGGACGTGAACGCGAGGAGTCCGCCAATCGAGAAATGGTCGCACGGCGCCCAGGTGAGCCCCAGCTTCGCGGTGATGCCGCCGATGCCGCGCTTGACGATGTCATTGTCCTCCGTATCCCCGTCATAGAGGTACGTGAGGTACTTGGCGGTACCGAAGTTCACGTTCACGTCGCCGGAGAGCGTCAGCTGCGAGAGCAGCTCGTTCTCGCTGTCGAAGAGGTCGGAAAGCGTCTCCTCCTTCTTGAGGCCAAGCTCGTAGTGCACGCCGTCGATGCGGTTGTACTCGTAGCTCACCTGCGCATACGGCGTGACGTAGGGATTCTCGAGATCCATCTTCACGTAGAGTTCGTAGGTCGTCGGGAAGTCCTTGCGCTTGCGGTAGCCACCATCGTCCTCGCCCCAGGTGCCGTGGAGGTTGTAGGTGTACCACTCGTGGCCGAACTCGAAGTTCAGCTTGGTCTCCTCGTCGTCACTCGTCCAGAGCGCCGTACCGGCGTGAATGTTGTAGTCGGTCTCATTCCACTCACCACGATAGCCGAGATTGCGGCGACGGTTGGTGAGGTCATAGTTCTGCCACACGAAGAAGCCAACGTAGAACGGATCGACGACGGTCCAGTCGGCCCACACGCAGGGCTGTGCGACGGCACGATCATTCTGCACGGCGTTGCGCCAAACATAGGCCGTAAACAAATCGACGTCGAAGCCAGCCTCAAGCGGAAAATCATCCTTCTCCTCGAGCTCGGCCTTCGCCTCGTTCTCAGACTGGGACTCCGCGGGCTTCGCCTCCTGGGCGAAGACACCACACGACAACACAACGGCCGAAGCCGCGAACAACAACTTCTTCATCGCACGACCCCTCATGCAATTAGTTAGGTTGAGACTGGAGCCGGCAGAGGGATTCGAACCCCCGACCAGCGGTTTACAAAACCGCTGCGCTACCACTACGCTATGCCGGCGCGGAAACGGAAGAAGAGTTTACCAAATCCCTTTCTGCTTCGCAATGGGCTGCGAATACGAAATCCTCGACGAAAGGCCACAACGTTGGATGGGCGTCAATTCAGGTCAATCTCGTCGAGCTCGCGCTGCTCGCGTGCAGCGTCGTTCAGCGACTTGACCCATTTGAGCACCTCCGCGACGGGCTCCACGAGTTCAACGGGAATGAACTCCTCGATCTTCACCTTCGAATAGAGCGCGCGGGCCAACGGAACATTCTCCATGATTGGAATGCCCTCACGCAGCGCCGCCTCGCGGATTTCCTTCGCAATTGCGTCCGCACCCGAGCAGACGACCTTCGGCAGCGGCGCCTCATCCGGCTTGTAGCGGATGCCGACCGCGTAGTGCGTCGGGTTCGTGACGACTACATCGGCTTTCTTGACGGCTTTCGCTGGTGGTTCCCCGTTCAGAATCTCGTTGCGGAATTGGCGCTGCGCCTGCTTGACCTCCTGCGAGCCCTCCATCTCCTTGTATTCGCGCTTGACCTCGTCCTTCGTCATCATCATCTGCTTGGTGAAGTTCTTCTGCTGGAAGAGCCGGTCGACGATTGCGATGATGATGTACCCGAAGATCGTGTAGAACGCGAGGTTCTTCAGGATTGTCGACAGACAGGGGAAGATGTCGTCGATGGTCCCGTAGCACATGGGCAGAAGGGCCGGAATCGAGTTCATGATCAGTTTGTAGATCAGATACCCGAGGAAGGTCACCTTCACGACGTTCTTGAAGAACTCGAACAGGTTCTTCATGCAGAAAATCTTCTTCGCGCCCTCGGCCGGGTTGACCTTCTTCAAATCGGGCTTGAGCGGTTCGAAGGAGAACAGGAACCCAACCTGCACGGCATTGGCGACGATCGCGGTGAAGGCCGCCACCAGCACGAAGATGAAGCTGTGCTTGCAGACGATGACGAGGGCGAGGCGTCCCGCCTCGCGAATCGCAAGCGCGTCGTTCTCCTTGATGCGCAGACCGACAAAACGAATCAAGTTGGAAATATCGTCAGTCAGGACGAGCGCCAACGCGCCGATTACCGAGAGAAGAACGAGAAGAACGGCCGTCGACACGCAGTCCTTCGAATTGCAGACCTGCCCCTTCTGCCGCGCATCACGCAGCTTCTTGGGCGTCGGCATTTCGGTTTTCTCGCCGCCTTCGGCCATAACAGCTTCACCGAGTTATGGCCGCGAAGTTCTCGAAGATGCTCTGCGTATAGAGGAGCAACTCGCCGCCAATCCAGGAACTGGCCGCCATCAGCGTGATCGAAATGGCGATCAATTTGACGGCGAAGCCCAGCGTCTGCTCCTGGATCTGCGTCAATGCCTGCAGCAGCGAAACGAGAATGCCGATGACCGTTGCCACGCAGATCGGAATGAGCGACAGCTGCAGAATGAGGATGAGGCACCGCTGCGCGTAATCAAGAATTTGAGCCTGTCCCATAGAAAGTAAAAAGTTGAAGGTTTAAAGTAGAATTCAAAGGTCGATGGCCGACCGCATCCACATTCTCAATGGATGTACGACTGGACCAACCCCTGGATGAGCAACGTCCACCCATTGACCATCACAAACAGCAGGAGTTTGAACGGCAATGAAATCGTCACCGGCGACACCATCATCATACCCATCGCCAGGAGGATGTTCGAGACGATGATGTCGATCGCGATGAACGGCAGGTAGACAAGGAAGCCAATCTGGAACGCCTTCGTGAGCTCCGAGACGCAGAACGAGGGAATCAGCACGAAAAAGCTCTTGGGGTCAACCACGGCGGGATGCTTCACGCCAGCCTCGTCCGTCGTCGCCCACAACTTCTCCGCCGTGCGCGTGAAGAACGCGACCTGTTTTTCGTCCGTCTGCGTCACGAGGAACTTCCGATAGGGCTCCGCGGCCCGTGACGCCAGATCCGTCTGGTACAAAACCTCCGGCTTGTTGTCCTTCATCCCCTTCTGAAGTGTATCCCAGCTCTCCCCCACCATCGGAGCCATGATGTAGAACGTGAGAATCAAAGCCAGTGCATTGACGACCATATTCGGCGGAATCGACTGGATTCCGAGCGCATTGCGAATCAGGGACATCACGACGACGATCTTCAGGTAGCTTGTCGCGATCATCGCCAGAAACGGCAGGAGCGAGAGTCCGATCAGCAGGACAATCAGCGCAAATGGATCTGTTTGGAACATAGGTTGAGAGGGGTGAGAGGGGTTAAGAGATCCGAACGGCGCGGGCGCCCCCAAGGTGCGAAGGCGAACAGGCGTGGAGAGTCTGGTCCTTCAGCACGAGGGAGAATTCTCCGGGGTCCGGGATGGGAGGAAGCGAATCGTCCGCAAATGCGGCAAAGGAGATATCCTGGGACGTGGTCGAGCAGAGATGCACGGACTCGTCGGCCGGGGCGTCGACAATCCACCTCTGCGTGCCCGTGAACTCGTCCGGGACAAGCAGATGGTCTCCCGACGCCATCACCGCACGCTCGTCGTCGGTCAACATCAGCGCGCAGTAGTCAACGCGTGCCGGACGCGTCATATTACGTATTTCTGGGTGGGAGACATCCAGATTCTCCAGCCGCCCCCAAAGTGCCTGAACGTCCGGCGGCAGGTCAAGGGCGAAGGAAAGCGTACCCGCAGAGAGCCCCACATCCATCCTGCGCGCCGACTCGGCAGGAGCTGCGGCCAGTCCCTTCACCCCAACCATACGGCGCGTCGACTTCTCCAGCATGAAGAAGAGATCTCCGCATTCCTTTTCAACGAGGGCGAGCAGGATCTCCGGAGGCAATCCGGCCCGCGTGCCCCA
This sequence comes from bacterium, assembly GCA_030537465.1. Taxonomy (GTDB): domain Bacteria; phylum Verrucomicrobiota; class Kiritimatiellia; order RFP12; family UBA1067; genus RUG572. Next base: position 6,191 of record JAUNMP010000047.1, read on the forward strand.
GAGCACATGCAGGTCAGGATAAAGCGATGAATCCGCCAATGAGAGCACATGGGGTTCACCATCCAGCGTGATGTCCAGATCGATCGTGTCCGATAGAGCTTCTACGCCCAGTCGCAGCACGCCCGTTTCTTCGCCGAAACGAACGGACAGTCTCCAGGCCGGAGAGGCAAGCACCGTCTCCGCACCGGCATTGGCCCATCCCGGCCACGTCTTCAGGAGTTCCAGCGCATCCATCAGGTCGCACTCCCCCTCGTTTCAAACGAACGCCGACGATGAACGCCAACCGACAGCGTAAACGTCTGGATCCGCGCCGCCAGATGCTGTTCCAGCTGCGGACGGTTCTGCTCAATCAGCACCGCGACGTCCTGAGTCTGCGGGATGAAATCGACTGCCAGCTGACGTCCTGTGACTGCAATCCGGATTTCGGATCCCTCAAGCACGTCCGGACGCAACTGCACTCGGACCTCGCCTTCGCCGCGCAAAAGCCCGGGTGACACCAGAAGCGTGTCCGCCACGGCGTTCGCCACCTCGAAGAACGTCTCCGTGGGCAGAACCTCGACAGGGGCAAAAGCCGCCTTCACCGAGTCCACCGCCGTAACACCGTTTGACTTGTCCCCATGTTCCAACGGAGCCACAACCACCGATCCTTCAACTGCGGGATGCACACCCGCCGCAACAACCGCGTCACTCAGCTCGACTTCATCGACAACGGGCGATTCGACGACCGCGACCGTAGGCACTGCAGGTTGCCGCGTCAGCACCTCAACTGGATGAACCTGCACGGACTCCTCCACGAGTGGCGCCACCTCGGGCTGCACGATCGGAGCCTCCGTGACGCGGTTGACCGTCGCGTCGACTATCGGAGTCTGCACCTGCGGCAGAACAACGGACGACTCGACAACCGCGACCGTAGGAGCTGCAGGTTGCCGCGTCACAGCCTCAGTCGAGCGAGGTTGATCCACCGTCATTTTCGGTGTCTCCACATTCTGCGCAACGGATGTCGTCTCCACAGCGCGATTCTCAACGGACGTGAACGCCGTCCGTGAAAGATTGCCGACGACATCCTCGAGCGCCTGCTGAAGAGCCGCGTTTTCGGCAAAGGGACGCTCCAGCGCCGACTGAAAGGCCAGAACTGTCGTCTGGGGCGCACCCTCCTGGGCAAAACCCTTCTGTGGTGTCACCCCCCCCTCGGCAACAGGCAGTGCAACCTCGGACGTCAATGGCTTGGCAGCCACACTTGGCAAGGACAGATCAATCGAAAGTGTCGTCGTCATCACTGACAAGCCTCCTTCCCGTGAACTCCTCCATCTCGGCATCGGCCCGCATTTCCTGGAGTTTCCTCTCTTCCTCTTCCCAGGCCATCTTGTGCTGGTCAATCTTGGCCTTGTTCTTCACGGCCATCGTGTAACGGACCTTCGCAGACTGGGCTGCCTGGTCCTTCTTCTCAAGGTCGGCCTTCGCGCGGGCCTCCGCCTCCTCCAGCAGGACGCCCTCTTCGTCAATGGTCGTCACGGCACTTCGCACCCGATCCAAATCGTCCATTGAGACGACCTGCCCCATCACAGCCGAATAGAGCCGATCCCGACGAGATTCCTTTGTCGTCTCGAAGCTCGTCCGCGCGTCGGCCTTCTCCTGCAGCACCCGCTCTGCGGCGGTTCTTGCGCGCCGAGCTCCCGTCAGCTCCGTCCCCGCACGATCTTCGCGCATCGCACGGATCTTCAACATGCTCTCAAGCGAATAGGCCATTGGGCATCCTCCGCTTAAGCACTGGCTCCGCACCGCCTTCAAACCAGACGACTGCAGGGCCATGAAAGGAAAAGGCCAGATTACGAGGACCTCTTGGAAGCAGCATGTCGAGCAGCGACAGCTTCGGGCAGAATCCCGTCGGCGGCTTCCCAACCCATGCGACAAGCGCCTCCGGACGCACCGTCAGCGTTGCACCGTCCTCCAGCGCGACGCGCGCCACACGGCTCTTCGTCGCCAGAATGGTCCACCCCTGCTGGAACTGCGTCGTCACCGTGTTTCGCCGCAGGCTGAACGGCACCAACTTCAGGTTCCGGGCAGCGACACGCGCGCTGGCCGGCGCAACCAGCAGCTTGGAGCTGACCACGTTCAACGGCTCGTCCGGCAACGCCGTGAGACGAACCAGGAACGGCTTCTCCGCATCCGCGCACCAGGCGTCCGCCGAAGTCTCGACCACGTTCACCGCGGCACGGTCAGGTACAATGAACCCTCTGAGCTTCGACAGTTTCACCGTCCCGAAAAAAGCCGCAGGCTGGGCACGGCCCGCAAGCCATGTTCCCGCCTCGACCTTCGCGGCCCCATTCTCGATGACGGCCTCTGCCATTACGACACGGCCTCCATAAGTCCACGCACCGTCTCCTCGTAGGCGGGACGTTCCTTGAGTCCCTGGCAGAGGAAGGCGTTGACTCGGTCGATCTTGGCGATGGCCTCGTCCGTTGCCCGGTCGGCCCCCTTCTGGTATTCGCCGATCTTCAACAGCAGTTCGACCTCCTGATACTTCGCCAGAATCTCGCGCAGTTTCGACGCCGCCTGTTTGTGCTCCGCGGGGATGATGGCGTTCTGGCAACGCGAAATCGACTGGAGGATGTCGATTGCGGGGTAATGGTTCAACTGGGCCAATTTGCGGGAGAGAATGATGTGTCCGTCCAGAATGGAGCGCGTTTCGTCCGCAATCGGCTCCGTCATATCGTCGCCTTCCACCAGCACGGTGTAGAGCGCGGTGATCGACCCCTTCGCCGAATTGCCGGCGCGTTCCATCAGCTTCGGCAGTTCGGAGAACACACTGGGCGGAAAGCCTCGGCGTGTCGGCGGCTCGCCCGCGGCAAGACCGATTTCACGCTGGGCGCGTCCAAAGCGCGTCACGGAGTCCATCATCAACAGAACCTTCTTGCCCTTGTCACGGAAGAATTCGGCGATTGACGTCGCCACGTACGCCGCCTTCAGGCGCTCCATGGCGGACCGGTCGGAGGTCGCGCAGACGACGACGGCGCGCTTCAGACCCTCTTCGCCCAGATCCTTCTCGATGAACTCGCGCACTTCGCGTCCACGTTCGCCAATGAGGGCGAGCACGGAGACCTCCGCCTCGGTGTTGCGGATGATCGAGGCCAGCAAGGTCGATTTACCACCGCCCGCCGCGGCGAAGATGCCCATACGCTGACCTTCGCCGCAGGTGAGCAGCCCATCCAATGCCCGCACGCCGAGTGAAATCGGCTGGGAGATGATCTTGCGCTCGAGCGGACTCGGCGGATCCGCGTAGACGGGATAGTAGGCCTCGGGACGCACCGGTCCCTTCTTGTCCGTGTCGATGGGGCGACCAAGGCCATCCACCACACGCCCAAGCAGCGAATCGCCGACGGGGACCATGTGCACGTGCCGAGTCGGGATGACCTCTGTCTGGGCGGAAATTCCGGTCATTGCCCCGAGCGCCGTCAGCAGCGCCGCCTCGCGCGTGAATCCGACCACCTCGGCCTGGACTTCGAAGTTCTCCCAGGGATTGCGGAGGATGCAGATTTCGCCGACCTTGACGCCGGGCACGGCCGCCTTGATGATGGTGCCCACGACCTGGATGACACGCCCCTTCACCTCGATGGGCTCTGCATCCTCGATCGCACGGTCCAACACCTGCGTAATATAGTCGAACGACCCTATCATACTCGGCTTACGTTAGGATTCCTTGGCGAAGTTCTTGCGTATGGATTTCTCGATGGCCGCGAGCTGTCCCTCGACAGAGGCCTCGACAAGCCCCGCCTCCGTCTCGACGACACACGCCGCCGCGGCGAGATGCGCGTCCTCGGCCACGTCGATGTAGGAAAGCGAGGGGAACTCCGCCAAAATCTCCTGCAGGCGTCCCTTCACCACGGCAACCATCGCGGGGTTCACCTTCACCGTGATCTGACGCTGGTTTCGGACAACCGCCTGCATCGCCTTCTTGACGATCTGAATGACCAGTTCCGTATCGCCGATCTCGGCCACGCACTTCCGCAGGGCCTTCATCACGATTTCCGAAACCTTCAACTCAATGGACTCCATATAGCGGACGCTCTCGTCCAGGAGATTGAGTTTCTGCATCAGGATCTCCGCCTTGCCCTCGGCGATGCCATCGTCATATCCGCGCTGCTTCTCGGCGGCATACGCGGCCTTCGCCTCCTCGCGAATCTGCGCAGCCTCGACTTCTGCGGCGGCAATGACGTCTTCGGCCTGCGCCAGCACGCCGGCCTCGTCCGCCGTCACCAGAGGACGGTCCACTTCAACATCAAAGGTTTTTCTCTTCAGGAGCAGCATAGTTCGTACGCCTCCGGAAATTTAAGCTTCAACAAGGTCGGGAGCGGATCTGCCTTCCCCGCAAAGTAAAGCGCATAGCGCAGCACGTCCGGATACACGCCCGGATAGGTGGCCTTCAGCTCACGCACCTTCTTCCCGTCGACAATGGTCCGCCACTCCGCGATATGCTTCAGGGCTTCGAGCCATAGTTCAATCTGTCCACGCGTCTTGGCGTCAAGATACTCGATTCTGCGGAAATCGCCCTTCGGGTAGACGGTAAAGCTCCCCGTGGCAAGGTACGCGTCACGCACCTTCGCCCAGATGGGGCTCTTCACCAGATTTCTTGCCTCGTCCATCGTCATGCCGCAACCTCAGTCCTCAACCGACCCAGCTCCTGTTCTTGCCCTTCTGGGATGCGATGAAACGTCTCCAGCGCCGATCGGCGTCCTCACGTCGACCCAACTGGGCGAGAGCCCTCGTCTCCAGCAGAGCCTCAGCTCGATCCAGTTCCGGCGGATAGTCCGCCGCGAGCAGCACCCCCAGCGCGGATTCGGCAGCCTGCTCCTCCAGCAGAAGCTCCGCCAACGCCGCCGCCGTGACGCCATCCCGCGGATCGTCTTCCACAAGGGCCTCGCACAGCACACGGGCGCGTGCGCGCTGCCCATGCCGCGCAAAGATCCACGCGGAGGTCAAAAGGAGCTGTCTCTCATCCGCTTCCATCATCATTCACTTCTTCGGCGGCAGATCCTTGAACAGCGTCACCGTGATCTTCTCGTAGGCCAGACCCTCGATCGCGTTTTTGACGAGCGACTTCACCTGCGGCACGACGTCCGTGAGGTCTACGTCCCAGCGCGACCGGATCGCCACCGCGGCCGAACTCGGCAGCGTGTTCTTCGCGAACGGGTCATTTTCGGGCAGCACGACGTGCACGCGCGCGTCAACCACACCCTCGATCATCGAAATCGTATGCGACAGGTCCTGGGCGATCGCGTCCATGAAACGAATCCGTTCCTCGCTCGGGCTCGACACCATGCCCGTCTTCTTGAAGACCTCGCCGACGCCATTGAAACGGCGACGCGGCAAGCCCTTGCTTTCACACAGATTCGCGGCCGCGGCGAAATTGGACTTCCCAATGGTCACGTTCCAGGTTCCTTCATCCCCGGGCCCCTTGTTCGCCTCGATCCCAGAATCAATCAGGGTCGCCATTACCGCATTCGCCTGCGACTCCTCGAGTCCCGAGAACAGCGTGGTCTGCTCGTCGCATCCCGCCAGCAATGCAAGAAAGACCAAAGTCAACAAACTCTTCTTCATTCGACTATCTCCTAGTTCCTAGTTCCTAATGCCTAGTCCCTAGTCCCCCATCATCCGTTCTTGACGAGCGTCGAGACCGCGTCGCTAGCCTTCTTCGCGATATTGGTCACGATCTCCTGCTGGAAGGAGAGGTTTGCCACTTCGTACTGGAGCGTACTCAATTCCGTGGCAGAGAGGCCATGAACCTTCGACATCGCCACCAGTGCATGGGTCCGATGCAGCATTTCCTGGTACTGTCCCTGAGCCGCGTCGAACGTGGCCGCCACCTGGGCCGCAAATGGAATCTCCGTCGGCCCCTGGGGCGCCAGAGCCGCGTTGAAACGCGCAACGGCACTCGGGTCCGCCACCTGTTGGACAGTCTGCGCCTGCTGGAGCGCCTGTTGGGCGCCCGCCGCGCGAACCGCCTCCACTATCATTGACTCAGTCATTTTCGAGAAGCCCCTTTGCGAGTTGAGCCGCTGCCATGTCCGCCGTTTGCCCGGCAGCCTCGCGCAGCGGTTTTTCCGCGTCCTGTCTTCGATCCAGTCTTACGAGCGCCATACCCTTGAAGGCGAGCAACATCGGATTGGCGGGGAAGCGCACCAGGGCGTCCTCGTCCAGATAGGCGACGCAGTCTTCAAACTTCATGGCACTGATCAATGCGATGGCCTTCCCCGCCGCGACGGACGGGGCCTCAGGGCGGAACCGCTCCAAAACGGCGAAGATCTTCGCCGCACTCTGGAAGCGGTTGCCACCCGTCGCCATCAAGGCGACGTTCAGGAGAAGCCGCGCTTCTTCTGCCGTCAGGTCAAACATCGCTTAGCGGAAATTCGAGGCGATCGAGCTGAGCGCGTCCGCCATGTTCTTCTGGATGTTCGTCATCGTCGTGAGCGCGAGATTCCACTGCTGCAGATCGTACTGCAGCTGCTGGAGGTTTGCCTGCACGTCCGGATGCTCCTGGTACGTCTTCAGAGACTGCGCCAGACGATCTTCCATCGTCTTCGCCGCGTTGAGCAGGGCGTTGTAGACGTTGTCGGTATGGATCACCTGGTTCAGACCGATCTGGTTTCCGTCTCCGACACGCGTGATCGTGCTCGTGTTGTCGACGACCTCGACCATCTTCCCGGGGGAATGAATAATCGGAATTGACATTTTCTGTTCTCCTGTTTTGTTTTTTCTGATGTCCGACCTGACGGTCGGGTTTGAAATCTACTGATCAGCGCGGCCTTTCACCTGAAGCCGCAGCAATTTGCGGGCAAGGACGACGACCTCGCCGAGTCCCTCGCAACGCGCGAACTCGTCCGGCGGAAGGCCCTCGGCCAAGGCCGCGTCCAGACGCGCGCCCAGCGCGACGAGCATCCCGTCGTACTTCTGCAGGGCCACCATCTTCTCCGACCCCGCCAGCTCACGCTCGATCTCCAAAAGCTCCATGACTGGTTCTCTTCTCTCTCTACCTTCTCAACCCTCTCTACCTTCTCATGGCGTCCACTCGAACGTCGTCTTGCCTTCGCGAAGAATCAACTTGTCCTCTTCGATTCGCTCGATGGTGGCCGTTCCCACCTGCGCACCCTCCGCGAGACGCAGTCCATTGCGCATCACGACGAGCGGGTAGGGTTTGGTGATGATGCCTACAATTGGATAGTCGCGTCGTGCGACCGCCGCCGCGCGTGCCGGCGTCGTCGCCTTCACGCCGGGTGCGGCGAACTTGGTCTTCGCCACCGCGACAGGGGGCGTGCCGCCGACCTGGATGGCCGAGGTCTCCAGACGGTCGATGCCAGGCACGTCGGCGTTCAGGGCCCGAATCGCCCTTTCGAGTTCGGCGGAGCTCGGCGCGTATCCGGAGAGGGTGACCACGCGGTTGGACGCCGCGACGGCCTTCAACGCCCCCTCCGTCACCACGAAGAGCAGCTCGTCGGACGAAGCCTTCAGAGATTCGTCGTCCGTCAGGTCAAACGCCGTCTGGGCATTCTCGTTCAAAGCCAGTGCGCGAATGGCGAATCGCTCGGTCCGCAGCCGCACATTTCCCTTCAGCAGGGGTCTCCCGTTCTTCTCAAGGAGCTCCAGTCCGTACTGCTGGGCGATTTCGGCCAGGGTCGGCCCCTGAACGGCGGTTTGGGCCACGGGTTTCCCCTTGGTCGTCCACGAGGCGTACCATCCACGCACTGTCTCAATCGAGGTCTCGACCCTCTCCGCCAGCGCTGGATGGCGATCATGGATCCGAGGCCAGAAGTACCACGCCAGCAGCAAAAGAACCAGCAACGTCAGGACCGCGCACACGCAACCACAGCCGCAGCCCCGGCGGCGCGACGACGACTTCTTCTCCTCCGCAGGAGGCTCCTCGGCGGGCTTGGGAACCTCCTCCTTCGATTCCGCGGTGGGCGCAGCGTCCTCGGGCGCGGGCGCCGATTCGGGTTCCGGCGCGGGTCTCGTCAGTTCCTGCCAGGCACCTTCGTCAGGTCCAAAGGCGATGGCCGTCGTCCCAAGCGTCTCGATCACGAACGGCTTCAACGCACGGGCTTCACCCGATGCCGTGACCAGCGTAACGGTCTTTTCGGAGACATCCAGCGTGAAGACGGGAAGCGACGCATCGGAGAGAACGATGTCGCAGTCGTCCGACGAACCGACCTTGACGCGCGTCCCCGAGACCAGCGCGATTTCGGCGCCAGCCTGCGGACCTTCGACTATCTTAAGTAACCAACTCATCTCATCGACCTCTCAGCCCTCAAATGCTAAAGCTTCAACCGCCCCAGCGGCTGGATGTTGATCTCGGAGCTGAGCTCCTGGAAGGAAAGCACGGGAAGCTCGTAGTAGTCCTTGTCGATCATCTTGCGGAAGTAGCGACGGATGTCGACCGAAACGATGATCACCGGCTTGTGCTGGATCTTCGTGATGTCGCCGATGGTCTTCTTGACGACGCCGAGGATGGCGCGCACGGACTGCGGATCCATGGCCAGGTAGCTGCCGCTCGAGGTCTGGCGGACGGACTTGCGGATCTTCTCCTCCAGCGCCGGGTCGAGCAGGTAGGCGGCGATGATGTTCTGCCCGCCCGAGTACTTGTAGCTGATGTAGCGCGACAGGGCGCTGCGCGTGTATTCGACAAGAAGAACCGTGTCCTTCTCCTTCTGCCCCCACTCGATCAGCGTCTGCGTGATGCGCTTCAGGTCGCGGATGCAGATGCCCTCCTGCACGAGACGCTGCAGCACGTCGGTGATCTTCTGGATCGGCAGCACGCGCTGGACCTCGCGCACGAGCTCCGGCGCGTCCTTCTCCATGTGGTCCAGCAGCAGACGAGTCTCCTGCAGCGAGAGGAACTCGTTCGCGTAGCGCCGGAGCACGCCGGAGAGGTGATAGGTGAGCACCGCGTTCAGATCCAGGTAGCGGATGCCGCTCTCATCCAGCTTCTGCTTGTCGTCCTCCTTCACCCAGCAGGTCTCGTATCCGGAGATGAACGGCTTGCCCTTCTCGAACGCGACGCCCGTCGCAGCAAGGTTCTCCGCCGACTCCAGCGCGAAGACATAGCCCGCCTTCAACACGCCTTCGGAGACGGGAACCTCGTTGACGAGCAGACGGTATTTGCCGCCGTGGAGCCCCGCGTTGAGCGACAGGTTGATGCCGGGGAACGGTACGCCCAGGTCGTGGTAGAGCGCACGGCGCACGTCCATGATCTTGTCGTTCAGATCGTCGTAGGTGAGCGAGGTACGGATCTCCGCGTCGATGTCGACCATCAGCGGCGTCACCATCGAGAAGTCGTCGCCCTCCTTGGACGATTTCTTCTTCGGCTTGCCGTCCGACGACGGGGCCGCCGCCGCGAGCGGATCCTCGCCCTTCGCCGCGGCCTCGGCAGCGCGCTTCGCCTTGCGCGTCAGCGACCAGCCGATGCAGGCAACGGCAATGGCCATACCGAAGAGCGTCAGATGCGGGAACCCGGGGATCAGGCCAATCGCCACGAGCACGCAGGCGCCGAGCAGCAGGGCCTTCGGCTGCGCGAAGATCTGGTTGACGATGTCCTGTCCAAGCGGGTTGGCCTTGTCGTTTCCGACGCGCGTCACGATGACGCCGGACGTGATGGAGATCAGGAGCGCCGGAATCTGCCCCACAAGACCATCGCCGATGGTCAGGATGCCGAAGCGCTTCACGCACCAGCCGATCTCCTTGTCGAACATCAGCATGCCGATCAGGATGCCGCCGATGATGTTGATCGACGTGATGATGAGGCCCGCCACCGAGTCGCCCTTCACGAACTTCATGGCGCCGTCCATCGCGCCGTAGAGCTGCGACTCCTGCGCCAGTTCGTTGCGGCGCTGCTTGGCGGTCTCCATGTCGATCGCCCCGGCTCGCATGTCGGCGTCAATGGACATCTGCTTGCCCGGCATGGCGTCGAGGGTGAAGCGCGCCGCCACCTCCGAGACTCGCTCCGCGCCCTTCGCGATGACGACGAACTGCACGATCGTGATGATCAGGAAGATCACCGCGCCGACCACGAAGTTGCCGCCGACCACGAAGTTGCCGAACGTGTTGATGATCGCGCCCGCGGCGTTAGGGTCCTGCGAGCCATGCAGCAGGATGCAGCGGGTCGTCGTCACGTTCAGGGCCAGACGGAAGAGCGTCGTGAACAGCAGCATCGACGGGAAGGTCGAGAACGCCAGCGCGCGCGGCAGATAGAGCGACAGCATCAGCAGCACGGCGGAGATGCAGATGTTGAGCGAGATCAGGCCATCCACGATCGGGGACGGCAGCGGAATGATCAGCAGGCCGATGATGCAGACCACCAGGAAGGCCAGCACCAGGTCTCCGAATCGACTCATCGTCCCCGCGATATCGGCAAATCTACGCATCATCAGGTCTCCAGGAGACTGGCCCGATAGAAATCAAGCAGCTCCGTATCCGCCAAAAGTCCCTCAAGTTCGTCCGCCGCGGCCGACGCGGCCTTTCCACCCTTCTTCCGCAGCGATCCAATCGTCTTCTTCGCGGCCGCGTGGAACCCGTTCCCCGTCCGCAGCGCCGTCGAGCTGCCCGCCAGCGCCAGCATGCCGAACACCGTCGCCCCCACGGTCGGATCCTTCGGGAAGACCGCGTCCAGGGCCGCGCTCACCGTGGTCGACCCAGGCAGTATCGACTTCTGCGTCTGTCCGGGCGTCTGCCCCGCAGGCGCCTCGTTGTACTCGGCCATCGAGATGCCGGTATTGAAGTTGACGCCCTCTGTCACGCGATTCAACGTCATGACACTGTCCTCCTCAGGCGATCGGCCGCCGACCAGAGCTGGCGGAACGCCGTCTCAAGCGTCGTCACGGTCACTTCACGTTCCTGCAGTCTCATGGTGAGCAGAGCCTCGCCCGTCCGTTTCAGATAGCCCGCGCGGATGCGCACCGCGGTCTGCTGCGCCGCAGGATGAGCCGCGAGCAGCAGATTCTTCATCACCGCGTCCGACGGCGCCGTTTGAACCCCCATCGACATCATCAGCATCTCGTTGGCGTACTCGAAACGGAGGGAAAGTCCATTCTCGAAGGTCGCCCCCGCAGCCCCGTTGTCGCGGAGCCGGAATTCCTGCAGTCCCATCTGGCGACCGAAGGCCTGCACGATGTCATTCAGCCAATCCGGCGTCATGCGGCACCTCGTTTGTCCCGTTCCTTCTTCTCCGCCTCCTCCTGGAGGGAGACGAGACCATCCAGATGCTCCTGCGCCGCATCCTCCAGCTTGAAGCGGTCGGACTCCTCGGCGAAGAGCCGCGGCGAAAGCTGGCGAAACGCGCCGATCAGCTCCGTGCAGAAGTACAGCTGGGCCAGCAGCTTCTCCAGCCCGCAGCTGGAGATGAGCGAGGCGATGTTCGATGAATTGACGAACGGCATCTCCGTGAAGTCGAGAATGCGTCCCGTCAGCTTCTCGCCGTTCAGCAGGCACGTCTCGCCGAACTGCGACTGCATCTTGCCGGCGAGGACGCCCATCTTATCGAGAATGGCCTTCAGCACGTTGACGCACTGCAGGTCGCCCAGCACGCGGCGCAGCTCCTCGGGGCTCTGCGACGGCGAGGGACTGTGCAGGTCGAGTCCGCAGCTCTTCGTGAGGAAGTCCAGCGCCTCGCCCAGCTTTCCCGCCCCGCGCGCGGCCAGAAGGGAGCGGAAGCAGTCCTGCGGATTCTTGAATCCGAGGACCTCCTGCCGGTAGAGGTCGCGCAGTCCCTGCATCTCCTCGGGCGCCTTGGCCTGCGCGTTGATCTGCTCCGCGATGTTGAGGCCCGCCCGGATCTCCGCGCCCTTCTCGGCGTTCAGCGCCTGCTTGGTCTGCGCGATCAGGTTCTTCAGCTCGGCCTCGTTCGCCGAAAGGCCTTCCTCCATGGCCTCCAGCATCGCGAACTGGACCGACGGATCGGACGACCCTTCCCCCAGCATCCGCTTCAGACCGTTGGAGTTGAACATCTGCCCCTGCATCATGGCCTGACGGAGATTCCGGAGCATCCGCTCCATGAACGCCCCGCCCGGCATGTCGGGCAGCACCTTCTGCCACTTCAGCACGGCCTCGACGAACGGATTGCCGGCGCGACGCATCTCACCCATCTTGCGCTCGGCCACCGACTTCATCGTCTTCTCCTCGAAGCTGAATGAGAGCTCCTCCATCGAATCCTGAAGTTCCTGCAGCGGATCGGACATCGTTTCAAGACGGAATCCCATTGCCTGACCAGACTCTACCGTCGCCTGGTTGGTCTGCTGCGTCGAGAACGCCGAGTTCTGCAGGGCGTCGAAACGTCCCGCAGACAGCGCCTGGCGCATGATCTGGGCGGAATCCATCATTTCGAGAATTGCTTCTTCAGTTCATAAGCCTCTTTGCGGGCCTTCAAATCCGTTTCCCAGTCCTTTTTGTCGCCCTTCAGCACGTCGTCGGCCTCACGGCGTTCAAGCTCGCGGAGCCTCCGGGAATACTCGACTTCGGCCTCGCGGCGGTCCAGCTTGAGGTCCACGGCCTCCTCGCGCTTCTCGCGGCGCTCCTTGCGGTCGATTTCGCGGAGCTTGCGTTCGTCGTCCTTCGACTCAAGCGCCTCCTGAAGCCCCTCGACGTCGGCGATGTCGCGTTGGCGGGTGGCCATCGTCGTCGTGATGTCCGGCTCGCTGGCGTTGATGACGTGCGGCGTCAGGATGAAGAGGCGCTGGACCGTCTCCTTCTTCCGCGACGCGCCGCCGAAGATCCAGCCAATGTAGGGGATGTCGCGCAGATAAGGAATGCCCCAGCCGACCTCCTCCTCGATGTCGCGGAAATAGCCCGCCAGAAGCAGCGACTCGTTCTCGGGCAGGGAGGCCTGCGTCTCCAGCGTCGACGTGCGGGTCATCGGCATGTCATCGACGGTCAGCGTCTCGAAGCCGCCATCCTGCAGGATCATCGACAACCAGACGTGCGTCGGAACGTTCGTGCTGCCCACGGGTGGTTCGATGATCCGCGGCTTCAGTTCAAGACGAGTCCCCGCGGACACCTCTTCGAGCGACGCAACCTCCGTGCCGACCACCTTCGCGTGGTAGCTCTGCGTGTCGGTCATCGCCGCCGCCAGGTTGTTCATCGTGAGGATCGACGTGCGGGAGATGTTGCGGGCCTTGCCCTTCTGGCGCAGGGCGCTCAGCGAGGCGGAGACGTTGACGTCCTTGCCCAGATAGGAGGCCGCGCCCGCCAGTCCCTTCCCCGCCAACGACGCCGCGTTGAACAGATTGGCCGCGTTCTGGCCGGCCGCTCCCTCGAATTCGCCATGGGCCCCCGTCACCTTCAGCGAGAGTTGCCAGTCGAGCGAGTCGTCCTTGGAGAGCTCCAAGGTCGTGATCTGGATCTCCACCAGCTTCTGCGGCACGTCGAGCTCCCTAATGAGGCGCTCGTACATCGGCATCCGCGTGGCGACGTCGCGCACGAGAACCGCGTTCAGTCTGTTCTCCGGGCGAATGATCGGCGAAAGCGCCGACCCACGTTCGCCCCCAGCCGCCGCGGCATCGGCTTTCGCCACTTCGTTTGTCGAGTCGCGATATCGACCATCCACCGAGAACCCCATGATTTCCTGAAGCAGATAGGCAACGCCCTTGATGGTCACGGAAGATTCCGAACCCGACGCGCTGAAGCTGACATTGTCGGCCCAAGTATGGGAAAGCGGGAATAGGCGCGTCTCCACTTCAGTGAAGGTCCGCTGCTCGCGCAACTTGTCGGCCTTGTTGATCATCTCCGTCACCAGCGCCACGTACCGCGGCGGGCCATAGACCATGATCAGTTCGCCGTCGGAGGCCGTCTTCAGCGGGAATCGGGCGTCTTCCACCCCAAGCTCCTTCAGCATCGCAGTCACCTCGGCCGCCTTCATGTAGCGCAGGTCGATCAGCGTAGTGAGCGACTCGGAGACCGAGGAGACGAAGATGGAGGCCCCGTCGTAGTACCACGTCAGATTGTGCATCGCCGCCAGCCGGTCGAGGAACTCCGCCGCAGGCACATCCTTGAAATTTCCCGAGAACGAACCAACCACCGCCTCCGAGCAGAGCACCTGGATGCCCTGGGCGACGGCGAACGAATCCAGCGCCTGGCGCACGTCCATGGCCCGTGCCGTCATCGAATAGCGCGGCACCTTCCAGGCAATCGACTCCAGCGGAGCCGCCAGAGCCGTCCCGGCCAACAACAGGCCAAAGATCCCGATCAAGAACTTCTTCATGCTTTCCCCTAGGGTAGGATCACCATCTCCGGCATGTGCGAAACGACGGCCGCATCCTCGACACGGGCCCTCCACCAGTCGCACGACATCATGAACACCTCGAAAAAGCGACGCAGCAGCGCATCTCCCGTCGTCACCGGAACATCCTGCCAGAGCATCGGCACCTCCGCCTCCGGATCCCAGGCGATCACGGCCTCCTCCTTCAGAAGTCGTCCGGTCGCATATCCCGCCAAACGAACCAGATCCCCTTCTTCCTGGACCTGGGGGAACCGACACGCCAGACGAAGCCGACCGGCTTCCTCCACGGACTCGACCGCATGACCATCAACCTGGAAGACGAACGACCGCGTCCCCGCAGGAACTTCCTCCGGGTAGCCTATGGCCCGCGCCAGTCGCGCGATCGCTGTCGTCTCGTGATCCATCAACTAATGTTCGCAAAGTCAGGCATGGCCGGCGCGGGATAGTTCGAACGGTTGAAGACCTGGCCCATCAAACCGCCCAGTTCGTCGGTCCGCGTCAGCGCCGCCTCCACCATGGGATCGACTTCGTCCAGGGAGTCCAAGGACGACAAGGGTGCCGTGCTGACGGTCAGCCCCTGGTCGAAACCACCTTTGTCCCCCTGCTCGGAAGAGACGGGGATCGTTCCACCATCAAACTCGGCAGAACCGCCGAGACGCATTGGATTGTCGTTAATCGTGTTCATAGTACCCCGAATACGCATCAGCTGCCGCGAGGTTACACCTTTTCAGAATTTTTTTTCATCGACCTGCGGACTTCCACAAATCCTCCAGAAGTGGACGCAGTTTCTCCTTGGCCCGAAAGATCCTCACCTTGACCGACGACTCGGATGCATTCGTCCGCAGGGCGATCTCGCGAATCGACAGTTCCTGGATCTGAAACAGCGTGTAGGCCTCGCGCAGCAGCGGCGGCAACTGCCCCAGCGCCTCCAGCACGCGCCTGCGCATGTAGTCCTGGTCGCCTGGCGAGTCGGCGGGCCCCACGGTTCCCGCATCTTCGTCCTTGATCTCGTCCTGCAGCGTCTCGTGGCTCGCCTTGCGGAACTGATCCGTGCGGATATTACGGGCTATCGTGTAGGCCAGCCCCGAAATCTGCGACTCATCGTCCACCAGCTCGTCACGCCGTTTCCAGATGCGCACGAACGTCTCCTGCACGATGTCGCATGCGGAGGCATAACTCGTCCCATTGGCGACCAAATAGCTCGTCAGCTTCGGGGCGATTGAATTGTAGAGATGCTCGATATTCATGAACGAGGAGTGACATTATACCACAATATAGTTGGATTCGTCCCCTTTAAACCGTCAATTTTGAAACGATGGCGAAACGCCCAGAATCCGCTCCGCCTGCAGTCGGTAGACCTCGCGGGCGTCGCCCCGCCACGACCTCAGAAACGAATCATCCCCCGTCAGACGATAGACGGCGGTCGCAAGATCGAGCGCCTTCAACGCCGCGAACTCCTCCTCCGTCATGAAATGATTCCGCGGAGAATACCAGAACTTGGGCCGAATCCCCGCCTTGACAATCGCCGAGGGATAGGATGAGGCCCTCTGTCGAAGGATTTCACCCAGTCCACGGTCCCCGCACGCCTCGACCGCCCAGCAGACGGCCCGGTGTGTGAAGAAATTCTCCTGTTTCGACAGTTTTTCCGCAAATCTGCGTAGAGATGCCACTGCCCGCGGACTCTTCGTGCGTCCCAGGGCGATCAGAATCGACGACCGGTAGTCGAAGCGCTTCGCATAAGCGGGCCTTTTCGCCAGATTCGGCTCTGGCACGTCGATTTTCCCGTCGATCCAGTCCGCAAGCAGATCAACCCCGTCTCCCTCCCCCAGGATTCCGAGGACATGCGCGTAGCGGAACTTCTCCACCGTCCGACCCTCCGCCGCGAAGGCCGCCTTCAGGAGCGGAATCGCCCGCGCCCGTTCCGCCACCACCAGCGCCGCGCCTCGATAGTCGTCCGCAATCGACCGGACCGCCTGGGCGAGTTCATCGTCGGATACCTCGCGGTCCGTCCACCCCAGTGCCGCCTCCGGCAGCCTTCGCTCACGGACTAGCCTCCTCTGAAGCGCCCTGACATCCACTTTCCGACAGTCACCCCCACCTTTCGCCGCCAGCGCCGCGGCCATGCCAACGGCATAGCCCGTGTTCTGTACGTCCGATTGCATGCGGATGATCGGCAGGGCATCCCGCGTCGCCCCCAGTCCCAGCCCCGCCACCAGCAGGTTCTCGACCCCCTTCGGCAACAGGGCCCGATACGGGACCACCCCCTCGATCAACCATGGTCCAGGTTCGGGAATCAATCCCAGATCGTCGATGGTCGGGCCGTGGCTGTCGAAGTTGCTCCGCGTGCGGACGACCACGTCCGAGAACTTCCGTCCCGTCGCCATGTCCGTATCCGTCAGCACAATCTCCCCGATAATCCGGCGACGCTCCCGCGACCCCACCAGCTGCGCCACGTCCCAGATGTCCGGCGCCCCCATTCGCCCACATGCGAGAAAGCGCGTGCGGTCACGCACCGAGGAGTCGTTCACGTATCCCCAGTCCGTGTTCATGTACCCCACGCCCAGCGGCCGCCCGGAGACGCCGGACCCCTGCACGGCCAGCGGACCCTTCTCGATGAATTCGACGAGCGCGCCCGCCTCGGCCGCCACATTCGCGTTGCCCGTCGCATCGACCACCGTCCGGGTGACGATGCGCAGTGGCCCTGAATCCGTCGCAACCTTCACCGCCACAATGCGCGCCCCCTCCTTCTCAACGCCATACACCGAACAGCCCCACAGCACCGTCACGCCCGCCTCCTGCGCCATCCGACGCCAGGCCTCGCGCTTCCCGACGCCATGCACCGCAGGCTTCAGGTCCCGGATCCGCTGGTCGTATTCGGCCGTGACACCGTCGCGATACCCCTGCCAGTATTGTCCAATGCCGCCCGCCGTGCCCGTTCCACCGAGTTGGCGCAGCGCCTCGACCAGAATGGTCTTCGCGCCCGTCCGCGCCGCGGCAATGGCCGCCGGCACGCCCGCGACGCCGCCGCCAACCACCACCACGTCGGCTTCACAGGCCGCCTGGGACGCGGAAGCGGCCCCCTCGACCACACTCAGGGGGATCAGCTCGTCGGCCCCGTCCAGAAGGTCGGGCACCCATGTCTTCTCCCGCGCGAGCAACTCGGCCCGGGACTTGCTCCAGGCGTCCGCCACCGTGAACGGCAGATCGAACTCGCACCGCCAGGCCCTGCCGAAGACGGTATGCACCCGCCCATCGCCATCTTCCTTGACGCGGTTCGTGACGACTGTCGTGTAGTCTCCCGGCAGCGCGTGGACCAGCATCCCCGGCGCGGACGGCGCCGTGCCCGCGACGACGATCCGCGCCGCACGGGTGAAGCCCGATTTCAAGGCGCCGCTTCGGCAGTCCAGGAACTCCCCGTACCCCAATGTAAACACCCCACAGGAACTCGCGCACTGGACCTCATTGGTGGTCGTCGAGAGGACGAACGTCCCGGTCAGAAAGTCGGCGCCGCAATCCAACAGCCGCCGGTCCAGCGCCTGCTTCGCCTGAAGCGGCGTCAATCCCTCCTCGACGCACGCGAGCGTGCCCGCGACATCCTCACCCAGATAGTTCCGCGGCGCCAGCACGCACACGCTTCGTCCCGCCCGCCGGCAATCTTCGGCGGCTGCAACCGCCTTTCGCGTACCACCCGCGATGACCACATCATACGCGGCCCTGTCACCCAAGACGCCGAGTGCGAGAGAGGCCAATATCGAGAAAAGGATTTTCTTGTTCACGGATCAGTCTTTCACTCCGCGTGGACGGGGCGGCAAACGCTCACCGAAAGATCAGTATCGTCCCGCGCGGCAGGATGTAGAGCGTCCCCGGCCCCGTGAGCGCATTTCCCAAATCCGGCCGATCGGCCGCGCTGACGTAACCCGCGTAATTCTTACCGGCTACGCGCAGGCTTCCAACGGTATTTGTCCCCAAGAAGTCCAATCGCAAGGTCGAGCCATCCGCCACATCGATCGCCAAATTTTCCGGGAGTTCGACATCCGAGAACGAATCCCCCGCAAATTCGAGATCCACGCAGTCCAACCGCACGGAATGGTTGTTGGACGGATCGTCGGCGGAGTAGGACTGCGCCCCTTGAAGCCCCAGTACATACGGAGCACGCACATCCGTGACATCGAAAGTGAACACATACTGGTGATAGTTGTCATGATCGACGCGCGTCCGGCCAAGGCTCCGGACACGTCCTTCCACATCCTTCAACCAGACCTCAAACGGACAGTTCGCTCGATCTCGTTGTCCCGTCATATCATGGCGCTGGGCGGCCCAGACAGAGAGACGGTACCGTCCCGCAACGGGGAACGTCACGGAGGTTGAAGCACTCCCGCGCTGAGTCAGAATCAAGAACTGCGTATTCAGATTTGGAATCGCAGGACAGAGCTCGACGCCAAAATAGTTCAGCGCCGGCTCCGTGCTGTAGCCTCTGGTCGTGACACCCGAGCTACTACCACCTTCGCCCGTGTTGGCGACGCGTGTGGGCCAGAGGGCCGGACGACTGTTGTCCAGCACCTTGGTTCCCGTCGCAAGCGGCAGAGCCCCTTCCTGCGGAACCAGCACCACGTTGTCCATCAGCATGCAGCCACGAGACACCGTGGTCTCAAACTTCAACGACACCATCTCTCCCGCATTCACGGCGAATTCGTCATTCACGAACGTGGGGGTAAAAAGCTTGTTCACGGTCGACAACGTGCCAATCTGAATCCAACAGCCTTCTCCGACTTTAACACTCACATCGACCTTCTGCGTATCGACATAGGAAGTATTGGACGCGCCCCCATTGGGCTGGGTCACCGTGAACCAGCCGATGTCGGCCCGCACCCTGTAACGACCCGCCGGCACGGCGAAAGGATCCGTCTGGGCGGAGGCACCAGGGCCAAAGAGTGTCAGCTGCGACATGCCGAAACGATTTTCACCCAGATTGAAGAACTGGCAGTTCTTCACCGAGCCGCTTCCCATGAACGGCTGGGCGATGCCAATCTGAGGCCCCCAGGTCGGATGCTCGTCATATGTAGTGCCCTGCGCGAACGTCCATCCCGCGATCGTATTCGCCACGCTAAAGCTGGGCATCGCGCGGACGGCGCTGGAAGAAATCGGACACTGATAATCCGCTTCGAAATCACCATTGGGAACGGCGACGACCTTTTCCGGCGTCTGCCCGTAATAGGCCAGTTGAATGTCATCGAAAAGCGACCCTGCATTCAGGAGCACGCCGTTCTCACGCTCGCCAACGCCTTCCAACAACAAGGTCGCAGGCCCTGCGACGAGCCGTGGCGTCAGAAAGGCGTACCGGAAGAACTGATCGCCCCAGGTCGTGATCCGTCCGACCAGATTCGTCACGCCGTCCTGTACAATCTTGATGTTGTGGCGCTGCCCCTGCCGACTTGTGCTTCGGGCACGCGCACTGAACGCCAATCGATAAACGCCGTCCGCATAGAACGTCAGTGGGATCGAGCAACTGGCCATGCGGGAAAGGAACATTGCATACTCGCCGTGGGGCGCTGGGTACGAACCACCGACACTCGACTCGTTGCTCAATGTGCGATAGGGACCGCCATAGGATCCTTCCGCGTTTTCCGCTCCGCGGTCCGGCACAAAGACACGCACGCCGTTCGGATAGGAGAAATCCGCCGACTGCATCCGCTGGAAAGCCGCCGTCGTCAACTCTTCAAAGGAGGCATCCGCCAAAAGAGGTTCAAGAATCGTCCCGGACACGACCTCCGAACCCCGCCGAGCGCCCGACAAGGTCAACGAGCCCGCCGAAACCACCAACCGTTCCGTGTTCTCCGGAACCGAGGCCAGCGTCAATGCTCCATTTCCTGTCTTCGTGATCGTCTTTTCCGAACCTGCCGCCACCGTGGCGACATTGTCGTCAATCCGAATCGCCGTCCCGGAGACGGCCTTTACCGGCAACGCCGGACCCACCTGGACCGTAGCCCCCGACCCGATGGAAACTGATCCGTGGAAAGTCTGTGCGATTCTGTTCGTCAGGGAGAAACTCCCATTTTCTAAAGACAGCACGCCCGTACCCGAAACACCAAACGGCATCTGCTCTGCATCGAATTGGACGGCGGCCTCTGAAGCGAGGACTAGCGGAAGCGGTCTCGCCGTCCGACCAAGCCACTTATCGGACAAGTAGGCCCCCACGGCAAGGCGATCCACCTCCGTCAGACGATTGGTGAAAATCACAACTTCGCAGAGATTGTCACCGCCCGTGCGTTCGGTCTTGCCATTCAGGAAGCGCTCATTGTAGAATGCGCTCGCCCGACCATTATGAAGGAACTCGTATTCATGAAGTGAAAGCTGATCCTTGAGTACGCGCGTGTGCTGAGGGTCGACAAGTTCACCATTCAGATAGACTCGCGAATGAGGTAATTGCAAAACCCTCCTCAGTTGAACATTCCGGCGACTCCGTCGCCTG
>JAUNMP010000301.1 GCA_030537465.1 bacterium
CTTTATTTACAAGGCTTCGCTACATTCAGCCCCTCAAAAAATGGGGTAATTCCAGTTACCAATAGTATAACCATTATAGCCAAGCTAGTCAAGAGGCAAGACGAAATATCTTTGGTGAAGAACCAGACGCGCGTTTCGCGCCCTACAGATGTCACGCGGAGGCAAACAGGTCCGCCAGCGTCACTTGCGACTGCACATTGTTCGCATAGGCGTTCCTCTTGAGCCCAAATGTCGTCACGTAGGTAACATGCACGGCTTTCCGTGTCCGCGTCGCCTCCTTGAACACGGTTTTCTTTCGCCGCATGTCGGCGTCGGATGCGGCGTCCAAAACATATTCTGCCGAGCAGAACTTCATCTCGCAGAGGTTGATAATGCCGTCGTTTCGGTCGATGAGCAAGTCAATCTGCGCCCCGGGATCGTCTGAGGATGTCGGCGTATGGCGCCACGCGTACATGTTCGTCAACACGCCACCGATCTGAAGCGCACGCTTGATCTGCTCGCGATGCCAAAGGCAGAGCCGTTCAAAGGCAAGCCCCTCCCAGACGCGATGGAACGGAGCGTCTACGGACGAGGACCAGAAGTGTCGGTCATGCATCGGATTGTTCGCAATGAAACGAAAATGGAAAAGCGTGAAATTGTCCATCAGCTGATAGACCGCGCCCTTCACCTTTGCGGAGGGTACGACATATTTCATAATGAACCCGCACTGTTCCAACTCGACCAGATACTTCGTCAGGGTTCCGGAGTTGGACACCTTCGCAGCACGCGAAAGCTCGTCGCGGCACATGCCCGCCTTGCGCGTGGCCAAAGCCGTCACAATCCGCATGTAGGCCTCTTTCGTCTTGAACAGCGACGCGTAGAGTTCCTGAAACTCGTTCTCGAGCTTGTCTGATCCGGCGAAGAACATGTCGTCGACGTTCTGTGCGGGACTGAGCGACCGATCAAGATACTTCCAATAGTAAGGAATGCCACCCAGAATCATGTACAGCTCGGCAACCTGATAATCCGTCATCTCAAGACCTCGCGAAACGGCATATTCGCGACATTCCGCAAGCGTAAATGGCAGCAGTCGAATGCGTTCCGTCACGCGTCCGTGCAGCCCGCCCTTGCTATGGACAACATTGTTCAGGATCCATGACGTCGCTGAACCGCAAATGATCAGCAGAACATCCTTTCGCGCCGATGCCCACGCATTCCAGAAATGCTCCAATGCCGGAATCAACCGAGATCCCGTAACATCCATATACGGCAGCTCGTCGATGAATACGACTTTTTTATCCTCGGCACTGCGCTCAATCACAACCTTCAGCGCATCAAAAGCCTCAAACCAGTTCCTCAGCAACGGACATTCACGATAGCCGCTATCTTTGAGAGCCGAGCGAAACTGATCCAACTGTTCAAAGAGCATTCCATTGGCAACTCCTGTATGTTGAAAAGCGAACTTATAGTCAAATGTCTCGCGAATCAAGAAGGTTTTCCCGACCCTGCGCCTCCCATAAACGGCAACAAACTCCGAATATTCAGAGTCTTTTGAACGCAACAAGCGTTCTTTTTCAACTTTTCTGCCAATCATCGTAAACCTCCAACTCCTGCGGTCTTGACTAAATCATACCACAATCATGCAGATTTAGTCAATACCTAACGGAGGTTTTGACTAAATCCACCAATCTCTGCGAGATTTAGCGCGACTTGCAGACGCCGACAAGAAGACTGGAGATATAATGAGAGGCCTGTTCTCCTGAAAGTCGGGTTAGGCCGGTTACGGCTTCATTGCGACGAACAGCGGTTCGTCGATATTGCGTTTCGTCGTGCGGAAGTTGATGCCGACAAGCGTCACGGGACGCTTGTCGCCCTTGTAGGCGTCGGCATAGCCCTTCTCACGGATCTGCGCGACGGCGGCCTTGGCCGACTTGTTGAACTTGAACTCGAAGACCCAGACGAATTTCTTCGACTCAATGATCGCATCGGCATAGCCGCGCGCCGATCCCTCTTCCGCACCGACCTTCGCACCCAGCATCTCCATGAAGAGGCGGAAGTGGCGCTTGACGTCGGCCTCGCTCCTGATGCGCCATTCGGGCGGAATCTTCGCATAGATGCGATAAAGCGTCTCGTTGATGAGGTCGTCGACATCGCCTTCGGCGACCTGCCGCTTCGCGACGTTGACGAGCGCGTCAAACTCGGTCGGCGAAATTTTGATAATGCTGTCAAACCACCCGGCGCGAATCGCCCCGCGCACCTCGTGGTTCGGTGCGCCAAGGATCAGTTTTGGATTGCCGAATTCATCGACTTCCGTCTTGCTGAGACCCTTGATCGTCAGGTAGCCGCTCTGATACATGAGCGACTTCGCCGGAAGCTCCGTCGCCTCGCAGAGGTCAAGCTCGTCCACTGTTGCCGTACAACCCTCGAAGTCGGCCGGCGTCTTGCCCGCCGCCGCAATGCGCTCCATCACAAGTGTTGCCACGGCCGTACCGACCCAGAAGCTCTGCAACGACCTCGTCGCAAGAGCCTGCCCGATCGAGATCGGATTGCAGACCCGCGCCGTCGACAGGCTCGAGAAGCGATAAGAGTCATACCAGGCGAGAAGTCCCTTGAGCGCGCCCTTGCGGTCGGTCTTCAGTTTCTTCGCGAGCGCATCGAGCCGCTTCGGGAAGAAGGTATCGATTTCCTTCGGCGTGTACCCGAGCAGCGTCGCATACTTCGCCCGCTTCATCGTCAGGTCCGTCAGGTGGTTGAGTCCCGAGAAGACCGACACCTTCGTCAGCTTCGTCACGCCCGTCAGCATCAGGAAACGGATCTGCGCCTCGTTCTTCTTGAGCTGAACGTAAAAGTCGTGCATCAGCTTGCGCGCCGCGACCAACGATTTTCGATCGCCAAAGAACCCCTGAAGAGGAACGTCATACTCGTCAACAAGAACAACGAAATCGCCCTTCTGCGCAGCAAGCGCATTAAGGAAGTTCCCGAATGTCATTCCCGGCTCGGAGACGACATCAACATCCTGAAGTCGGAAATCCTTGACCAGACCCTTCAACATCGACAGCAGATTCTCACGGAGCTTCTCGACTGTTGGCGCAACCACCCCGGACATATCCAGATGCACGACCGGATACGTCGCCCAGTCGTACTTCATCTTGTCGATCCTAAGCCCCTTGAAAAGCTCGCGCTTCCCTTCGAAGATGCACTTCAGCGTCGAGAGCATCAGAGACTTGCCGAAACGTCGCGGACGAGAAATGAAGAACTGACGCCCTTCCTGTTCCGCCACAAGCCGCCACAAGAGGTCGGTCTTGTCCACATAGACATAACCACCCTTGCGCAGGTTCTCAAACGAGAATATGTCTGTCGTAATCTTCTCCATACCGCATATTGTACCACAAAACATCATCGACGCACGCTAGAATGTTTCGCCAGGGCACCACTGGGGCTGGACGGCGACGCCGGTCGGGAAGGTTCCGGTCTTGAGGTAGGCGAGGATGACTGCGGCGGCCTGGCGTCCGGCACCAAGCTCGTCCATCTCCATGCGCGTCAGGTCGCGCGGATAGACGGGACCGAGCTCACGGTTTGCCCAGGTGACGACCTTGAGGTCTTCCGGTGCGCGGAGTCCGCGATAGGAGAGCGCAGCAAGCGCGCCGACCGTCAGGAAGTCGTCGGCAAAGAAATAGACGGCATCCTTCTTCAGCTTCTTCGCCGCGATCAGCTTCTCGAAAAGCCGAAGCCCCGCCCGCTGCACGCCGATAATGCGTCCGCCCGCCACATCCGGCGCGGCATTGACCGCCGTCACCTTGATTCCCGCGGCCTTCAGCGCAGGAACGACATTGCACATGAGTTCATGCCAGTAGACAGCCACCACTTCGCGGACGCCCTTCGTCCGACACGCCGCCACGAAGTCAGGGACGGCTCCGTTGTAGTCGAACTGCACGAAACCGACCGCCCCGCGCGGCAACTTCTCCACTTCGCCTATGACGGCGTAGGGCACCTGGCGCTTCGCGAGATAGCGGAAGATCGCCTCGCGCGCATAAAGGCAGATGACGAAATCGGCCTTCGCCGACAGCGCCGCATCAAGACGCGTGAAATCGTACCGTCCGTCAGACCCTTCCTTGACGACGACTTCCGAAAGGAGATAACCCGAGTCAGAAAGCTGATCACGCAGTTCGCCCGCGCAAAGATTCTGGAAGAAGCAGTCGTCGCCGTCGGGACAGACCAGAAGAATGCGACCCTTCCACACCTTGACGCCGCGGTCGCGCACCACAGAGCCCAGTCGTGGACGCGGTTCGATGTAACCTTCTTCGGTCAGCTTCTTCAGCGCCGCAAGCGTCACAATGCGGCTCACGCCAAGCAGTTCGGCGAGCTCACGCGAACCGGGCAAGTTGTCACCGGGAAGGTATCTGCCACCGACAATGGCGGTTCGAAGTCCGCCGGTCACTTGTTCGACCAATGTCCGCGAATCATTGCGATTCACCGCAAACGGCAGCTTGGCATCTTTCTTAATCGTTGTCACTTTTGAATATTATACCAAACCTTATCACCGTCAGCAAACCCCTACCGCATCTGGCAGAGATTCCAAATGGAGGGGGTGGACGCTCCTTGCGTCGCGTCCGCCCCCTCC
>JAUNMP010000302.1 GCA_030537465.1 bacterium
GCCGTCAGGCGGACGGACAAGCCGTCAACGCCGAGGTTTTGCAATTACCTCTTCAGGAATCGGCAGCTGAGGCGGAAGCGAAGGGCGTTCGCGCGCCCCTGCTCGCCCCGCAGCGTCAGGGTATGGCCGTTCTGGTTGAGCGTGCAGCTGCTGAAGAGCCCACACGACCCCTCCGAATAGTAGGCGAACGTCGCGTCAGACCGGAGCGTGAAGGTACAGCCGACCGTCTCCTGCCAGCTCGCACCGTAGATGCAGAGAACCGCCCCGTCCGCCGTGGCTGCACCCGTCCCGCCGAGCGAGAACTGCGTGTTCTGTGCGGCAACGGTTGCCCCTGCCGGTTCAAGCCAGAGGGACGCACCTTCCGCGACGGAGACGCTGGCGCCATTCGGCCCCAGCGCACCACGGGTCGTCGACCTGAATATGCCCTCGCACACGTCGACCGAACCGATGCGATTTCCGATGTCCAGCGACGTCGGACCGTCAAGCCTGCCATTCCCCTTCTTCACGAGCTTCGCTCCCTGCGGGAACTCGGCAAGGCCGCGTTCGGCAAGAGCATCCAAGAAGGTACGGCTGGTGTTGTCGTCCACTGGATCCATCCAGGAATAAAGCACGACTTCGTCCGCGGTGGGCTCCGCCCCCGCCACGGCAGTCGAGCCCTCCGCATACACGGGACCGGCGTAGGTCGCACCACGCGCAACGACGTTCTCGCATACGATTACGTCCGTACAGTCCTTGGCGAGCACCGGATAGGCGCCCTCGACATCCGCAATCGCGCCCGGCACGGAGACGAAGAGGTTGTTCGTGACGACGAGGTTCGCCGTCCCGTCCGCCGCGACGGCCACGCCCGCACCGCCCGCGAGGTCCAAGCCCGTCACCGTAACGTCCGCACCACCGGCGACGGAGAGAACGGCCGAGGCACCTTCCGAAACCTGGATACGCGAGCAGCGGTTGTCGCCCAGAAGGGTCAGGCCACTCTTCCCGGAAACGGCAAGCGGCGCGGTGAAATGAAGCGTCCCCGCGGGGAAGAAGAGCACATGCGGCGTCTCGTCCAGGGACGCAAGTCCGGCCGCGAACGCCGCGTCGTTCGCGGCCGCGTTCTCCTCGCCTGGAAGGACGCCCCAGTCGCGCACGTTGACAAGACCGGGATTCTCCGGCAGCTGATAGGACAGGACAACCGACTTGCCGTCGTCCCCACGCACAACCTCCCAGCCCTTCGGATCGGCGTGCCGCGTCACGAGAGCAGGACAGCCCGCGACCGAAGCCGTCGAACGGGCCAGCACGTAAACACTGCCACCATCCAGCGGACCGTAGTCGTCGACGTAGACCTTCGCCTTCGCACCGAACGTCAAGGTCTTGTAGGCGACAAGGCTGCGGCCGAGGGCGAGGTCGGCACCCGGGGCGGTCCAGACATCGTCGATTGTCGCGGTCGTCTTCGAAGCGATGGCGGGCAGGCCAGCAATCGGCGGCAGCGTGATAGATGCCGTAGTGTCGCCCGCGACGATGCCGCCCCACTCGAAGGTGACGCGCGAGATGCACGCGCCGAAGCTTGCACCCTCCTGGCCGTACGTGCCGCCGCTCTTGATGGTCATGGGGAATTTGTCCGGATGGACCTTGTAGGCCACATTGTGCGCGGTGAGGGAGGCACCGTCCACAACGATCCGCCCCGTCATATTCGTGAAGCCGCTGCCGTAGCGGAAGCGGTGCTCGTACTGGGCGCCGATCACACCGGTCTCCGGATCCAGTGCATGGCCGGGTCCGAGCAGAGAAAGCGTGTGACTGCCGTTTTTGTCCTCAATCCACGCGTTGGTCAGATAGCCCATGTTGCCCGCCGACGCGACGGCGATCGTCGCATCCGCACCATCCATATAGAAGTGGCAGCCATCCATGATCTGATAGCTGTTCCCAGTGCCGCGGATGAGGAGCGCGCCCGTAAGCGCGCGTCCCTTCACCGTCACTGCGGCCGCGGGATCGCCGGCTCCCTGAAGGTAGATGGAGCGCCGAGTCAGCAGGTTCACGGCCCCGCCGCCCGTGTTGTTGACATCCAATGTCGCGCCGTTGCGAACCGCGATGTTGCCACTCTTGAAGAACTGGTCTTTCGCTTGACCTTCGAAGACTCCTTCGACGATGCGCAGATGGATCGTGATGCCGGAATAGTCCTTCGATCCAACGAGGCGTCCGCCGCCCGTCTTCACGAGCGTGTCGTTGTTCTCCAGCGTCAGACCCGCGGCCGTGAGCGCCTCCGCGAGTCCGATGGTCTCCCCTGCGGCAACCGTGACCGTCTTTTCGACCGCGGTCACGGCCAAAGACACCGTACAGGCCACGGCGAACACCATCCAACGCGCCATCCTCATGCAAACTGAAAATGAATATGTGAAACCCATTGCTCCAACCCCTTCGCCCTTCTCTCGTTCATCCAACGAGTCAGGAACCTTTTCAATACTTTACATTGCACTACTCTCAAGACGCGGATACTGCTCCCAGTCCGTCAGCAGCGCGCCCATCGCCCCGTTCTTCTCGGCGTTCTCGACGGCGTTGTCGATGTTGGCGATCATCACGTCGGTACGCCCCAGCAGACTGCACCAGGTGCTCATGCCCGGGATAGGCGAACGTGTGCTCGGTATAGAGCTGGAAATGGTTGTATCCGAGGTCCGCGAGGATGTCGACCTGCCGTTTCACCGTCTCCATCGTCGGCACGCGGAACCGCGACACGTCGAGCATGTAGCCGACGATCTTGCGCGGTTCGCTTCGAGTTTCCGCCTGTTCTTTGGCCGAGGTACAACCCAATCCAAGAAACGCCATCACGGCCGAGGCCGCCACAATGCAAGAAGAGACAAGTTTCATATCGGAGGAACGACAAGTGATTTCGACTATCGGAAAATGAGCAGCATGCCGGAGCCGACGACCGAAAGCGTGCCGGCGCCCGCACGGACGCCCAGGTCGGGACGTTCCGTGCCGTCGACATACACCTTCCAAGTCTTGAGATTGTCGGCGTGGACCACGGTCGGGACCGAGAGGGACAGCGCATGGCCAATGAAGGTCGTACCCGCCACGAGATTGGTCAGATACAAGGCTCCGTTTTCGACCGGCGTGAATCGCGTGATCGTGCCCGCACCGGCAGCAAGGTCGACCTCGAGCGCCGCGATTTCAAGCTGTTCCGACTCGAACTCGAGCGTCGCTCCCGCGGCCACGGACACTTTTGCCGCCCCGAACGGCGCGCCTGCGGTCCACGCCACGTTCGTCAGCAGGTACGGCACGCCGCCATTGTACTCGGTGTAGGCCGTCGTCGGGGTCGAATCGATCATGTCCTGCTTGGAGACGCCGCTCGCGTTGGAGGCCAGCATCGTCCAAGTCGCACCGTCAAAACTGCCTTCCAGCCTCCAGAAGCACGGACGCTGCGTCGGCGCCACACTCGTCGTGAAAGTGAAGCCCATCACGTCCGCCGTGTCCGCCGGCATGCGGAAGACGATGACGTTGCTTCCGTTCCAATAGTAGGTGTTGTGAAGCAGCGTGCTCGTCTTGCCGTCGAATACCATCGCCGGCGAGCGGGCCTCGTTATGTGAGAAAAAGTAGCTGCTACTCGTGCCCCGCCAGGCCGCGACATCGTATTCCGCCAGCGTGGTGGCGTCCGTGATGCCGTCCCAACCACCATACTGCAGATGCTTGATACCGGCCTCCTGTGCCGCCGCCTGAGAATACGGTCCGATGCCGCGATAGACATAGGGGCCGCAGTTGACCCGTCCGCCGGAGACGCCATAGAGCGAAAATTCGGAGAACGACACGCCGGCCGAGGTCGATCCCGCCGCGTCACCATAATAGTTCAGTCGGAAGAACTTGCCTGCGTACGTGCTGGCGGGCTTGCAGACGACGCGCCCTTCCCGCACCGCCACCGTGCCCGCCTCCTTCGCGCAGGATCCAATCAACGTCGCCGTGCCGGATCCCGTCTTCGTGAGCGTGCCGCCCGACGCGAACAGGCCCGCGACATAGGTGACGTCCTCATCCGCCGCCACGGTGTAGGACTGTGCGCCCGTGGCGTCCTGGCGGATGTTGGACCCCGGCTCCACCACGAGTTCGACGCCCTCGAGTGTGACTCCGCGGATATCCAGCGTCGCCCCCCGCGCCACCACGATGCGCTCGGCCGTGAAGGTCGGAGACGTCACCTTTGCCGTACCGTTCGAGACGTAGAGCGTGCCGTCACCAAGCGAAGTCGTGCCCACCGTCAACACGCCCGCGCCCTTCTGCACAACATCGACGCGCCCCGCCACCTGCGCGGGCGCGAACAGGACCGAATTAGTCGTATTGAAGAGGAACGTGCCCGCCGTCTCGGCCGAGTTGGTGACGAGACCTTCGCCACGAACGCCCGCGAAGGTGGCGGTCTCGCCGTTCACGTCGAAGAACGCGCCCGACTCCACGACCAGCATACTGTTCGTCGGTGTCTCGTTGGCGACCTGGGCCTTGCTCGCCGTCGACCAGGTCGAGAGCTTGATGCCGCCCGCCTGGACGATGGTGTCCCCACTGTAGGTGACCGCTCGGTTGATGTAATTAGAACTTTCCCAACCCTGTAGGGTTATGCGAAAATGAATCGAAGGCCGCCGT
>JAUNMP010000303.1 GCA_030537465.1 bacterium
GTGAACTCAAGCGTCAACTCGTCGGGAACCGCTATGCGTAGACGCGCCATGGCCGCTAGGCACCCCTCACAAAATATCCGCCGGACTTCTTGCTGCCACGATGTTCGACCTTGTCGCCGAGATCCGCAAGTGCCCGGCCTATGCTCTTGACGTCGACCGACAGCATCTCCGCCAGCCGCACCCGGTTCAGACCCGGTCGTCCCGAAATCACATTGAACACCCGATCTTTTATCGGGACATTTATCGGGACATCCTTCAGTACGCCTTTCCTCTCGATGGTTTCCCAGATGCGCTCGAGCATGAAATCGACGAACGGTCCAGCATCCGCACGCGCAGTCGATTCCTGAATGGACCGGTAATATCCTTCCTGGTTTTCAAAGACGATGTTTTCAATCGGTGCCGCGTGGAAGATCTCTTTCCATCGCCCCAGCATCGCAGTCTGCAGGAATCGACCGACCCGTCCATTGCCATCATCAAAAGGATGAATGAACTCGAACTCGTAATGGAACACGCTCGACTTGACCAGAGGGTGTGCAGTGGAGTTTCTTACCCAAGTGAAGAGATTTCCCATCAATTCAGGCACCAGGTCGGCCGGGGGCGCCATATGCAACACCCTGCCGCTGCCATCAACCACACCCACACCCTTTGTACGAAACGATCCCGCGCTCCCAACAAGTCCACCGACCATCGCCCGGTGGACACTCAGCAAATCCCTTTCCGAATACGGATCAACCTTCCCCAACAGCTCATACGCCGCATGGGCCCCACGAATTTCCTCGATTTCACGCTTCGGCGCCGCGACTCTCTTGCCGTCCAGCACTGCCGTGATCTGTGCCTCGGTGAGCGTGTTTCCCTCGATGGCCGTTGTGCCGCGAATGGTATGAACATGGTTGATTTTTCGAAGCAGAATTCCGTCCGGTCCTTCAAGGGCGAGACTGAATCGCTCCGCCGCTCCCGCGATCTCCGCAATGAGCGTGACGGCATGTTCACTCAACGTGTATGGAGGATTGTAGTCCATCACTTCTCAACGGCCCCTCACACGAAGAAGTTGGTGAATCCGCCGCAGAGCCGCCCCTTCATGAATTCGAGTTTCTTCTATATGACTTTGCACTTGCCTCATATCGCTCTCACCAAGTTCACAACATTCCAAAGGTCAAAATGGTCATTGGAATTCGCCTTGAGAATCTCGTTGCACATCGCGCCAACATTAGTCTGATACGATTCCGGCACCTTTGCTAGAACACTAGACTTATCCAAATCCCCCTGAACATATTGCAAATCGGCGATTCCAGCCAACGCCTTTGGTTCGCCAACAAACAAGAACACCCTCTTTATCTCGGAAGACGGAGGATTGGCACCAGAAACAGAGCGCGCCACATAACACTTCGTCTTGGCTATGGTATTGAACAACGCCTGCGAAACCTGCTCATACCGGCTCTTGATCGCCAACTCCGCAGAAAGCAAATGCCCGCCATCTGCCGGTTTCACAGCAAGCCCCTGAAGCCGATCTTCCGGATTCGTACCCAGCGGACAAGGCTCCACATAGAAAGCCTGTTCCAGCCAGGCCTTGACCTCGGCATTCGGATTCTGCGTATCCTTGTCGGTCTTCTCCAGCGCCAGCGAATAATACTCCCGTCCGTCCGCGCTTTTCCCGAACGGCTTGTACACCTTGCCCAGCGCCCGCTTGAAATCACTTGCCAGGAACTCCTGCTCGACCCCCTGCTTCTTGGGCGTCATCGCATAGAAGTCAAAATTGTCCGCCAGCAACTTCTGGATCTCCGCCCGGAACTGCCGGCGCACCCTGTCTTTCCAGCTGGCCTTCTGAAAGGCGTTGTTCTTCGCGTAAAGCGAAATCAGGAACAGGAAGTTGACATCGTAATGCGACACGATCAGCGTGTCCCGATCGAACAGACGATTTTCGTACTGTCGCGAGACATAGTAAGTCGGGTTCCCGTTCTTACCCAACTTTGCCTTTACGTCTTCATCCCTGAATCCGCCGCGCAGATCGTCGCTCATCATCGCGCTGATGAAGAAATTCGGCGTGACGTCATATCCTTCCGTCACCTCGTCGCGATAACCCTCGATCGTGTCCTTGTATTTCTGACGCTCCCCATCATTCGCGGGACTCAAGAACAGATTCAAGTGCCACTGGATGACGTTCTTCGCATACGTAAACTGCTTGTAGACCGCCTCCTTGCCCATCGGCGTGCGGTACTTGTAATACTTGCTGTCGCCGATGTAAAAGGCGTCGTGCTTGATCTCGCGATTCTCGATCAGCTCCTGATAGAGATACATGTGATCAACCAGCTTGCCATCGTCCTGTGTCGTGAGCGATTCGGGGATCGTGTCCTTACGGTCGCCGATCAGCTCGTCGATCATCGCCTCGAAAACACGATCAAACTTCTTCGCGAGCAGATACTCCTCGTGGTCGCCGTTCAGATAGATCTTGTGTTCGCTTTCGAAAAACGCATAACAGAGGTCCCAGAGCTTGAGCGCCTTGTCCGAGAAATACTTATACTTGATCTTCAGGAGCCGACGCTTGCCGAGTCCCTTTTCCACATACACATCGAACTTCGTCCCGGTGATCAGCGCGTATCCGAGATCGACCTGCACCGTGAAGCCGTACTTCTCCCTCATGTAGTTGAGAATGGAGAAGAAGATCACCAGCAACTCTTCGTCAAAGTTGATCTGGCGCTTCTTGTTGACGGGATTCAAGTAGAAGACTTCGTCGCCGGACGCAATCGCGGCACTTTTCGCCACCGTGCGCCCCCAGTTGATCTTGTTCATCCCGCTGTGACGATTCTTGACGGTGAAGAAGAAGAAATCCCGATTCTCCTTCGCGAAGTCCTGAATCGACAACAATACGTCAAGCAACGTCTCGCTCTTGCGCCGCCGCCCGACCTTGGCGACATGCTGCGTGTGCTTCTCAAAGATGATGCCGTTCCGGGGATTCGCCCGCTTGTAGACCGACAACGCACGGTAGATCCAGGTCGAGAACTCGTAGACGAACCGATTCTCGTCCTTGGACAGCTCCTTCTCCCCGCCCGACAGTTCCTTGATCTTGTCTGGCAGGATGAATTCCTCGGGCGTATACTTGCCAAGGACGAGATCGACCTCCTTGCCGTGGACATCCTTGAACGGCTTACCATCCTGATCCCTCGACCAGAGAATGACCTTGGGCAAGATGAAAATGCAGTCGTGGATCTCGGAACTCAGATAATACCCGACCTGATCGAACGTGACAATCCCGTTCGATTCAAGCTGGATCTTCTCGAGCCCCGGCCGTGCCTTCTTCAAGCTCGCGACCGCATACCCGTATTCCTCAATGAGGACGATCATCAGGCATCCAGGTTAGGGGTTAGCGCTTGCGGCTGGGCTTGTTGCGCGGCGGCGTTCTCCTCGTCGGACTTAAGACCAATGTGCTTGAAGAACTTGAGCAAGGTGGTTACATCGGCCTTGTCGTCCTCTTCATTGAAAAACGCCTGAAATTCGACGCCCTTCGCCGCGTCCTCGGACTTCTTGGCGTCATCCGCCTTGAAGATCGTCTCAATGCCGTAATCCTTGAAGACGTCGTTCCAGAGATAGAAGATGACCTTACCGACAAAGCGATCAGCGGAAATTGTGCCGTCATGCGTCTGAGCGTCTTCACCATCCGGCTTGACGAAGAAGTAGCCGACTTTCTTGTCTTCGGACTCCGTGGTCTTGAAGATCTTGGCGTTAATGTTCTTGAGGAACTCCCACCAATCGTAGGAATAATCCTTCGCGGCAATCTGCTGTCCGCCTTCCTGATGCGCCGGAACCGTGAACTTGATCTTCCAACCCATCTTCTGTCCCGCCTTCGGGCCATCTTTGTGTTTGCCTTCGCGAATCGGCACATACTTCCAATCCCAGCGGCGCTTGAACGCGCTGTCAATTGGGAAGAGCGACTGGTCGCTCGTATTCATCGTCGCCCAGATGTAGAGATTCGGCGGAAGCGCCAGCTTCTTGCCGATCTTGATGTCGGCCCAATCCGAATCCTTGATCTTGGCCGGCTTGGCAATCGCGTCCAACTTCGCACCGAAGATCAAATCGCCGTCCGCGCCATCCGCCTTTTTCTCGCGCACCACCTTCAACCAGCTCGCAAGGTCGGTATCGGCGTCAATCGGATAGCTCGACCAGCCCGTCGCATCATCACGATCCAGCAGCTGGAAGATGTCGCCAAAGATTTGCGCACAGTTGCCGCGGTTGATCTCCTCAATCACCAACACGACAGGTTTAGTTACATCCATCCACGCCGCGACATATGCATTTATAAACGCCTGCGGTCGGAACTCATATGAAATCTTTTCTTCGACCTTCAATGACTCGTCAAACCCAGCCGCATAATTAGGCGTCTTAATGTCCTGCCCGATCTGAACAATACGCTGCACTTTCTTCATCGCCGGCTTGTACGCCCCGACGAACGTTGAGTAATCGCTGTCTGGATGAAACGTCGTACGAATACTTACAGCAACATCATTGCCATTTTTATCCTTCATGCAACCGCTTAGGCCAAATGACTTGCCCGTGCCGGGAGCACCATAGGTGATGAGCTGATAACTC
>JAUNMP010000304.1 GCA_030537465.1 bacterium
GTCAGTTTGCAGGTTCCAGAACTGCCGACCGACTCAGATTTGGGGATAGTCCAGGGCAATTTCAGGAATCCGCGCCAATGGAATTCTGAAGTTCCTCGAGTTCCATCGCGGCCTTTTCCCAGTCCTCCGTGTAGCGGTCGATCTCGAACTGGAGCGTACGGACCTTACGGTTCGCCTCCGCGAAGTCTGTCGTCGGCTTCGGGTTGAAGAGCTCCTCCGACGCCGCGTCCAGTGCCGCCTGGAGTTCTTCGATCTTCTTCTCGCTCGTCTCGACCTTCCTTTTGAGTTCCTTGACCTTCGGCGCAATCTTCGCGCGCTCTGCGGCCCGCTGCTGGCGGAGTTCCTTCGAGGTCAGACGCGGAGCGCCGTCCGGCGTGGTGGCCGTCTCGGCCGCCTGCTTCGGGGCGCTGGCACCCTTCTGCATCTCGGCCTTCTTCTCGCAGTAGTAGTCGTATCCGCCGGGGAACTGGCGGATGCCTTCGCGGGTGATCTCCAGTACGGAGGTCGCCACGGCGCGCACGAACTCGATGTCGTGGGAGACGAGGAAGATCGTCCCCTGGTACTTCTGCAGGGCGTCCTGCAGCAGGCGGCGTCCGTCGAGATCAAGGTGCGTCGTCGGTTCGTCGAGCAGCAGGAAGTTCGGCGCCTGCAGGAAGAGGCGTAGGAACGCGAGACGAATCTTCTCGCCGCCGGAGAGCACGCCAACCTGCTTCTCGACGTCATTCTCGTCGAAGCCGAACGCGCCGAGTTGATTGCGGAAGTTCTTCTCACCCGAAATGTTCGTGCCGCCCTGCCAGGCGTCCTTCGCCACGCGGTAGACAGTCAGATCGGGGGGAATCGTCTCCGCCAACTCCTGGGAAAGGTAGCCGGGGACGACGTTGTGCCCGAGGATGGCGCGGCCGGAGGTCGGTTGGCGACGCCCCGCAATGATGCGCATGAGCGTGGAC
Source organism: bacterium (assembly GCA_030537465.1). Lineage (GTDB taxonomy): Bacteria > Verrucomicrobiota > Kiritimatiellia > RFP12 > UBA1067 > RUG572. The sequence goes on from JAUNMP010000304.1 coordinate 948, forward strand.
TTGCCGAGGCCATTGTAGCCGATGAGCGCGATCTTGTCCCCGCGGGAGACGTTGAACTCCACGTCATGGAGCACGTTCTTCTCACCATCATAGGAGAAGAAGAGATTCTCGCAGCGGAACATCTCGATTCCCGAGGCCGGCGGCTCCGCGAGACGGAGGCGACCGGACTGCGTATACCGCTTCGGGAGCACGATGCGCTCCTCGTCAATCTTGTCGATGAGCTTCTGTCGGCTCTGCGCCTGCGCGGCCTTCGTGGCCTGGGCGCGGAAACGGTCCACAAACCTCTGCAGCTGCTCGCGGTGATGATCCTGGTTCTCCTTCGCCTGCAGGAGATGCTGGTAGCGAACCTCGCGCTCGCGCATGTACCAATCAAGGTTGCCCTCGTAGCGCGTGCAGGTGCCGGCATCGACCTCGACGATGATCTCCGTCAGCGAGCGCAGCAGATAGCGGTCGTGGGAAATGAGCATCAACGTGCCGCGGTACTGCTTCAGGAACTTCTGCAGCCAGTCGACGGCGGGCAGGTCAAGATAGTTGGACGGTTCGTCCAGCAGCAGCAGGTCCGGATGCGAGGCCAGCACGCGGCTGAGTTCCGCACGCATCCGCCAGCCGCCCGAGAAACTCGCGAACGGCTTCGAGAACTCCTCCACCGAGAACCCGAGGCCGCCGAGGGCCACCTTCACGCGCGTCTCGAGGTCGTATCCTCCCAGATGTTCGAATTCGGTCTGGACGTCACCATATTCCTTCAGGACATTCGGGTCGCCCGAGTCAAGCTTCTCCTCGAGCTCACGCATGCGCAGTTCAAGCTCGTGGAACCCCGGAATGCCGCGCATTGAATACTCGAGCAGCGTCTCGTCCGGCGTGTCCGGCTCGGGATGCTGCCGCGTGGACCCGATCCGCGGCTTCTCCTCGATGATGAGTTCGCCGTGGTCGGTGGACATCTCGCCGAGGATGATCTTGAAAAGCGTGGACTTCCCGGACCCGTTCGGACCGACGACGCCGATGCGTTCGCCCTTGTTGACGCGGAAGGTGACGTCCGTCAGGACGTCCTGAAGCCCATAGTGGACGGATATGTTCTTGAAGTCTAGCATGTGAAGCGGGTATTGTACCAAAACCTCAGCGCTTCGTGGTCAAGCCGATATTCTCGAACGGAATGGGCTTGAAGGCGGGAATCTTCCGGAAAAGGTCCGCGTCGGGACGAAGCGCGAAGTTCTTCGTGGCGGCGTTCACGAATCCAGGATCGCCCGCAAAGACGACATCCGTCGTGTTCGTCGCCCATCGTCCCGCCACGATACCAGGCTTCTTCTCCCCGGGCTTACGTCCGGGAAGCTCTAGAGGACAATCCACGAACGCGTTGTTCACGGCGAGGTTCCAACGGTTCGTATCCGACTCCGGTTTGAAGATGGACGCAATTGCGGGATAGTGAGCCGTCCAGACTGCACTCGTCACACAGACCTCCTTCAGAAGGCGCGTCTGCTCAAGCGGACTCTGCAGGAACGCCTCCCAGCGCTTCTGCGGCCAGGGTGAGGACCCAAGCGGACGCCTGCATTCGATGAAAATGCTGTTTTCGACGAGATTAGAGTGTCCACCGTGGCAGAAGACCGTCCCAAATCCGCCGAAACCAGGCTCGCCACACCTGTAGAAGACATTTCCATAGACGGTGTCGCCGCAGTCGCCATCATCGAAGTAGATGGCTGCGTTGCCGTGTCCGCGCGGAGAACCGATCTCGCTCCAGAAGTTGTAGCGCAGCATGTTGCCACGGCAGGACGGGTTACGCCCCTTGTAGAAGGCAGCCGCGTCATCCGAACACATGCAGACATTCGAGATGACATTATATTCGAAGAGATTGTCGTTACCATAGACGCCAATGGCCATGTGTGGTGCGCCTGAGAGCTCGCAGTGGCGGACGACATTGCCAACGCCCCCCACATGCACGGCGCTGGCATAGGTCAGGCAATGGACGGAGAAATTGCGGATGCAGGTGTCTTCGACGACATTGCGCCCCGGCGTCAAGGCCTTGCGGTCTCCACCGTTGATGCTCACGCCACCCGTCCCCGTCTCGGTGATATCGCAGCCGACCACACGGCAGTCGGAACAACGTTCGGCGTAGAGGGCCTTTTGGCGAAGATTCCTAAACGCGCAGTGCTCCAGCGTGACTTTGGCGCAGTCTCTCAGCACAACAGCGTCGGAAAAGCACTCTTCGAAACCAAGGTCGCGGAGAACCAGGTTCTGGACCTTCTCAACCTTGAGCAGCGGGCGCTGCTCGCTTGCGACGACAATCCGCGAACTCGGCTCGATCCGGTGCGGAGGCCAGAAATAGAGTCGCTTGGCGACAGGATCGACGTAGTATTCGCCAGGAGTGTCCAGTTCCTCCAGCAGATGCACGGCCTTCCACCGACGGGGGCTCGGGTTGCCCTGCCGCACGCCATAGGTATGCTTGGCGGCAAAAGTAACCGTATTCGACGCCGTGTTGATGTCGGCGACGGGAATCACGGAGTCGTACCAGTCGAAACACCAGAATCCATGCAACCAGACCTCGGGAGCCTTCGTCCAGCGCGAGGGACGGTCACCCGCGTAGCCGAAGGTGCCGCCACGCGGCGGCTCCGGCTTGCGGTCACGTTTCTGCCCGAGGCCCTGACCGACACTACCGTCGTTGTCCTGCGTGCCCTTGTCGATGAACTTCGCGATGGTGGTCCACTCACCGCCGTTGGGCCACTGGGCGAGCGTCATGCGCTCGCCGTCGAAGAAGAGCTCCGGCACGGGCGTGGGCTGACGGACCTCGCGCGTCAGCGGCTTCCAGAAGGAGATTCCAGAGGATGAGAGATCGGCCATGAGAACCTTGTCCTTCGCCTCGGGATCAATCCGCGCGAGCGCCGCGGCATCCGTCACGGGTACGAATGCGGACGCAGGGAGACTTGTGCCGGACGCCAGAATGGCACGTCCGCCCTTCTCCGAACGCCAAACCACGGGTTGGTTCTCGGCTCCTCCGTCTTCCAGGCCAAACTGCAACGTGGACTTGAGCACATACCGCCCCGGCGCCAGAACCACCTCCACACCATTCACGCGGTTGGATGCGGGCAACGCACGGACGGCATTCCTCACCGCCTCAAGCGAATCCCCAGGCTTGACGTGGAAGGAATAGGGACGAACGCTCGACTGCGCACAGGAACACCCCATCATTCCCAGGGACAGCGCCACGGCAGAACCCAACATCATCATCGACACCTTTCTCATAGTGGCGCAATTATATCAAAAAAGGCCCCTCCGCATTGCGGAGAGACCTTCTTCTGTGTTGTCCACGAGGAACTTAGGCACGCTGGGAGAGCACGTCGCGCTCGTACTTGAGCACTTCGGCCATCCAGGCCTCGTTCGCCGGGAGGTTCGCACGCGCGCAGAACTCTTCCCACACGGCCCCCATCGGATAGGTCTTGAGCTCCTCCTGGAGGACGAGCTGCTCCGTGAACTGGGCACCGTCCTGGAGCGTCTTGAGCGTCTCCTTGGGTTCGAGCAGCGCCTCGAGCAACGCCTTCTGCATGTTGCGCATGCCGAGCACCCACGCCGCGACACGGTTGATGGAGGCATCGAAGTAGTCGAGGGCGATGATGAAGTTCTCGGGGCCCATGCGGACGATCTCGT
>JAUNMP010000305.1 GCA_030537465.1 bacterium
ACAAGGGAATCGACCGCACCGGCCTCGCCTACGCCTACAAGGCCTGGGACAATACGTTCGCGACGACGAACGCGGCCGACAAGCGCGTCGACTGGCACAACAACCATTGGTACGCGGGCTACATCAACATCCCGGGTGAAACGGGTGCGGATGTGGACTGCCGGTTCACCTCTTGCATCTCGCGCAATTCGAAGATCACGATTGACGGTGTTGTCGTCCACCAGGTCGACGACAACAAGGTCATTGTGCCGGCCGACTACGTCGATCCAGGGTCGGACCTCGGCTGGCGCCGCCATGCCTGGGGCAACGTCGTGACGCTCAAGGCCGGCTGGCACCGTATCTTCTGCTACATGGGCAACCACTACCAGGGTGGCGGACCGACCTCGTGCGAGAACGCGCTGTACGGGTTCTGGCCGGCGAACTTCGGTCTGGGCGTGAACTTTCACGCGACGGCGGATGACGACCGCGATACGCTGACGAACAAGCTGAGCTATGTGAAGTTCCTGGATCCGGGCGACGGCTCGTTCCTCGCCACGTCCACGAACGTCCAGGAGAAGGCCACACGCGCGCCCGGCGTGTACCGTCCGGTCTTCGAGGGCCCCGTCGCGTTCGCGTCCGGTACCGCGCTCGACATCAACGACGTCGCCCCCTACACTCCGGTCGTCTTCCCGTCGCTGACGGGCGTCCCGACGATCCGCGGCGGCCGCGTCGAGGTCGAATCCGCCACCTGGACGCTCCGCGTCGCAGACGTCACGGGCGGCACGCCGCTCACGGTCGAGGCGGCGGCCGAGCTCGCATTCCCCGCGGGTGACGTCGAGGTGGACATGTCGGCGGAAGATCTTGAGGCGCTCGTTTCCGCGCGCAAGAGCGCCCCGTTTGAAATCCTGAAGGTCGCCGACGCGGCCGCGCTCCCGCCCAATGCGTTCAAGCCGTCCGCCCGCCTGAAGGCGGCGCGCTGGCGTCTTGTGCGCGGCACGGACGGCGTCTCGCTGGTGCTCGCGTCGGGCATGGCGGTGGTTCTGCGGTGACGGCTTGAATGGAAGGAAGGGTGTGACAATGAAGAAGAGTCTGGTAGCGGCTGTCGCATGGACGGCGTACCTTGCAATGGGCGATGTCGCGGTTGGGTTCAAGCAGCGGGACGCCGTCGATGTGCCGGCGGGGACGACGTCGTCCGCGCGGACGCTGATTGGCGACCAGGGCGTCCTCTACAAGACAGGCGCGGGGACGCTGGACGTCTCGGCCGCCGGTCTGTGCACGGCTTCCGATTCGCGTCTTTCCGTGCTGGAAGGGGCGGTCTCCGTGACTGCCGATGCGGATGCCGATCTTGTCACGCCGCCTGCGGTCTGCGACGCGGCAGCCTACTGGGTGGACATGTCGAGTCTCGTCACGTCCGAAAGCGGCGCCGTCGAGAAATGGTGCGACCGTCGCGAGACGACGCCGGCGAACCCGACGCGCATCTACGCGGTGCCGAAGTGGTTCGGCAATGACGCGCTCCCGGCGCTGAAGAACGGGGAACCGCCCGTCCGTGAAACCTTCCAAGACCGTGAGGGTGTCTTCTTCGGTGGCGCGACGTCGGGCCAGTATCTTCGCTGACGGCGTGGCGGCTCCGAGTTGACGGCCCTGACCGTCCACCACCTTTTCATCGTTCACGCGATCACGAACTGGATCGGCCATCCCGTCGGCGGCGAAACCGCCGGACGCCTGGGGCCGTTTCTGACGACGATCGGCTCGTCCACGCCCGCCTATTCGTCTTCGGCCACGCTGCTGGTGAACCGCGGCGACGTCTGCGCACCTCAGGCGAGTGCACGCTTCCGCGTGGACGGCATCAAATGCGATCCGCGTACGACGCCGGCCAAGATGGGCTGGCAGCTGCTGGAGTGCGACTACTTCGACATCCTTGCGAAGGCGGACAACTTCTACCGCAGCGGGTTCACCGAAACGCTGAAGGGACGTCAGGGCGGCGACTATCTGGGCGAGGTGCTCGTCTTCACGAACCAGTTGACGGCTGCGCAGTGCGAACAGGTGTCGCGCTATCTCCTGTCCAAATGGAACTTGCCCGCGACGCTCAGCGTCCGTGCGCGTACGCCTCGTGTCGAGCTTGCGCTCGCGGAGGAGACGGCGGCGACGGTTTCCGGAAGTGCCGGCACGTCGACGCCTCCGCTCGCGTTTGCCGGTGCGGGATCCGCTTCCAAGACGGGCGCGGGAACGCTGGTGCTTGGTCCGACCGACCTCGAGTTCACGGGTGATTTCGACTGGACGGAAGGGCGCATCCTGCTTCAGGGCGGACGTCTTCCCGCGTTGACGGTCCGCGCGGGCGAGAAGTATGCGTTTGGGGAATATCACGGATCCGCGAATCCTTCGTCCGCGGGCGATGCGGCTTCGGGCCTGACCTGCGACAAGACGTCCAACGCGGCGGCGGGGACGGTCGAGACGACCGGCAACGGCTGGTTGCGCGTCCATACGGTCGATTCCGGCGTTCGAACGCTGAAAGTCGGCATGGGGACGGCGAACCTGGGCTCCGTGCTCCAGCTCGAAGGCCGCGTGCGCGCGGTCGACGCGCCGACGGCGGGCCGTGTGCGCGCGACGTTCGTCAATCCCGATTTCGAACTGCCGGTGACGATCGCCGATCCGACCTTCGACCGCTACAGAATTGCCACCGAGTCGACGGCCTACGGGTGGACGGCCCATATCTCGCCGGCATTCATCATGTGCGTCCAGGAACCGCAGCCGAACGCGGCGGGCAAGAACACCTGGGCACAGTGGCTGAACAGGCAGTACCTGCCGTCTTCCGGCACGAATGTCCTCCAGCTCGTCCAGATGGTGGCGGTCTCGACGACGGTCACCGTGCCGGAGGCGGGCGTCTACGAGCTGTCGTTCGACGGGAAGTCGCGCTATTCGGGGCCCAACGAAGGGAGCTTCAACAAGGGGTATGCCTACCCCGACCAGCAGCTGCAGCTGGATGTCCTCTTCGGCCGGACGTGGAATGCCGCCGCGCACGTTGGAACGGTACAGGTCGGCACGCTCTATTTCAACCGGTTCCGCGTCCGGATCGCGGTTCCCGAGGCGGGGTCGTGGGAACTTGGCCTCCAGAGCCCCGACTCCGGCTGGGACGGTTGCACGTTCCTCGACAACTTCGACATGGTGCGTGTCGTGGAGCCGTCGCGCGAAGTCGTCTGCGCAATCCCGAATGGCTCGTTTGACCGCCTCGTGCGTCCCGTGGGCGGCGGCACCGCCTCTGCCGACAATCCCTATATCCGCGCGCGTTTCTCGACGCTGAACCAGGCTGAGAACTGGACGTTCGAGGTCAAACGCGATAACACGGAGGGAATGGCCGTGACGAATGGCGTGATCGGCGCGGTGACGACGGGTACCTACGTGAAGAAAAGCAACTTCATGCAGTTCTTCCCGCTCTCGGAAGCGCCGGTCGGGGGCGGAGCGCTCGCGCTCGTCTCCACGGGCGGCGTGGCTTCGACGACATTCACCGTCCCTGCGGGCACGTGGCGCCTGCGCGGAGCTCTCCAGCGCTGGGCGACGTTCTGGACGTTCACCGGCACGACCAATGGCGACGCCAATATGCTGGGCATCCCCGCCATCCGCGCGACCATCGTGCGTGGGGATGGCTCGGCGACGGATCTCGGCACTGTGGAACAGGCCACGCAGAATCTCGACACGCACATGTGGCCGACGGCGTTCACGGCATCCGAAGGCGAGTCGGTCACGCTGCGGCTTGAACAGGCTGCGAGCGGCTCTCGGGCCATTGGACTTGTGACCGGGCTCGAACTGGTTCGCGACGATACGCTCGTCGACAACCTGGTGCAGGATCCGGGCTTCGAGCGGTTCGATGGATTCTGGAACAGCGCCAGTCTGCCGAGCCCGAACACCGGCCGGCCAATGTCGTACACCTGGGTCGGACGCTATCCAAACACGTCCAATCCGCAGTACTGGGGCTACTGCAATTATGCGGGCGATTCCCGTCTGCGCCTGCAGAACGCGTGCGTCGCGTACCAGGACATTGCGATTCCTTCGGCGGGGCGCTACCGCTTCAAGATGCATGTGCGCGCCCGCGCGGACAGCAACTACTATGCGAACAATCCCGTTCGCGTCTGGTTGGCGCAGGGGAGCGTGACGAATGTGCTCGCGACGACGCCGACGCTCTATTCGCGCAACTGGATGGAGGTCTCGTACCTGGTGGATGTGCCTGCGGCGGGCACCTGGCGTCTCGGCCTCGAGGGCCGCAGCCGTCCTGACGTGGATGAACGCGAGTTTTCGGGCGGCAGCCGTGCGGACCAGGACGCGCACATCGACGAGGTGTCACTAGTCCGCTGCACGGATGCCGTCGACGCGGCGCCGTCGCTGCCGTCTGGTCTCCGCATCGACGTGGCGAAGGGGGCCCAGTTGCTGCTCGACTATTCCGGTACGGCGAAGTGTGGTCCCGTCACCTATGACGGCAACCTGTATCTGGGCACGATCGATGCGGCGACGCATCCCGAATTCGTGACGGGTCCGGGCACGCTTGAGGCGATCTCGCCGGGCACGCTGCTGCTCTTCCGCTGA
>JAUNMP010000306.1 GCA_030537465.1 bacterium
GCGGGATTGAACACGCCCTTGACCGTCAGCACGTCACCCGGCGAAAGTTCATCGCGATCCGCCGTCAGCACGAGGCACGCACAGGAACTTCGCACGTCCGTGACCTTGCAGACAGACTGCATCCTGTTCGTCATCAGGAACGCACAGTCACATTTCCGATGCGCGTCCACGACACCAAGGTTCACATCAGCCCAAACCGGGCTCACGACACAGGAAACGATCGCTATGAAGATCTTGATCATTTTCGGACTGTGAAAACGCATTGGAATCAATCGCATTCACGCGAGATACGGCAAATCATCGGACTGCGCGAACAGGATAACCGAGGTAGCGGAAGTTCTGGTCGTGCACGCTGGGGTTGAACGCGCTGAAGTCGCGGAGGTAGAGCCCCCACGCGTAAGTGGCATCGGTTGCATCAGAGGACCAGTACCATCCTCTCTCTCCGGCGACCACGCGGACTTCGCCGTCCTCGTAGCCGGCAAGGGGCAAGAAGATGCTGTTTGACGAGTAGTCACCCTTGCCGGTAAACGTCCAGCCCTTCCTTGTGGCGTCCCATTCCTGCGTACAGACGGAAGTATCGACGAGCTTGGCAAAATCGTCTTTCGACGGCATTCGCCACTCCGGACCGAGCATAGCCTTTACAGAAGAGGCCGCTTCGTCAAAGGTGTAGAGTGCGCCGTATTCCGGGTGACTCGGATCTTCCGACTCGCCAAGGTTGGTTTCCGTCCAGAACGGTCCGTCCGCCCAGAGCTGGACGCCACCCTGCGCCGGCGTCGGCGGCAGCTTGGCTTCAACAATCGCCGTACCGTAGGCCGTCAGGTTCGCGGACTTGTTCGTCTTCGGATCAAGACCTTTCCACGTGCGCGTGACGTGGCCCGCGAAGAGCTTTTCGCCCCGCCAGACGAGCTCCGCCGCGTACTTCGCCTTGTCGCCCTTCTTCGACGTGAACGAGACCGAAATCGCGCCCGTCGCCTTGCCGACCTTCGCCGACACCGTCGCAAGCGGCTTCTCGCCCTCAACCGCGTCCACATCGTAGATCGCGACGCCCGCGGGGTTGTCATTCTTGTCCTTCGTCACCGCGAACGCGAACGACTCCACGTCCGCACCAACGATTTCGGCATCGCCGCCCCAGCCGAACGTGAACGCCCCCGTCTCCGGCACGAGCTCCGCGAACTTCTTGTCGCCGAGGGTGTACTCGACGGACGTGGACCTGATCTCGTCGACACGTTCGCCGTCCTCCCGCACCAGATCAACGTATCCGCCGCCGCCGCAGAAGTTCTCGAAGCAAATGACCGTTCCGTCCTTGGCGATCACCAGGAAAGGCGCGAATGCGTAATCACCGGAAGTCCCATCATCAGACACGCGGGTCACGGGAACCGTCGCCTTGACCGCCGTGCCGTCGAAGAGCTTGCCCGAAAACGCCGCGGTCGCCTTGTTCGCGTCGTAGGCGACGGACACCGTCGCGATCGCGTCCACATTTTCACTGTCTTTCGTCCGGAACACATATGTCTGCGACGCCGGGAGCGGAACCTCGGTCGTCTTCACCGTCGCATACAAGAACGCCCCGTCCCACTTCACGAGCGAGGATCCGTTCGCGTCCGCAATGTCCAGCTTGGCCATGAGGTAGACACCGCAGTCCTCGAACGTCAGCGACGCCTTGCGGTCGCCATAGCCGAGCGTCTTGTCGGCGGACGAGACCTTGAGAACGATGTTAGATGCCGTGCCCTTGCCCTTCGCGTCATTCCAGTCGAAACTCTTCACGCTCGCGGTGTACTTGGTCTTCCCCTCCGTGTAGGTGAGCTTCACCGTGCCCGCCGCGGCGACCGTGACCTCCGCGACCGCGAGACGGTACGCCTCCCCGGCGGCCGGACGCGCCGCCGTGTAGCCGCAGTAGGTCGCGGCAAGCGGATTGCCCTTCACCGTGAACGCGACGACGGAGAGGGTGGTCACGCCGTTCAGGACCGTCTTGAAGGTGACGCGATAGTCGCCCGGCTTCGTCGCGACGCCCTCGACGGAATAGGCCTTCGTCGCCTTGCCCTGCACGAGTTTGAGGCCGCTCGGCAGTCCCGCCGCCGTCACCTTCGCGCCTTCGCTCGCCGCAATCGCGAACGCCTGATTCGCGCCCTGCACGACCTGCGCCTTCGTCTCCACAATCGGCGCCGCGCCCGTGTCGAGCGCGAACGTCGGCGCATCGGGCGGCGTAATCGTCCAGAGGATGGAGGAGCTTTCCCCATCAAAGGTCTTGGCCGTCACCGTATAGACGCCCGCCTTCGTGGGCATGCCGTAGATGGCACCGGCGGGAATCTCGCCGAACGTCTTATCCGTGAGCGCCTTCGCCGTGAATTTGAGTCCGGCCGGCAGACCCGAAATCGACTTGACGTCGCCCGCCATCATCGGTTCGAACGGCGCGTAGGCCTGATGGGTGTACCGATCTTTTTGACTTCTGGCGTTCTGATCCGGCCACACGGTAAGAATCGCCGTGTACGTGTTCTTGTATTTCGTGCCGGGAACGGGCGCGGTAGCCGTCACGGTGAACCGGCCCGCCTTGGTGAACGTGCCATAGACGACATACGCGGGAATCTCGCCAAACGTCTTATCCTTGACCGGCTTCGTCGTGTACTTGAGTCCCGTCGGCCAGCCCTTGTACGTCCAGGTCGCATCCGCCTGCGGGAATATTTCCCTCACATATCCTCCTAACTTTTTCCCCACGATGCCGTCTTCATAGACCAACTCCGGCTCATCCGGCTCCACCTCCAGCATAAGCGGCCAGAGCGTCTGCGTCTTGTCGGCGTTCGTCAGGCGCACGTAGGCCTTCTGCGTCGCGAAAACGAGCGTTTCCGTGGGCACGCCTTCGATGAAATAGTTGTAGCCGACGACCTTCTTCTGCTCGTTCTTGATCTGCTCGGTGACGAGGGAAAGACCCTTCGGCAGACCCTCCGCCTTGAGCGTGTACTTGTTCGTGTCGACGGGGATGCCGAGGTCTTCGAGCGGGAACTTCGCATACTTGCCCACCGTGGCGGTTTCCCGGTTCACCAGCGGCGGAACCGCCGTGATGGTCGCGCAGCCCGCCTCGGCCGCCGCCTTCGGCGTGGCGTAGAGGAGGCCGTCGTTGCCGCGCCACTGTTCGGGAACGCCCGTCTCGCCGTCGATGACGACCTTGAGTTTTTTCGGGAAGGCCGTATTGCTTCCATAAACGAACGGCGCGAGCGGAATCGCCGCTGACCCGTTCTCAAAGACCATCTCCTTGACGCCGCAATACGTCATGTTATTCCGCTTCGTCGCAAACGCGAACGACCCCATTTCACTCACACTTGCCGGAATGCGGATCTTCAAGTCGGGATTGCACATGTAGAACGCCCGTTCACCGAGGATTTCGAGCGTGGGCGGCAAGTCAAGTTCCGTCACGTGCTGCGCCGCATAACTGAACGCACGATCGTCGATGCGCGTGAGCTTGCTCCCCTCCTCGAACATGATCTCGTTCAGCGAAGTGAGATCCATGAAGGCACACCTGCCGATGGCGGTTATACCTTTGCCGATTGTAAGCGACGTGATTTCGTCGGCGAAATTCCGCCACGGCATATCTTCGTATTCGTAAGCGCGCACGGGACCATTGCCGTAAACAATGAGCCCACCAACCCCGTTCGTATAGGCGAAGACTGTAACCGAGCCACCGAGACCCACGTTCCACGGCTTCTGGGGCGAGGAACCGGGTGCGTCGCCGATGCGGATGATCTCCACGTCAAGACCGACGTCAATCTGCTTCTTCACCGCATCGTACAGGTCCCACGACACGTAGATGCGCTTCAAAGATTCCAGGCAGTTGCAATCATCCGTGAACACCCGCGAACCGATGTTGGTCATGCTGGTCGGCAGCCTCACCTCCTCGAGGGCGTAGCAATCGCGAAAGGCCTCGCTCTCGACATATTCCACACCCTCCGGCAGCGCAATGCGCTTCAGCGCCCCACACCGCATGAAGGCCTGATCTTCGACTCCCGTAAAGGCCCCCTCGAACGAAATCGACTCGACCGCCTCGCATTCGTAGAAGAACCAGTAAGGCAATACGCCACCGCCCCTCACCGTAATGTTCGTGATGGTCGTCTGAGTATAGTGCACGTAAGCCGGCTTGTTACTCGGCTCGAATGCCAGATTGAGCGGCCGGGAATGATCTTCGCCGTTATAGTGGATCTTGACGGGATGCAGCGTGAGCGACTTGAGATTCGTCCAATTCTCCAACGCGTAAACCTTGATCGCCGTGACGGGCAGACCGCCGATGGTCTGCGGGATTTCAAGCGACGTTCCCGTGGGACTGCAGCCGGCGATCATGGCCGCATCGCCGACGACATCGTAGGACCAGGTAAGCCCCGTCGCCGAATCTGTCCACTCGTTCGCCGATGCCGCGAACACCGTCGCCGCCAGGGCGACCGTCATCATGAGTTTACGCATCATTTTCAACTTCAACGTTTTCATAGGACAATATTGGAATTACCCCATTTTTTGAGGGGCTCAATGTAGCGAAGTCCTGTAAAT
>JAUNMP010000307.1 GCA_030537465.1 bacterium
GAGCGTTGCATGAGCAAGAGAATCAGAGATTCTTCAACGATTTAAAATCGCACCCGTCGTGAAGCGTCCGTCGCCGATGACGGGCGTCATCAGTGTCGAGGAGGGTACGCTGACCGTCGCTGAAGGCGCCAGTCTCTCGAATCTCGCGCTGCTGGAGGTCTACTCGGACGCGCAGGTCGAGCTCGCCGAAGGCGTTCCGCCGATTCGCGCGCCGCGCATCAACGTGCCCGCCGCGGTGCGGAAGGCCGTGGTGCGCGTCGACGCAACACGCTACTGGGGGAACAGTCATGGAAACAGCTGGGACTACAACGCCCTCTACAATCTCGGTACATCCGGCGGCGCATTTACGCGCAACAACAGCTATAACCCGATGACATTCAGCCCAGGTCTTTTCCGCGGACCTGAATGGCCGGCGTTCCGCATGAACTGGGTGGACTACACGCTGACGGGCTTCTCCAATCCCTCGCGCGCGCTGACGCTGCTCTACTCCATGCGGCACGTGACGACGACTGGCCGCGACGCGTGGAAGGGGGTCTATACGATCTACAACGGTGCGGCCAGGGCGGCGGACCCGAGTCTGGACTGGAATGCCAATAACGCCATCGCGAATTTCCGCCTGGAGATGCCGAACGGCAACTCCGCCGCGACCGGCTACGACGCGCGCTACATCCAGTACCGCGGCAGCTGGGGCGATACGGGGTTGACGAACTATCGGAGCCGTCCGTACGACGAGGCGTATGTGGACTGCCTGGTGCTCTCCAACCTCACGGCTTCGAGCCAGAAGTTCGTCTGGGAGCAGCACTTCACCAACGACATCCAACGCAAGGAGAGCACGTTGGCCTATGCCGGGGCGCTGAACCACGACACGTTCCGCCTGGGGACCCGTCCGCGGGACAAGGCGTCCTGCGCGTACCAGGCGTTCGGCGAGCTGATGATGTTCTGCGGGGACGCACTGACGCCGCAGGAACTGGCCGACGTCAAGACCTATTTGAAGACCAAGTGGCTCGGCGCGCACGTGCCGAACGCGGGGGATGGCACGGAGTCCGTGACGGAACTCGATGTTCCGGCCGGAACTGTCGATGTCGCGCAGGGAACGTCCAAACGCGTCGTGAAGCGTGGCGCCGGCACGCTGGAGCTGAATTCCGTGCGGGACGCCGCGGCCGACTTGTCGGTCGAGGCCGGCACGCTCGCGTTCGTCTCGAAGGGGACCGCGCCCAAGGTCCAGGTGTGGGCGGATCTCGGTGACGGCAGTTCGTTGACCACCAACGCGTCGGGACAGGTCCTCTCGATCCGCAACAAGGGCGTGCTGGGCGGTACGTTCCGGCAGACGTCGCAGACCCCCTCGAACTACGCTTCGCTCGTCCCGGCCGGCGCGGGCCGTCCGTACGATGTCATGCGCTGCCGGTGGTCGACCTACGACTTCGTGGACGACCGCATGATGCCGTCCGACAAGGACAACCTTACCGCGATCGTCGTCTTCAAGCCCCAGGCGCAGAACCAGTGGAACGACATGTTCGCCCTGCTCCCCGGCGAAGACGTGGTGCAGGACGCGTCGAAGCCGTTCACGCCGCGCCTCTACTTCGAGGCCGCCAGCCCGTTCTACGTCGTCTACAAGAACGATGCGAACGCGGACATCGCGAATACGGGACTCTCCACGACAAAGTCGCACACGCTGGCAGACCTCAAGGACACGTTCGCCATCCTCGGCACGGAGCTGGCGCCCGACCGGCAGGTTCTGTACTTCGCGGAGGCCGAAGGGGACGGCGACGTGAACAAACTGGACATCCGGGTGGCGTCCGGGGACTGCACGCGCCGCTTCGGCGGCGTGCGCCTGGGCGGTCGTCCGAACGCGCGCGTGACCTCGGCGTCCTGGTGGGATGGTGACATCGCCGAGGCGCTGGTGTTCAACACGAACCTGAACGACGCCGAGCGGAAGTCCGTGATGGACTACCTCCGCGCGAAGTGGTACCGTGGCGAGGCCGTCGAGGCCCCGGCCGTGCTCGTCGGTGCACCCGCGCCGGCACGCGTGTCAGGCGGTGCGCTGACCCTCGCCGACGGTGTGACCGTGAAGATCGACGGTGACACGGTTGGCGTGGACAGTCTGACCGTTCCCGCCGGGGCGGAGATCATGCTCGACCCGGGCGTGCTCAGCAAGGATGTGGATGACGGACGCGAACTGATCGAGTTCTCCAGCGGAACGGTCGCTGGATCGTTCGTTCTGCCAAGCAGCCTACGCTCGACCTGGAAGGTCAAGGTCCGCGAGGGCATTGTCAGCCTCGCCTACAATTCCGGATTCTCGATCATCCTCAGATAAGAAGCTTCCGATTGATTTATGCGTTCGGGTTGTTGGCTTCTGTTTGCCGTGACAGTATTGTCCGGTGTGCTGGTTCACGGTGCGGAAATTGACTCCACACCGCAGATGCAGGCGAGGCTGGCGTCGGTTCCGGATGGTGGGACGCTGAAGATAGAAAAGGGCGTCTATCATTTCTTCGGCGACCATGCGAAGATGATGTGGCTGGATCCGTCCAACAACCAGTCGGGCGAGAAACAGGTCGTTTTCCCGCTGGTGGGACGCCACAACGTGACAATCGACGGCGGAGGATCGACTTTCGTCTTCCACGGGCGGACATTCCCGTTCGCGGCGACGAACTGCACGGGACTCGCCTTCCGGAACTTCACGGTGACGACGCGCTATCCCTCCTGTGTCGGATTCACCGTGTTGGAGAAGATGGAGAATCACTTCAAGATCAAGTTCGACGACGGCGTCTGCCCCTACGTCGTCGAGAACGGGAACCTGGTGTTCCGTCTGGATGGATACGAGGTCCGCACGGTGGATGGGCGGCTGTCTCTTCACTCGTTGGACCGTCTTGCGATCTTCTATCTAATGACGCCCGACTCGAAGGGGGACAAGAGCGAGTTCCCGTCCACTTTCGTCGGCGTCACGCCGCAGGATCTGGGCAACGGCGTGGTGATGTTCACCTACTATGGAGACAAGCATCCCAAGAGCGTCAAACTGCCCTACAACGTTGGAGAGAAGGTTGTGGTGAACCTGGAGGAGAAGCGTTACCGGGACGTCTTCTTCTTCGAGGACTGCGAGAACGTGGTGGTTGAGGATGTCGCCATCGACCGCTTTGGCGGCATGGGCATGGTGGGGCAGCGCAGTGGCAACATCCGCGTGCAGCGTTTGACGGCGGATCCGCCGAAGGGCGAACGCGTGTCGTTGACGGCGGACATCGTCCAGTTCATCAACTGCTTCGGGAAGATTGACATCCTGGACTGCGCGGGCGGCTTTTCGCTTGATGACTGGATCAACATCCACGGCAACTATCTACGTGTGGAGCGTGTTGAGGGGAACAAGGTCCATCTGCGGGCGAAGCATCTCTCCCATCAGGGGTTCTTCCCGTATCGTTCCGGCGACACGCTTGAGTTCGTGACGGCGCATGAACGGGCGCTCCAGGCGACGGCCAAGGTCGTTTCCGTAGTGCCCGATCCGGCGGATCGGTTCTGCTGCACGGTGCTGGTCGATGGGACTCTGCCGTCCACCGTCAAGGAAGGGCTGCTGGTCGAGAACGCCACGCTCAATCCCGACGTGACGATCCGCGGCAACCATTTCCACGATTATCCGAATCTCCGTCTTTCCGGACGTGGCCGCTATCTGGTCGAGGACAATCGCTTCGTGCGCGGATATTCGGCGGTGATCGGTATGGATCTGGCGGACTACTGGTACGAGTCGGGCCGCATCTCGGACATGACGATCCGCGGCAACACGATCGAGGATTGCGGCGGGATGAAATTCGGACTCTCCGGCTGGCAGGGAAATGAACCCGGTCTGCCGAAGATCCACGGTCGCGTCCTGTTGGAAAACAACGTTTTCAAAAACGTCCATGGCGGAAAGTGGTCCTCCGTGGGGGTGAAGGAATTCTTGGTGCGTTAGGGAGATCCGAGGCGCGGCGAGTCTTCGGCGTCCGTTATGGTCCGAGTTTGCCAGTTGAAAATTCGAAAATCGCGTTTCCGTCCAAGCCCGCGTGCGTTTTTTGTCTCCCGCGTTGAAAGTGACGGTGACCTTGCCTTTCTCCGCTTGCAAAAGCCGGGTACATTGCAGCCGTTGATACCGAGAACCTTCATTCGCCGCAACGGAAGTATCGCCTTGCGGCCAAGGGAAGAAGGTTGGTCTCGTGAGCTACTCCACCACTCTTACTCCATCATCAGGGACCCCTTCTCGATCCCTCAAGCTCCTTGAAGCGCTTCAGCTCCGTCGCCTTGGTCACCCGTCTCATCGTCATCATTGGCAGATTCGTTCCTTCCCGTCCACAATGGAACGAGTGTAGTAGCTCACATTTCAGGGAATCCGTTAACTCCGGGAGGGTGATTGCGGCAAACACTACCGAGAATGAGGGTGAACTAAATCACCATGTTTCAAGCTCAAAGCCAGCCATTGGGTGCGATTTTAAATCGTTGAAGAATCTCTGATTCTCTTGCTCATGCAACGCTC
>JAUNMP010000048.1 GCA_030537465.1 bacterium
CGAGGTCGCTCGGGATGATCATCGTGTTGTTCGTCTTCGCGAGATTGCCGAACTGATTCAGATATTGCTGCGCGAGCTGCATGTTGACGGATTCCAGACCACCCTTCTCTCCGATCGCCTCGGCGACCTTGCGGATACCTGCGGCCTGCGCCTCCGCGACAAGCAGAATCTCCTTCGCGCGGCCTTCGGCCTCGTTGATCTTGCGCTGGCGCTCGCCCTCGGAGAGGTTGATCGCCTCCTGCTTCTCGCCCTCGGCCCGGTTGATCTTCGCCTGGCGCTCGCCCTCGGACTCGGCGATCATCGCGCGCTTCTCGCGCTCGGCACGCATCTGCTTCTCCATCGCGTCGCGGATGGTGCGGGGCGGCGTGATGTTCTTGATCTCGTAGCGCGTCACCTTGATGCCCCACGGATCGGAGGCCTTGTCGACGGCGGCGACGATCGCGGAGTTGATGGTGGTGCGTTCCTCGAACGAACGGTCGAGGTCGAGCTTGCCCATCTCGGAACGCATCGTCGTCTGGGCGAGCTGCGTCGTCGCGAAGAGGTAGTTGCCGATGCCGTAGGAGGCCTTGGCGGGATCCATCACCTGCATGTAGAGGATGCCGTCCACCGAAACCGCGATGTTGTCCTTGGTGATGCACTCCTGCGGCGGCACGTCGATCGCCTGTTCCTTGAGCGTGTGCTTGTAGGCGATGCGGTCGATGAACGGCACCAGGATGTGGAATCCGGCCTCGAGCGTGCAGCGATACTTGCCGAGACGTTCGACGATGTAGGCCGTCTTCTGCGGAACGACAATCGCCGTCTTGAGGATGGCGATAAGCACCACAAGCGCGACAAAGGCGAAGAATACGAGTGGAATCATGATGGCTCCTTTTCTGTTTCTTTGGTTACGTGACTAGATCTTCTCAACGGTGAGTGTAAGGTTTGCCTGCCCAACGACGCGGACCTCGGTTTCAGGCTCAAGGCGCTCCCCCGCGGTGGCCGCCCATTCGGCATCACCAAGGAGGATGCGACCGGGAACTTCTGGACGAATCGCCTCGACGACCTTGCCGATCCTTCCGACATACTCCGAGCCAATTGTGTTCGACTCGGATGTCTTGCCCATGAAGACCGATTTCGCGATCCGCCGCAGCGTGAGCAGGTAGAGAATGCAGAGTGCCGTGAACGACACGATCTGCAGCGTCGCTGAGAGGTCCACGATGAAAAGGACCACTCCAAGCGTCGCAGCAGCCAAACCGAAGAAGAAAATCACAAAACCTGGGGCCAGGATCTCCATCAGCATGAGCACCACGCCGACGAAGAGCCAGAGCCACGGAATGGTATGTGTTTCCATCACGACCCTCCCTCGTATCCCGGTCTTTCGCGCCTTAGCCGATCACGGCCAGCTTCTGCCCCTTCTGGACAACCTCCCCGTGCTTGACGAGGAAGGTGATCTTTCCGGCGGCCGTCGTCTTGATCGGGTTAAAGAGCTTCATGGCCTCGACGATGCAGCAGGGTTCGCCCGCCTTGACCGTCGCACCATCAGCGGCGAGCTCCGGCTTGCCAGGACCCGCACTGCGATAGAACGTGCCGTTGAGCGGCGCGAGAACAGGCTCCCCTTCCGGCTCGGCGGCGGCAACAGCGGCCGGCTCGGCCGCCTCGGCTGCAGGCGCAGCGGCAACAGGAGCGGCGGCCAGGGCCGCGGCATCAAACTTGCCACCACAAGACGCCATCAGCGCGGCGAAGGCCTTGCCGATCTGGACGAACTTCGCGTCATCGGCCGAAAGCGCCGGGGCGGCGGCCGCAGCCTCGTCCTTCTTCTGCATCTCCACGTCCGCGGGAATCGGATCCTTCGCGTCCGCCGGCTGCGCGCGCCACTTGAAGTAGCCGAGTGCAACCTCGGGGAAGAGACAGTAGCTGAGGATGTCCTCCTCGGCCTGGATGAGCTTCGAGGGGATCTCCTTCGCCGCCGCCGCAAGCCCCGGCTTCAGCAAGTCGGCCGGACGGCAGGTGATCGGCTTCAGGTCGCCCATGAGATTCTTCTGGAGCTTCTTCTCGATCGGTGCGGGCGTGCGGCCATAGTAGCCGGCCGCGTAGTGCTTCGTCTCGTCCGTCACCATGCCGTAGCGCTTGCCGCCCAGCACGTTCAGCACGCTCTGCACGCCGACGATCTGGGAGGTCGGCGTCACGAGCGGCGGATACCCCATGTCGGCGCGCGTCTTCGGGAGCTCCTCCAGCACCTCGGGCAGGCGGTCGAGCGCGCCCTGCTGGGCGAGCTGGCTGCGGAGGTTGGAGATCATGCCGCCCGGAATCGCGTGCACCAGCACGCCCGCATCGACCGGCTCGACCTTGGCGGAGGATGCAGGCTGGCGGATCTTCTTGAGTTCCTGGAAGTAGGCGTTGATCTCGGCGAGCTTCTTCTGGTCGAGTCCCGTGTCATAGCCCTCGCTCTCGAGGATTGTGACGATGGACTCGGTCGGCGGCTGCGAACTGAAGCTCGACATCGTCGAAATCGCGCAGTCCACGCACCCCGCACCCGCTTCGGCGGCGGCCATGTACATCGCCGCGGCCATGCCGCTCGTCATGTGGGAGTGCACCTGGATCGGCATCTCGGGAAGAGCTTTCACAAGGGCCGCGACAAGTTCGCGCGCGGCGCCGGGCGTGAGGATGCCGGCCATGTCCTTGATCGCGAGGGAGTCGATGCCCATCGCCTCCTGCTCCTTCGCGAGCTGCACGTACTTCTCGACGGTGTGGACCGGCGAGGTGGTGTAGCAGATCGTGCCCTGGGCGTGGCCGCCGTACTTCTTGACGCAGGCGATCGCCTTCTCGAGGTTGCGGGGATCGTTCAGCGCGTCGAAGACGCGGAAGATGTCCATGCCGTTCTCGCACGCAAGCGCGGTGAAGCGCTCGACGATGTCGTCCGGATAGTGCTTGTAGCCGAGGATGTTCTGACCGCGGAACAGCATCTGAAGCGGCGTCTTCTTGCAGACGGCCTTGATCTGGCGAAGACGCTCCCACGGATTCTCACGGAGAAAGCGCATGCACACGTCAAACGTGGCGCCGCCCCAGCATTCAAGGGAGTAGTAGCCGGCGTCGTCGATCTTCTCGGCGATCTTGAGAATGTCATCCGTCCGCAGACGCGTGGCCCAAAGGGACTGGTGGGCGTCGCGCAGGGTGGTGTCGGTAATGCGGATTTTCTTCATAGTCACTGCCTCTTTCTTCTTGAGAGCTGCTATTTTACCATATTTCTGAGGTTGCGGATCACTTGAACTCGACTTCGGCGGACTTCAATCCATCCACGGACGCCTTCAGGACAATCGTCCCCTCCTCGCCCTCGTCGCGGCGCACGACCGCCACGGCCTTGCCGAAGTAGAGCGGATGCGAATCCACCTTCGTAAACACCTCGTGGGCGCGCGGATCGGCGTTGCCGACGGCGAGAATCCGTCCAGGCCCCCTCAGTTCGAACTTCACGCGGTTCTTCGCCCATGGGTCGCGCACGCCTTTGGCGTCGACGACGTCGACCTGAACGAAGACGCAGGTCTTGCCATCCGCTGGCAGTTCGGCCTTCTCGGCCGTCAGCTTCACGGCCACAGGCTTCTCTGCGGTCTTCACCACGGTCTCGCCAATCCTCTCACCGCCCTTGTAGGCGATTGCCTTCAGCTCACCGGGTTCATACGGCACGTCGAACCAGCGCAGACGATAACGGGCGCAGACGTCGTAATAGGGATTGAGCCGGAAGGCGTCCGCGCAGTCGCTCACGACAACATCGCGAATGGACGCCCAGCACCCGGCGTTCATATCGTCGAAGACTACCCGCACGTAGCGGGCCTTCTCGACCTTCGGGACGCTCTTCTGGATTTCTCCACGCGCCTTCTTCACATAATCCCGCCAGGTCCTGCCGTCTTCCGAGACCTTGATCGTCCACGCATAGGCACTGTCAGCCTGCTCACCTGCGACAAGGACGGATCGGAAGAAACGAACGCCGCCCAGATCGACCTGCCACCATTCGCCCTTCTGCGGCCCATTCGCGCACCAACGCGTCTCGTTGTTGCCGTCGACTGCATGCGCCGGCGCATTCACGTGCGCCCCACGGCGCTCCACGCTGCTCGCGTCGACCGGCTTACCCTCCGCGAGGTTCTCCGGACGCTGCGCATCGCCCTTCCGACGGCGCCCCAGGGACTTTCCGTTCAGGAACAGTTCCGCCTCGTCGCCGTCCGTGTAGACGTAGACCGGCGTGTTCGTCCCCTCGCGTCCCTTCCAGTTCCAGTGCGGCGAGATGTGCACCGTGTGTGCCTTCTTGTTCCAGTGCGCCCGGTAGAGCCAGTAGCGCTCCTTGGGCAGGCACATCAGATCAGCGATTCCAAAGTAGGAACTGCGCGCAAGCTCGCTCTTCTTGAGGTCCTTCATCATCGGGAACTGTCCACCCTGCACATAGGGCGTCGGTTCGCCGAGGTAGTCGATGCCCGTCCACACGAACTCGCCGGCACAATAGCGGTCCTCCTCCATACGCGCGAATTCGACGTCCGGGATGTCGCTCCACGGCGCGGCGTTGTGTTCGTAGGCGCCCACCTCGCGGTTCGCCACGTCATAGTCCGCCTTGTTCGCCGCCGGCGGTTGTTCGAAGGCTCCAAAACTGCTGAGCGCGCTCGCACTCTCGGAATAGACGACCGGCTTGTCGGGGTGACGTTTCTTCACGCCCCGATACTGCGCGCCGTAGTTCCAGCCCGTCAGATCGAGCTCCGCGAACATGCCCGTGGCGACGGCGTTCCCATGACAGCAGCCAATCCCGACAGGACGCGTCGTATCGAACGCGCGAATCGCCGCACGGAAGAGGCGGAAGCGTTCCGCGCTCATCCCGTTCTGCGCCTTCGGGTTCTTACCTTGCCAGTCGTATCCGTTCGGGGGGATTTCGTTGCCAATCGACCAGACGACGACGCTCGGATGGTTGCGGTCGCGCTTCGCGAACGCACGGAGATTCTCCACCACGTAATCCTCGAGGTTCTCGTCGTTGCGCCGCCCGCTCGTACCATCCCACTTGTCGAAGCACTCGTTCCACACCACGATTCCGAGCTCGTCGCAGAGATCGAGCACCTGCGGGTCGCACGCGTTGTGGCTCGTCCGCAGCGCGTTCGCCCCCATCTCCTTCATCGTCTCGAGCTGGCGCTTCATCACGCTGCGGTTGAAGGCCATTCCGAGCGGTCCCATGTCAGAGTGCAGGTCGACGCCGTTCAACTGCACGCGGCGGCCGTTCAGATGGAAACCGTCGTCCGCCGTGAACTCCGCCACGCGGATGCCAAAGCGGACTGGCACAACATCCAGCTCGCGCCGCCCCCACAACGGCGCCCGTCCCACGCCCAGCCGAGCCGTGTAGAGATTTGGCGTCTCGACGTCCCAGAGCCGCGGCGCACGCACCTCGAAATGGAACACGCACGACTTGCTCCCCTTCGCCGGCAGCGAAACCTTCATGAACTCCTGGGTGACAACCGAACCGTCCGGCGCCTGGACCCGCGCACACGGCCAGGCCGTGACGGACGAATCGAGCCGGTTCGTGACGTCGAACGCCACACGCACCGAAGCCGCCTGCTTCGCAACGCCCGGCGTCGTCACGAATTCCGTCCCCGACAGTACATGCACGCCCGGCGCCGCGACCAGACGCACCGCCCGATAGATGCCCGCACCCGGATACCACCGAGAATGGTGGTCACGCGTATCCGCGCGGACCGCCAGGGTGTTCACGCCCTCCTTGACGAACGGCG
Organism: bacterium; assembly: GCA_030537465.1. GTDB lineage: Bacteria > Verrucomicrobiota > Kiritimatiellia > RFP12 > UBA1067 > RUG572. The sequence goes on from JAUNMP010000048.1 coordinate 5,733, forward strand.
CAGCATCCACGCGGAAACTCATATAGCCGTAGTTCCAACCGCCCGCCAGGACTCCGTTCACATAGACCTGCGGACGCGCCATCACGCCGTCGAACTCGAGCCAGAGCGCCCCACCCTTTCTGACATCCCGGAACATGGAACCTGAAACCTGGAACACTCTTCTGTACCAGCCCACCCCCTGCCAGGGCAGTTTGCCAGAGCCGCCATTGGCCTCCGGGTCGAAAGGTCCCGAAATCGCCCAATCGTGCGGCACCTCCACACCCGCCCAACTCGCATCGTCGAAATCCTCTGCCTCCGCCGCGAGCGTGCCGGACGAGTCCTTCGCGAATTTCCACCCATCTCCACAGAGGGATTCCACCGTTCGGGCAATCGACCATTCGCCACACCCAACAAGCAACGCCGTTGCAGCCGCAACTCCCAATATCACATACGTAGACTTCTTCATCGTCTCACCTGTTCTCTTTCCCAAATTCAGAACGGACGAACTTCGCCAGTGCATCCTTCCAGTCGGGCATTTCGTAACCCGAGCGCCCCAGCACCCCCTTTGCGAGGGCCGAAAAGGCCGGCCGCGGCGCGGGGCGCGGGAACTCCTCCGTCGTGCAGGGCACCACCCGCCTCGTGCACCCCAACAGGCGGAAAAGTTCCACCGTGAGGTCGTACCAGCTGCAGATGCCCCTGCACGTGCCATGAACCACACCCGTGATCTCGGGATGGTCAATCAGAAAAGCCAACGCGTCCGCGACGGCGTCCGTCGACGTCGGGTTGCCCACCTGATCATCCACGACCTTGAGCGGCTCCCCCTCCTGGGCGCCCAATCGGGCCATCGTGTGAACGAAACTCGGTCCTCCCGCGCCGTACAACCACGCGATGCGCACAATCGTCGCCGCGGGCAGGATGTCGCGGATGCAGTTCTCGCCACTCAGTTTGCTCTTGCCATAGACGGTTGCGGGGAGAGGACGGTCCGTCTCCAGATACCCCTCGTCGTCGCTCGGGCAGAACGGCGGATGCTCCCCTGGCTTGAAGCCAGAGAAGACGTAGTCCGTCGAGATCGCGATCAACCTCGCCCCACAGGCCTTCGTCGCGAGGGCCACGTTCGCGCTTGCCATGCCGTTCAGACGGAAGGCCTGCTCGTCCTGGGTCTCGCAGTCATCCACTCGCGTCATCGCCGCGCAGTGGATCACGACGTCGGGCGCGAACTGCTTGAAGGTCTCAGTCAAAGGCCCGAGCTGGGTGATGTCCGTCTCAGGCAGATCAGCCACAAACAGCGTGTGTTCCGCAAAGCGCCGCTGAAGCGTACGTCCCAGCATGCCCTTTCCGCCAGTGATCAGAATCTTCATATCGTTCAACCCGCCAGCTGGCGCAGATAGGCGCCGTAGGTGGACTTGCCGTAGCCATCGGCCAGACGCTTGAGCTGCGCATCGTCGATCCATCCCTTGTTCCAGGCGATTTCCTCGATGCAGGAGAGTTGAAGTCCCTGACGCTCGACGATTGCGCGGACGAAATTGGTTGCATCCGCCAGCGACTGGTGCGTGCCCGTATCCAGCCACGCGAAACCGCGGCTCATCTGCTTCACACAGAGGCGACCTTGGCGGAGGTACTCGCGGTTCACATCGGTGATTTCGTACTCGCCACGCGCGCTCGGCTTGAGCTCGGCGGCAATCCTCACAACGTCGTTTGGATAGAAGTAGAGTCCCACCACCGCGTAGTTGCTCTTCGGCACGGCGGGTTTCTCCTCGATGGTCTCGGCCCGTCCGTTCGCGTCGAACGAAACGACACCATAGCGCTCCGGATCGACCACGCGATAGCCGAACACCGTCGGTTCGCTGGACGCATTCGCCTCCTTGAGAAGATGCGGCAGCTCCGCCCCGTAGAAAATGTTGTCGCCGAGCACAAGGCACACGTCGTCGTCTCCGATGAACTCACGGCCAAGCACAAACGCCTGGGCGAGCCCGTTCGGCACCTCCTGCACCTTGTAGGAGAACTTCATTCCAAAATCGGATCCATCCCCCAGCAGCCGCTCGAAGTTCGGCAGGTCCTGCGGTGTCGAGATGACCAGCACCTCGCGGATCCCCGCCAGCATCAGCGTTGAGAGAGGATAGAAGACCATCGGTTTGTCGTACACCGGCAGCAGCTGCTTCGAGACGACGCGCGTGAGCGGATGCAGCCGCGTTCCCGCACCACCTGCAAGAATAATGCCCTTCCTCATCAGAACGCCTCCTGATAGATCATAACGCCCAGGTAGATGAAATAGGCGGCAAGCAGCAAGGCTCCCTCCCATCGTACGACATCTCCCCGTTTATGGGCAGCGTCACGTCCCTGATTCACCCCGAACCAGAGCACAACAAGCGAGGCGACAATCATCAGTGGCAGATCGCGATAGAGGATATATTTGCTGAACTCCGAGAACGGGCAGATGCTCCCCGCGATGCCGACCACGGCCAATGTGTTGAAGAGATTCGAACCAATGATGTTTCCGACAACGAGCTCGTTCTCCCCGCGGCGGGCGGAGGCAATCGCCGACGCCAGCTCTGGCAGAGACGTCCCCGCCGCCACGACCGTGAGGCCGATCATCAGGTCGCTGACGTGCAGCACATCGCGCGCGAAATCGACGCATCCCCATACGAGGATGTGCGAGGACCCCATCAGCAACGCCAATCCGGAGACCAGCCAGAAGGCGTCCTCGACCACGTTCCCCTCCGCCGGCGTCGACTCCTCTTCTGACCCTGCCTTCGGCGGATTGAACTTGCGGTCGGCCAACCCATAGGCCGGGAACAGCACCGCGAACAATCCCAGCAACAACAATCCGTCTCCCCGAGAGAAGGTGCCATCGCGGACCAGCCACAGACTGATTCCCGCGAGCACGGCCAGTAGCGGTGCTCCAATGAAGGCGCTGGGCTTGACTCTTATGGGCTTGATGAGCGCCGTGGCACCGAGGATCGCGCACAGATTGAAGATGCAGGACCCATAGGCATTGCCCATGGAGAGATTGGAGTGCCCCGAAAGCCCGGACAACGCCGACACCGCCAGCTCGGGGGCCGACGTGCCAAAGCCGATGATCACCATGCCGACGATAAGCGGCGAGACGCCGAACCTGCGGGCAAGGCTTGCCGCGGCATCGACGAAACGGTCCGCACTCCAGGCGAGCGCAACCAATCCTCCGACGACGAACGCCAGCGAAAGGAGCAGAGGAATATTCTGGTTGATGTCAAACATGTATGCTAGACCTTCCTCGTCTGCACGGCGAGATTGAGAACGCCATCAAGCGAAGGCAGCTTCTCGTGCCGCACCAGCTTGAACGGGAGCTGAAGTCCAAGGGGACGAACGAAGCGCATCACCCGTCCCGACCGCACGTGGATCTGTCCCGGCACGCGTCCCCACTTGATCATGCCGTCCAACAGCTTCTGCGCGTGGCTTTCCCACATGCGCTTGAGGCCGTCTTCCTTGCCATCGACCGACATCCGCTCCCAGACCATCCGCTCGCCGGACTCCGCATTGACGGCACACAGGAGATAGAGGAAACGCGGGTGCGGTCCCGGCGTGTGGTAAGACGGAATCATCACGAAGTCGACCTCCCAGATCTCCTTCGGGAACACGGGAAGAGCCTTCGCCTTCGCACAGGCCTCTTTCGCGAGTTCCACCCGCTCCAGCTGCTGGATGACCTCCTCCTCCGGCAGGATGAACGGCCCGTCGATCCAGACGCCGTCGACAACCTCCTTGCGCGCGAACATCGCCTTCTTCTCGACGTAGGCCAGCGGCAGATCGGGCTTCTCCTCCACCCGCAACAGCAGACCATAACACTCGTGCAGCAGCGGTGCCAGCAGTTTCCGATCCTCGGAAGTCGGGGATACGGGCACATATCCAGGTTCGTAGACGAAGATCTCCACATCGCCGTTCTTCAGTCCAACCGCCTCGTAGTGGCGGAAGTCCATCGGCCCCATCGCCACACCGTAGTCCTTCATCTGGCGGGTGATCACGAAATCACGGAACGTCGTGAAGCCCGGGAACAGCAACAACCGCCCCGCTACGGGACCAGGATCCTTCCGTTCATCGACGGCTGTCACGATAAACGGCTCCGCACTCGTCTGGGGGACCAACGCCCAGTTGTGCCGAGATGCGCGTTCCCAGGGATTCAGCGCCACAATCGCGCGCGTGATGTCATATGGATCCGTCTTGTCCATGCAATCCTTACTTCACCGTGATTTTCTCAAGCGGCTTCAGCTCTGTCGTGCGGGCGATCTCGCGTCCGTCGATCCAGACCGAGAGCCCCTTGCCCTTCCCGAACCTCTCGCCCGAGCGGTCCCAGACCACCGAAAGGTCGCGCCCGTGGTAGCGCACGCCCGCGACCTTGAACCAGTCCCATTCGACGGGCGCGAGCGGACGCACCGCAAGCCCATCCCCCTCCTGCGGCACAACGCCGCAGAGGCCCGCGATCACCAGGTCGCAGAACGTGGAGTGGTTGTAGTCCTTGCCGCGCTCGCGGTACTTCACCGGCTTGCCACGACGGCGGGCCTGCTCAACCAGCACGTCGCGCGCGATCCAGAGCCCCGTGAACGGGTGCTGGTTCTCGTCGATCCAGGGCACCCGCTTCCCGTCTTCGCGCACCAGCACCTGGGCGCGGGCGTACTGCCCCACCAGCTTGGCGAAGTCCTTTGCGGTCGCCTTCGCGGGGTGCGCCCCCTCCTGCAGCGTCTCGTAGAGCGCCGTCAGCGTCACGCTCGTCGCATACGGCCAGGTCGGGCCATCCCAGAGGCATTCGTGCTTTGTGTAGTCGATCGTCACATTGAAACCGGGCGTGTCGCGGCGCGGGAAGACAATTCCCACCGGTGCGAAGAAGCCCTTCTCGTCCATGAGCCCGTCCCAGGCCGCCAAACGCCCCGCCGGCTGTGGCATGCGGAAGTAGAATGGCGCGTAGCCATGCAACTCGCACACGTCGTCCAGCTTTCCGTCGTAGTCGAGCGTTGTGAAGAAGTTCCGCCGCGTGTTCCAGAGACGCTCCTGGATGCTGCGTTCAAGATCCGCGGCCCTCTTCGCGAAGTTGGCCGCCAGGGCGGCGTCTCCCACGTCCTTCGCGATCTTCGCGATGGCAGTCGCCTCGGCCCACATCGCCGCATTGACCATCGGACGCGCCCCGTCCTTCGAAAGCGCGCATTCCGTTCCCTCCCGGTCCCCCAGGAAGTCGAAGAGCCCCCGGTCCGCCCGCAATCCGGCCATGTGGCCGTTCCGCATCTTCCATCCCTTCGCCCAGACGTCCCAGTTCTTCACGAACTCGCCCAGCAGACGCCGCGCGTAGTCGAAGTCGCCCGTCACCTTCGCCCGCTCGAGCGCGGCCCAGGCCGGCCAGCAGGCGTAGGCCCGCGTACCGTTCACCGAACCCTGCGTGACCATGAAGCGGATGTAGTCGTCGAGGAACGTCGAATCCTTCAACCACCGTCCCTCGCGCAGATGGTGCCCGAGCGGACACGAAATCGTGTTGTGCTTCCCCGCCCAGCCCACATTCGGAAGGAACTCCGTCACCACCCAGCCGTCCGAAGTCTGCTTCAGGTGCTTGCGGTACGTCCACCAACGGAAATAATAGGTCCGCTCGATGTCCATGTCCGGACACGTGAACGTCGGCACGTTCCTCTCGAGGAAGTCCGCCGCCTGCGCGTTGCAGACGGCATTCGTGTAGAGTTCCTCGTCCTCGGCGTTGAACGCCGCCACGTAGTCGCGCAGCGTTCCCGCCGACAGGGCGAGACCCGAAAAGGCCATCAGACCGAGAAGTAGACGTTTCATGAAGATCTCCTGACGGGATGCGCTCATTCCAGCGCGCCGAGGTCAAGACCCTCCTTGACCACCAACCCGATGTACTCGCCCTTCTTCCCGTTGCGGCCATTGTACCAGAGCAGCCAGCGGTTGTTCGCCTCGTCACGGACGACCGAGGGCTTGTAGCAGGCGGAGGCGTCGAAGGCCTCCGGCGTGGGCTTCACGATCGGATTGGCCTTGAGTCGACGCCACTGCGTCACGCCGTCCTTCGAGACCGCCGCGCCGACATGCGCAGTGTGGATGTCAGAGTAGCCGATGTAGAACATCACCCACGAACCGTCCGGCAGCGGATGCACTTCGCAGCCGCCCACGCGGTCCTGCTCCCAGCTCTTGCCCTTCCCCTTCGTGAAGATCGGGTTCAGAAGCGACTTCTCCCACTTGAGGCCATCCTTCGACTCGGCATAGCAGAGCACATTCGGCTCATAGGTCTCGCCCGAGGCGTACCACATGCGCCACACACCGCGCGCGGCGTCCCAGCGCACATAGGGGTTCATCACGCTGAAGCCCTCCCACGGATGCTCGGGAATCAGCACGGGCAGCTTCGACACGCGCGTGAAGTGCTTCCCGTCGTCCGAAATCGCATAGCCGATCTTGCTGTAGCCACGCGCCTGCCCCGTGTACCACATGTGGTACTTGCCGTCCTTCACCACCGTGCAGCTGCGGTTGAGGTTGTCCTCCCAGCCACTCGTCGGGTCGTTGGAGAGCACGATCTCGGGCTCCGTCCACGTGATGCCGTCGGCGCTCGAGCAGAGGGCGATCGCCTTGTTCGGACGCCAGGAGAAATACATGTCGTACTTCGCCGTACGACCGGGAATGACGTTCACGTCGAAACAGGTTCCCAGCCGGACGGGATCACCCATCACGGGGTTCGCCGGGTGCTTCTGCCAATCCCCCGCCACCGCGTTCAGCGCAAGGGCGGCCAACATAACGAAAAGTGTGTGTTTCATGGACGCAATTATAGCATAATTCCGTCCTTCACCCCACCCTTCACTTTTCGAGCTGCTTTTTCAGAAACGCGACCTGCATGTCGCGCACCTTGGCGTAGCCGGCCTCGCTCGGATGGAAATTGTCCTTGCCGAAGAGTCCCTGCGAATTCTCGAGCGTCACACCGCTCTGGCTGTAGTGGTCTAGATACGGAATCCCCAGCTTTTCGCACATCTTGATCTGCTCGGCGACGTAGTCCGCGAGTTCGGCGTGCATCTTCGCCCGCAGCGGCACCGGCATCGACGTGAAGAACAGGATCTTCGCCTTCGGGGCCTTCTCGCGGATCAGCGCGACGACGCGTTCGATGCCCGCGTTCTGCACGTTCACGTCCTTGTACCGGAGATCGTTCGTGCTCGCCCACAGGATGAAGGCCTCATAGTCATGCCCCGAGGCGAGCGCGCGGGTGACCTGCTGGTAGACGTCGTTCCCCTTGTCCTCGCCGGCCTTGAATCCACACCCGCCGATGCCATAGTCGTCAACGACGCGCCCCAGTTCCTTCCGCCAGCCGTCCTTCGCCGCCTGCGACGGTTTGATGACGCTGAACGACCCGCCGAAAACCGCCAGACGGGGCCGACGCGAAACCGCCTGGGCCTCGGCCTGCTCCTGCAGGAATTTCCGCGTCGTCTCCTCGTGCGTCGGCCAGCCCTTCAGGTAGTTCGGAATCCGTTCTTCGAAATAGCCTTTCTTCCCATCTGCCTTGAGCTTGTCGGCGAATGCCGCCACCGCCACCAGATCGTCCGGGTTGATCTTGCGGTTGCGCAGATACCAGCGCTCCGCGTAGAGTCCGCGCAGCACGTCCTCCGTCCAACGCGCCTTCTCACAGGCCCGCGAGACATCCGTTTCGCGCCATGGTTTCAGAGGGCTCTTCGCCCGCGGATCGAGGCCCTGCTGACGCAGGAACTCGCACGCCATGAAGAACGCGCCTGGCTGCAGCGGATGGACGCGATCAGGCCCCACGAGCGTGAACTTCGGATCCTTCTTCTGCTTCTGGGCATTGAACGTCGTCATCGGTCCGTTGAAGTCGATGACCTCGTCGCCCGTCGTCGCGGCGAAGCGCTTCACGATCTCCGCGCAACCCGCCAGCAGCTCGCGGTTGCGGCCCGGCTGGCTCGGCTTGTCCATCACCGCCGTCTCGTCGTAGATGGACGGCGTGCACCACATAAGCCGCACCTTGGGATTGTCCGCCTTGAGCCGTGCGGCCAGCTTCTTCAGATTTCCCTCATAGCGATCGAGAATCTCCTTCTTGCGGGCATTCTCCTTTTCGCCGAATGTCTCGGCCCACAGCGCGCCGCCGACGTCATTCATGCCGAACATCGTCACGATGACGTCCGGCTTGTGCGGGTTCACGTCCTCGGCGAGACGCCCCAGACACCCGCTCATCGTATCACCACCCACGCCCGCATTGTAGAACGTGACGTTCTGTTCCGGCAGCCATTCCAGATAGTAGCGCGTCACAAAGCTCGTCCATCGTGCCTGATGCGTGATGGAGTCGCCGAGGAAGACGACCTTCGCGTTCTTCTCGAACGCCGCGCCAAGGGCAGTCTGCAGTCCCGCGGCGGCAAGGGCCACCACCATCCACTTCCAGGTAACCAGAATGCTTTTCATTTCCACTCCTTTTGATTTGAGTGGCAGTAGTCTAGCACAACTAGACCAAAGAGGACAGAGGGAGCCTCATCCTTCTAGAGGCTCTAGAGCTTCTAGAACTTCTAGATCTGCTAGAACTAGCACGAACTCCGCCCGACAAACCGGAGCAGCGCCTCAAGTGCCGTCGACGGATGCGGAGGGCAGCCGGGGATGAAGAGGTCGGGCTCCGGCAGCGTCTTTGCCGTGCCGTCCTCGACGTCCTCGGAACCGGCATACAGACCACCGGAAATCGCGCAGGCTCCTGCCGCGATCACGAACTTGGGTTCCGCCATCGCCGCGTGGGTCTTTTCAAGCGCCAACGCCATGTTCTTCGAGACGGGCCCCGTCACGTACACGGCGTCCGCGTGGCGCGGCGAAGCCACCACCTTCATGCCGAAGCGACCCAGATCCCACGCCAGCGTTCCCAGCACGTTGAAGTCGAGTTCGCACGCCCCGCAGCCGCCCGCGGACACCTCGCGCAGCTGGAACGAACGCTTCAGGAACTTGACCTCCCCCGCCTTCGGATTCGCCGGCGGCGTATACTCGCCCTCGCCCGCCTTCACGATCAGATCCTTCCGGTCGAATACCGCCAGACGGTATTCCTTCGTGAACTGGATCTTCGAACAGACCTCGGCGCAGCGTCCGCAGAACGTGCAGCGCCCCATGTCCAGCGAGGCGACGCCGTCGCGCATCGCGAGACAACCGGAACAGGGACACGCCTCGGCGGCCTTTGCGAGTTCCCCGGCGGTCAGCGTGGCATCGAGTTTCGGACGCCCCTTGAACGCGGGCGGCAGCTTCGGCCCCGTCTTCGTCGGGAAAGTTCCCGTACGGTATCCCTGCTTGAAACGGGCCAGAATGGATTTAAGTATCATCAGCGGTCCACTCCGCAATAGGAAAGATTGAAGGACTTGTTGCAGATCGGGAAGTTCGAGATCTGCTCGCCGCGCAGCGCCTGCGCGAGCCCGAACCAGTTGTGGTAGCTCGGATCGAAGATCTTGTACTGGGCGATCGTCGACGCGCTGTCGCCCGTCACCGCAAGATGCACGAGCTCGCCGCGCCAGGCCTCCACCACCGCCACCGTCAGCGTGCGGGGCGCGCGCTTCCGCGGTGTCTCGTCTGAAGTCTTGGCCCCCGCGCCCGACAGCAGACGCCGCACCCGCGCATGCGCCACGAGAAGCTCGAGCTGACGCTGTCCGGCCCGCGCCAGAACATCGCCCTTCATCTCCTCCTCGCCGCAGAGCGGCACTGTCGTCTGCTCCCCTTCCAGCGGAAAGTCCACCCGACTGTCGACGGCGAGCCCGGACGCGCGTCCAGCCATGCCCACAAGTCCAATCCTCCGTGCCGTCGCCGCGTCGACGCGCCCCGTTCCCTCGAAGCGTTCGATGGCGCTTCCCTCGGAGAAGAGAAGTCCCGTCGCGTGGAAAAGCTCCTTCCCCGTGCGCAGAAACCACTCGCGCAAATGGGTACGCGTCTCGTCGGAGGGCATCGGCGCCCGGTCCATGCCGCGTCCGAACCGGTTGCCGCAGAGCTCGGCGGTCATGTTGAGGTATTCGCCGCGGATGCGTCCGCAGAACGACGCGGTCGGCAGATAGGCCACGTCACCCGCCAATGCCCCCAGATCACCGACGTGATTGGCAATGCGCTCAAGTTCAAGAGCCAGATTGAGAAGCGGCACCGGTGCATGCGGAAGCTGAAGCGCACGGGCACAGGCGAGCGAAGCGGCAACCGACGTGTCGCCAGCCACGGTCTCCGCCAGCGCCATGCGGCGGGCATCGGACTTCGCCTCGACCATCAGCTTCTCCACTCCACGGTGCTGGTAACCGAGGGCGATCTCGAGATAGTGGACCGTTTCGCCCATGCACTGGAAGCGGAAATGTCCCGGCTCGATGACGCCCGCGTGGACCGGTCCCACCGCGACTTCATGCGCGGCCTCGCCCTTCAAGGGCATGAACGGACGCAGATTCTCCTCGCCCCGCAGCTCCGCCTCGAAGCGGTGGAGCGCCGGCACCTCGTCCCGCAGCGGCTGATAGGTCGTCGCGAGCGTTGCGCCCACCTCCAGCTTGTGCGTGGCGGGATTGCCCAGCACGCAGGCAAGCCGCCCGTCCGGGAGTTTCCAGAGCGCAAGCACGCGCTTCCGGTCCCGCTCGAAATCCTCCGCCGTGAAAATCGACTTGAACTCGTCGGAAGCGAGGGTTGGAATCGCTTCCAGCGAAACCGGTGTACCGTTGACAAACGAAAGCATCACAACAGCCCCCTTACGCGACGAGAAAGACGGTGAGCGCAAGGCCCCCCAGCAGAACCGTGAGAAGTCCAAGCGTCGGCACCACGGCAAGTCCCTTCGAGATGGACCGCGCCCCAACGGAGTGCAGCCGGTCGGGATTGCCGAAGACCATCCCCACGGCGACGCGGCTCATGCCCGCGAAGACGACGAACAGGAGCGCCAGCACCGTCGCGGCCAGTTCGGTCGGAGCCTGGAGGACGAATCCCAGCTCCGTGAGGAACAATCCTCCAGGCGGGAATCCGCAGATCATGAGGATGCCCACCATCCAGAGCGCCGCGTGGAGCTTCATCGTCCGGCCAAGCCCATGGATCGCCGCAATCTCGCGCGTGCCGTACGCCAACAGCAGGTTGCCCGCCACGAGGAAGAGCGTCATCTTTGTGAGCGAATGGAAGACGATGTGCGTCTCAAGCACCTTGAGGTCCGCCGCCACAGCGAACAGGAGGATGACGAGCCCCATGTGCTCGACGGACGAATAGGCCAGCATCCGCTTGAAGTCCGTCTGGCGGACGATGAACACCGCAGCGACGACGAGGGAGAGGATCCCCAGCGCGATCATCGCGTGGTCGCAGAACGGCGCCACCTCCGCCGGCATCAGCGCGCGGAAGCGCCAGATCGCGAGGAAGGAGCAGTTCAGCAACGCGCCGGAGAGGAACGCGGAAACGGGCCCGGGCGCCTCCGAGTGGGCGTCCGGCAGCCAGGTGTGGAACGGCGCAAGACCCATCTTCGTGCCGTAGCCCGCGAGAATGAAGACGAACGCGGGCTTGTGCCAGCCATGGAAGTAGAGCAGCGTGCCGAACAGCGCCATGCCGATGCCGACGGAGCAGATGAGGAGATATTTCCACATCGCCTCGATGGACTCTGCCGACTTGTGCCAGCAGATGAGCGGCGCGGAGAGCAGCGTCGTCGCCTCGATCGCCACCCACATGCCCGCGAGGTTTTCCGTCAGGCACGCCGCGCACATCGCCAAATAGAACAGCGTGAGCAGTGCCCAGTAGAGACGGGTCTCCTTCTTGACGCCGATGTAGAAGATCGAATGGACGGCGCACGCGACGAAGAGCACCGAAGTCACGATCAAAATGAGATGTGGCAGGCTCATGCGTGCACCCCCTTCCCGTCAACGGACCGATGAGCATGCATAAAGCGCGTGTCTCCCAGACGGTTGAGCTTGTCGATGTCAATGGAGGAGAACGTACGGTTGATCTCGTACACGGCGATGCCGAGGATGAACACCAGCACGAAGACGTCGAGCAGAATGCCCAGCTCGACCACCAGACCGTAGTCCATCGAGATCCCCGCCGCGAAGATCGAGATGCCGTTCTCGAAGACCAGGAAGCCGATGACCTGGGTGATCGCCTTCCGCCGCGCGATGATGAGGAAGAGTCCCGTCGCGATCGTCGCGAAGGAAACCGCCACCGCCAACGTCTCCGGCGCGAAGCGGAACGAGAGAAGCGTCACCGCGAAGACGATGGCCACGGACTTCCCGAAACCGACCAGCGGCTCGAGCTCGCGCACCGTCCGCGCCTTCCGGATCGCGTAGTTCAGCATCACCGGCAGGAGCACGCCCTTCACCAGCACATTGACCACTGCGATCAGCGCATGCTCGCCCGTCAGCACGAACGGCAGGAGCCCGATCACCACGCCCTGGAACGCCACCAGACGCACCGCCCCCCAGAGGCGTCCCACCCCCGCGAGACAGAGATTCACCACCACCAGAGCGGCAAACAGAACATCGATGAGAAAGGTCATTTCGCCATTGCCTCCAGCACCAGCGCCAACACCGCCAGCGCAAACGCGCCGGCCAGCACAAAGGGCGTCTTCAGAAAGCGCATGCGCGCCATTGAACTCTCGACGGCCCCCACGACGACGCCCATCAGCAGCGTCAGCGGGAAGAAGCCGAACGCGACGACAGGATCGGGAAAGAGCATGCGCACGCAGAACGCCGAGAAGAGCCAGAGCTTCAACGAGGCCCCGTAGAGGATGAACGCAAGGTCAGGACCCGAATTGTCGAGAATCATCGCCTCGTGGATCATCGTCAGCTCAAGGTGCGTCTCGGGATCGTCGAACGGCACGCGGCAGTTCTCCGCCAGCAGCACCACGAACATCGCCGCCGCCGCCAGCAGAAGCGGCACCGCCGCCGCGACCTCCTCGCCCGGCGTGAACGAGAGGAATCCCGTCAGCGTGCTCTCGCGGGACATCAGGGCGAGAAACGCCAGCGCCCCGAAGACGATCGCCTCGATCAGCGCGGAGAACTGCACCTCGCGCGCCGAACCCATGTCGGGGAACGCGCTCGCCACGTCGCGCGCCCCCAGCACGGTGAAGAAGCGCGACGTGCCCAGCAGATAGAAGAAGACGACCACGTCGCCCGAGAAGGCCACGAGCGCGGCGGTGTGCCCGAGCGGGAAGACCAGCGTCGCCGCCAGCAGCGCGGCCAGCGACAGGATCGGCGCCAGGTCGAACAGCCACGTCGAGCTCAGCGACCGCGGGGAGCTCTTCCGCAGGAGCTTGAAGAGGTCATAGTACAGCTGGAACACGCTGGCCCCGCGACGACCGGCGAAGACCGCCTTCGTCTTGTTGAGGAGCCCCGTCAGCAGCGGCGCCAACGCAAGCGTGAGCGCAAGATTGAGTAGCATTCCGGTCATGACAAGGCCCCCCAGATCAGCAAGGCCGCGACGGCGATGATCATCAGCAGCACGTAGAAATGCAGCGAACCGTTCTGCAGCAGATGCGTCCGCTGGAAGAGTCGGGCGCAGACATGGAAGATCGGTCCCCAGAACCGCGTCACGCCGGCGTCATCCGTCTCGACCGCGATGGCGGAATCCCCCGGGAAGAGCCCCTTCACATGCTTCACATGGACGCGCGGACGCAGAATCGCCTCGAAGGTATCCGCCAGCGGCTGCGAGAACGCCGTTCCCGTCCAGGCCATCCGCGCCGTCGGCGCCGCGTAGCCGCAGTCCCAGGTCGGACGCCTTGGATGCTCCTTCCCGCGCGGCAGCAGTCTGCGGATCGCCCAAAGACCGAGGAGAAGACCATAGAAGATCCCCGTGAGCGTGAGCACCGGATAGCCGAACTTGAACTGCGCCCACCCCGCGACGGCAAAGGACGTCAGCAGGCTCAGCGCGAACAGAACCGCCTGGGCGAACACCATCCGCTTCGGCGTCTCCGTCACCTTGGAGATGTCACTGCGCGGCTCGCCCAGGAAGACCGCCGAGACGACCTTCGTATAGGTCGCCGCCGCCACCCCTCCCGTCAGCGACAGGACGACGAGGACCGCACTGGCCGGCAGCACGCACTGTCCCAGCGCGAGAGCCTTGAACGCCGCCAGATAGATCAGGAACTCGCTCGCGAAGGCGTTGAGCGGCGGCAGCCCCGAAAGTCCCAGCGCATTGAGCGTGAACAATGTCCCCGTGCCGGGCATCTTCTTCATCAAACCGCCCAGGTTGTCCATGTCGAGCGTGCCCGTCATCCGCAGAACCGATCCCGCCCCCAGGAAGAGCCCCCCCTTCAGGAACGCGTGGTTCAGCACGTGGAGCAGCGCGCCGATGAACGCCGGCCACGCCACCGTGTCGAGGCACCGTGCGTGAAGCCCCCACGCCGCCAGCGAGAGACCCAGCGCAATCACGCCCATGTTCTCCACGGAGGAAAACGCCAGCAGACGCTTGATGTTCCGCTGCGGCAGTGCAAAGAGGATCCCCCCCAGCGCCGCGGCCGAGCCCAACACCAACAGCGACCACCCCATGTGCGGGAGCACCGTGGCCGGAACGCTGAGGCGCATCGGACCCACGACGAAGAACGCCAGCAGTCCGTAGAATCCCAGCGGAATCATCGCGCCGGACATCACCGCAGACGCCGGCGCCGGCGCCGCCGGATGCGCCTCCGGCAGCCACACGTGAAATGGCGGGAACCCGATCTTCAGCCCGAAGCCCACCAATGCCAAGTACCACACCGCCGGCCAGCAGGGTTCCGGACGCGTCGCCATCACGCCCGCCAGAATCAGGCAGACCGCGCCCGCATGACAGGCCAGCAGATAGATCCAGGTCGCCAGGCGAGAGGCCTTGCTCTCGCTCTCGAACCCGACCAGCCCCGAGGAGAACAACCCCATCGCCTCCCAGGCAAGGAGGAACAGCAGCATGTTCGGCGAGAGGACCACTCCCACCATCGCGAGAAGGGTTCCAGCAAAGTAGAACCAGAACCAAGGTGCACGCCGAAGCTCCTCACCATGGAGATACCTCGTCGCATGCACGGCGGCAAGAACGCCGACCACGCAGGTCGGCGCCAGAAACAGTGCGGAAAAATGAGCCACGGAAAAATCCATGGCGGCGTAGTATACCAAACCCGCCCCCCACTCGCTAGAGGGAGAACTCCAGAAGCGAAAATTATTTCAATTTCGCCCCAAAATGCGCCTTCACCGCGAGCGGTTCTCGCGGCATTCCGTGGAACGGCTCGATCTGTTGGTAGGGCCATTTCATCTTGTTTTCCCAATACGGGAGCAGGAATTCAATCGTTTTGGGAATCGAGCCCCCCTTCGGCGACGTGTAGTGCCAGAGGTCGACGCCGAGCGTCTCGCCCAGCCGCGCCAACTGGCAGAGGATGCGGCAGTTCATCGTCGAATACCCGAGCGCCTTTGTACGCGCCAGCTCCAGCGGCTGACGCCCGTCCGGTTCGATCTGCACGTCGAGGCGGCGCTTCGGCACGCCCACGAGAATCTCCCGCGCCTGCGCCTCGCGTCCCGCGAACAGCGCGAAGATCGCACACTGGAGGTCGTAGGCGCTCCCGTGGTTGTTCTTCGCCCGTGCCTCCTCGAGGCCGATCTTGGACGTCGTCAACCAGTCGAGATAGGCCGCGAACCACGCCTGAAGCCCCTTGAAGTCCCCTTCCGGCAAGTCTCCCGTCTCCTTCAGGACGAGGATCGCATCGGGAATCAAGGTGGACACCCCCAGCGTGTCGATGATGCCCGTGCCCCGTCCCGTGCAACGGCCTGGAATGCTCTGCCCGTAGTTCAGATGCGGATTCATCTTCGTCGCGTCATCGAGGAAGAAGACCCGCAGCCGGCGGACCGCCTCCGCCCCCGCCTTTCGGTCGTCGAACCGCTTCGCCGCGGCCGCCAGCGCGGCCACGTCCCGCGTGAGACGGTCCAACCGCGTCCGGTCGCTGTTCTCGCCCGTCGTCTCCGGGTTCACCTGTCCGTCCTTCCGCATGTACGGCAGTCCGTTCGGCTTCTTCGGATCCGGCCACCAATAGGGCCCCATGCTCATGAAGTCGTGCCGATTTCCGCTCGGCGGCATCACCTTCTTCTCCGTCACCGGACTCAGCCGATGCTGAAACGCCTCCTTCGCCCGCGTGCGAAGGTCCTCGTCGCTCAGCTTGTTCCACGCCGCGTCCGCGCTGTCGAGGAGCAACGCCCCCTTCGTCTCCACGAGGCGAATCGCCTCCCGCGCGATCAGGACGAGCGGATAGTCGACGAGCGGCAGTCCCTTGAAGACGATCTGCTCGCCCTCGTGCACGCCCGCGGGAACTGTGTAGACGCCCCCGCGCAGCAGATCCACGAGAACGGGATCCTTTGGCGCCTGCTCGACCGGCACCGCGACCTGCGCATCCGTCCGCGCCCGGTAGACCCTCCCCGTGTAGGACAGCGAGAAGTCGAACGGCGTGTAGTAGACGAGGAAAATGTTTGAATGTTTGAATGAATCAGATGTTTGAATGGAGCGGGCCTGACGGAACACAAAGCCCCTCGTCTGTACGCCCGCATCCGCCACGGGCGATACGGTCACAGGAACCGTGGCGTCATACGTCGCCGAGGCGAACAGCGTGTTCCAGTTCGCAAGCGCATAATAGGACATCTTCGGTTCCTTCGTCCAGCCGTTCAGCACGCCATGCTCGGCCGGATGCTTCTGCGTCGTCATTGCCATCGAATAATGGCGCGTGATGTCGCAGGCCTGGAAGAAAGAGCTCCGCGCAAAACCCGCCCGACGATCCGTCAACCACCGCCGCAGCAGCCACTTCGCCTGATTCGCCTGGCTCTGCCATCCCTCCTGGCAGACGCCACGCGGGAAGAGCCAGTGGCTGTTCGGGAACCAGCTCGGGAATCCGCTCTCGCCCTGCCAGAACTCGACGTGCTTCGCCCCGTGCGTGTCCATGAAGTCGCGCACCCACGCCATCTCGCGAACGAAATCCGGCTCCTGTCCCCGCGTCGTCACCCGCTGCTGCCCGCGGTAGAGCTCCGGCACGCAGCCATAGGCATGTCCACACCAGAAATCGATGTACGAACCGCCACCCGCCTCGAAGAACTCCTTCTCCCACGCACGGATGCCCATGCCCGCGCTCACGCCGCCGATCTTCGCCGTCGGATCCTGCGACTTGATCGCCTCGCCCGTGATCTTCACCAGCTCCACGTAGTCCCGCGCATTCGGCGCGCGCGGCTGCCAGAACTGCGAAAGGTTGCACTCGTTCCAAATCTCCCAGTGCGTCACCTTCCCCTTGTACCGCTTCGCGAGCTCCCGCGCATACGCAAGCCACGCCTGACGGCACTCCTCGCCGTAGTAGAGCGGCACGCAGCCGACCGCCGCCTTCGTGTAGCAGTGCTTCATGTAGAGCGTGTTGCCGAAGCTGACGCTGAGCCACGGACGGATCCCCTGCGCACACAGCTTGTCGACGATTTCGTCCAGCGCCGAGAAGTCGTATTTGCCCTTCTCCGTCTCGCAGCGGCTCCACATGGACTGCACGCGCGCCCACTTCACGCCGCAGGCCCCCAGTCTGGCGTAGACCTCGTCCGTCGGCTCGAACAGTTTCCGGTCCAGGCACTCGAAGCCAATGGACGCCGCGCTCGTCTCCGGAATCTCCTTCGCGGGCGTCATCGCCAGCGTGCCGATCTTCTTCAATCCCGCGATCGGGCCATCGAACACCGCCGCCGCGCTCATGCCGCAATCCGGCTTCTTGGGGTCGTAGCCCGATCCGGGAATTGGGTCCCCGTAGGCCGGCAGATCGTAGAGACGGAACGTGATGCGGTACCAGACCGTCCGATATGCCTCGGAGATGTCGAAGGTCGTGAATCCATCCACGATGTCGACCGTCCGCGGCGCCCCCATGACACGTCCATTGCCGTCGAGCGCCTGCACGAGCGCACAGTACCGGCCCTGAGGCGCCGGCACGCGGATTGTCGCCCGCACGCCTTCGCACAGGAACGGCAGCTTGCCCATGCCCTTGCACGTCGTGATCGTCCCGCCCAGATTCTTCGTGCACGCCTCCGGCTTCAGCGGCGTCTTCTGCCCGTAGATCTGCAGCACGGCCCCCGTCGGCTGCTGATAGCCCGTCGCCGCCAGCAGCCATTCGTTCGTCTTCACCTCCGTCAGCGAAATCGCCGCCCAGTCCATCAGCGTCTTGCCCAGCGTGAACGCCGTGCCGTCGCGGAACTGCTGCTGCGTCCCCTCCGGACCGAACATCGAGACGAACTTCGTGCGGGGCGTATCCACCACATAGCGTTCCCGTCCTTGCGTCGTCGCATCCCAGACGATCTCCCCCGTGGACGAAATGGTCTTCCGCTCCGTCTTCGGCGGCGCCCCATACGCCGTCGCCGTTCCCGCCGGCACCCCCTCCTCCAGCTGCAAATCGACGTAGCGGCGCCCCGTCATCGCCTTCAGGCAGGCGGTCGGGTCCACGGGCCGGACATGCGTCTTTGCCGTGAAGCCCGTCCGATGCAGGTCCTCCCGCTCCTCGTCGCGTCGGACATCGTAGACGATCCGCGCTGGCTCCGTCTCTCCGCTCCTCACGTCGCCGCGCACGAACATGTTCCGTGCCGCCGGCCAGTGCGCCAGGTACTTCGCGTTGCCGTGCATGTCGAGCCACTTGTACGGACCATACGAATGGTCCTGCGCATGCGTCCAGGTGTAGGCATGGACAGCGGCGAAGTTCTGGAACGCCGACAGGGAGAGGAGAATCGGGAAGAAGTCGCTCGCCGTCGCCGCCTGATGCATCTGGCTCGCCTCGCTGATCGTGTAGGGCTTGCCGAAGACGCGCGATCCCAGTTCGCGCATGATGTCCGCGTCCAGTGCGGCCACCACCGACCGGTTCTTACACGACCAGTTCTTCGGATCCCACGCCCGTCCCGGCCAGCTGGCGAGCCCCCCGTTGTAGACGTGGTTGTCGATGAAGTCGCCGTAGGCCTGCGGATAACCGGCCCCGTAGTCGAACGTACCTGCATTCACCGGAACCCGCGCCTTCATCTCGTCCTTCACGAAGCGGACCATCTCCTTCCAGTAGCGGTCCTCGACGTCGAAGATGAACGCGGAGACGTCGCGCTCCCGCGCCTGCGAGCCTTCGCCCCGGGGCACGATGTTCCCCGCCTCGAGCGACTCCGTCTCCGTCAACCCGACCGCGCCGCCCTTCACCAGGGAGAGTCCCGAAATCTCGTAGGAGAACCCGCGCTTGAACTCGATCTGCACCCGGTTGTCTCCATCCGTCACGCGCGCCGCCGCGCGCACCCGCACCTCCTGCCAGTCGGGACCCGTCGCCAGTTCCTTCAGCACCCCCTGATTGCCATAAGGACGCCCATGCTGGCCGACTTTGAGTATCGCCGCCGTGGGCTTGTCCGAACGGATGCGGAACGAGACCGTATACACGTCGCCGTTTTCAAGGGGATAGCCGATCAAGGCGAATTTGCGCACGGACGCCGCATCGACGACGACGCCCTTGATGGACGGCTCGAACCGATAGGCGCGCGGTCCCTGTCCGCCCCGATCGAAGCCTTCCGTGTACCATTTTGCCTTCGCAAACCCCTCGGCGCTTGTCCACGTCTCGGGCGCAATCCAGTCCGCCTGCATCGGCTTCTCGATCTGCCAGGCGGCGCGAAGCGCCTCCATCGTCCCGTACTTCGCCTTCAGCCAGTCGGTGAACTGCCGCGTCAACTCGGCGCGGAACGGCGGCGTCATCTTGTCCCACAGGTTCCACGTGAACCAGCAGATGGGCAGCGAACACTCGTTGTTGATCTCCCAGCTCATCACCGCGGGCTCGTCGCGATAGGCGAGCCCCGTATAGGGATTCACATGGTCGAAGATTGTGCGGATGTACTCCTTCTGGTGCTGGAGGAAGGTGGGATCGAAGGTGTCGAGGCCCTTGTTCTCCTTCATCGTCTGCTTGAAGTCCTTGAACCGATAGCCCGCCGTCCGGGCCGAATGCAGGTTCATCGTGGCAGAAATGCCGCGTTCCTTCAACTTGGCGAACAGGTAGTCGAAGCGGTCCAGAAGCTCGGGATCGATGCCCTTGGAGAAATCCTGGTCCGCCCGCCGCTGCCAGGTGTACTGCGGCATCAGGCGCACGGCGTTGATGCCCCACCACGAAAGCAGCTTCGCCGTCCGGTCTGCCACGTCCTTCTCCGGCAGCTGGGCGGGACCATACAGGTTGACGCCGAGGAAGCGGCGAACCACTCCCGTGCCGTCGACGAAATCATTCCCCTTCGTCCGAAGGAATCCCTCCGAACCGGCCGGTTCGCGCCGCGCCCCGCCGTCCCAGAGGTTCCACAGTCCCTCGCCCTCCATCGGAAACGGGAAAATCCGGTCCGTGGATTCCGCCGTCAGAACAGCCGCACACAGAGCCGCAGCAACACACAACATCCGTCTCATCGCAGTCCTCTTTTCCATCTCAATCTTACATATCGTCCAATGACAAACCTGCCATGCGTCCGTTCCGTTCCGTTTTTGTGG
>JAUNMP010000308.1 GCA_030537465.1 bacterium
AATGGTACGCGACCGAGAAGATCGACGTCCACGGGAAGAACGACCTCAACTGGGGTTCTTCCGACAACTTGGTAGACTTCATCGCGAAGTTGAACCACCTCATCACGCATCATCCTGACTTCGTCGGCAACGAGCCCATTTCGCTGGTCGAGCGCGGCGACGGCAACTTCCTCGCCGTCACGCGGGGATCGACGCTCATCCTCGCCAATCTCGACTGCGGGCGTGGCGTCGCCGCCCACTGGGATCCGGCGGCGTTTCCGTCGTCGAGCGATTCCTTCGACCTGCTGGCCGAACGCCGCGTGCATGTCGAGGACGGTCTCTGGCTTGAACCAGGCGAAGTGCGGGTCGTCAGTCTGGAGAAGGTGGAAAGTTCAAAGTCCCAGGTTCCAGGTCCCAGGTTCAATGTTCAAAGTTCCATGTTCCAGGTTCAGGATTCCGCGCCCGCGGTCGTCGTTTGGAACTATCCCGAGGATGCGACGCGCGACGTGTGCGTGCCGGCGGGCTGCGCACTGAAGGTGGTGGCGCCGCATCCGTTCCGTGTGCGCGTGAACGATGGTGAACGGACCCTGGCCGTTGAGCGGAGTGTCCCTGCCACCTCCGTAGATCATTCCGTCAATCCCCAATCAAACAATCAGACAATCCTCCATCTGCCCGCCTATGTCGGTGATGGAACGCATGCGAATGTCCGCGAGCTCATCATCTCCGTGTACGCGCCGGGTGGTGTCGACCGGCGGCAGGCGCGCGTGCTGCTGCTGCCACCCGCTGACCAGGCGCGTGTGAAGCTCGTCTACACGGGCGACGAGATTCGGCGCAACCTTGTGCATCCGGGTCCGGGAGGTTTGCTGGAGACGATTCTTTCGGACGGTGCAGGTGCGGCGAGCCGCGTGAAGCTGGCCTGGGGGGAGGTGCGCAGCCAGTACGACGCGCTCTTTGCGGCGAATCCGAATCCGCATGTGCCGGCGGACCGCCTGACGCTCTGGACGCGTTGCCGCTGCTGGCTGCAGCATGAGGGCTATTCGCGCGAGATCAACGTCGACTGCATCGACCACTTCCGCGCGGATCCCGCGGGGCGCAAAGCCGAATGGTTTTTCACCGTGCCGTGCGGACTCGGGAGTGTGGCGAAGTTCGTCTTCTGCCTGTTTCTTGCGCAGGACGGGACGGGAACTGCGAAATTGCAGGTCCGCCGCGTGCCTGCGGGAGAGGCGGAGGTCGGTTCGCCAGTGACGCTGGTCTTCCGTCCAGACCTAGAGTGGCGGAGCTTTCATGGCACCACCAAGGCGCAGGGTGCCGTCGAGAATGCCTTTGCGGGTGCGACGCGCGTGCTGGACGAATCAGGCTTCGCCTTTGCACCCTATGGGAAGAACGAGCAGCTCGTGATGCATGTCTCCAGCGGCGCGTTCCACCCCGAGGGAGAATGGTCCTACTGCGTCTCCCATGCGGAGGAGGCCGCGCGCGGACAGGATGGCTGTGGTGACCTCTATTCTCCCGGGTGGATTTCCTGTCCCATGGGCATCGCAGATGAGGCTGCGATTGAGGCTTTCTACGTCTCGGACATCCGCGTGGCGGCCTTCGACGAGAAGGAGGCAAAACGGCTCAC
The DNA here is from genome assembly GCA_030537465.1 of bacterium. Lineage (GTDB taxonomy): Bacteria > Verrucomicrobiota > Kiritimatiellia > RFP12 > UBA1067 > RUG572. The sequence continues at coordinate 1,598 of JAUNMP010000308.1, forward strand.
GTCCGAGAGGGGCGAACCCGTCGTGACGACAGCCCTCACAGTTCCGTTTGACGCGACGTTGCGCGAGGCCCTGAAGCTCTTCATCGTGAAGCGCGACGACGTCAAGACCGTGATCGCTGGCTATCCCTGGTTCCTGGATTGGGGACGCGACACGTTCATCTTCCTGCAGGGCGCCATTCCTGGAGGTTTCGGGAAGGAGGCCCTTGCGATTGTCGAGGCGTTTGCGCGTTTTGAGGAGAACGGCACGTTGCCGAACATCATCTACGGCGAGACCGCGGGCAACCGCGACACGGTGGATGCGCCGCTCTGGTTCATCCGGACGCTCGCCGTGCTCGGCAAGAAGGCGGAGAAGTTCCGTCCCGTCGCCGAGTCGATCGTCGCGAATTACGTGAAGGGCACGCCGAACGGCATCCACGTGGACGCCGAGTCGGGGCTCGTCTGGTCTCCCTCGCACTTCACCTGGATGGACACAAACTATCCTGCCTGCACACCGCGTATGGGCTATCCAGTGGAGATCCAGGCGCTCTGGATCGCCGCGCTGCGCTACCTGGGCGGGAAGAAATGGAATGCGCTCGCCGATCAGGCGACCGCGTCGCTCGTGAAGTATTTCTCCGCCGCAGGGCGTGAGGGCCTTGCGGACTGCCTCGATGCGCCGAACGGTGAATCGGCGGCGCAGGCGCGTCCGGACTGGGGCGTGCGTCCCAACCAGCTTTTTGTCGTCTCCCTCGGCGTGCTCGATTCAATCAAAAAATCGAACAATCAGGAGATCGTCCGGTCCATCGTGCGCGCCTGTGCGCCGCTTGTCATCCCCGGCGGCGTGCGGTCGCTTGTGTCGGGAGACGGCCGCTACCGTGGCGTCTACGCGGGCGACGAGGATACGTCGCGCAAGCCCGCCTACCACAACGGCACCGTTTGGGCGTGGCCGTTCCCGATGTATGCGGAGGCGTTGGTGAAGGCGGGGCTCGCCTCGAAGGAGACGGCGCGTTCGCTGCTCGCCTCCGCGGTCGAGAATCTCAATGCGGGCTGCGTCTGCCATGTCTCCGAGAACGCGGACGGCGACGCGCCGCATGCCCAGAAGGGCTGCCGTGCCCAGGCCTGGAGCGTATCCGAACTCCTCCGCGTGTGGCTTGCACTCTCCTGAAACTTTGAACTTTGAACCTTGAACTCGGAACTTGGAACTTTGAACCTGGAACCTTGAACGTGAAACGCCTTCTTCAGTTCGTCCCAGCTTTTCTCACGGCGCTGCTTTTGTGGGCGGTCTTCCCGCCCATGGGTGAGGTCTGCGCCGTTGCGTTCGCGCTGACGCCGCTGCTGGCGCTTTCGCGCCTGAGCTCGGAGCGGAAGTCCGCCGCGATGTGGTTCCTGGGGGGCTTTCTCTTCTGGTTCGGCACGCTGTCGTGGATGCCGGCCATTTCGAAGAACAATGGCCCTCTTCCTCTTGTCATCCTGGGATGGACGGGGCTTGCGGCGCTTTGCTCCGCCTACTTCGCTGTCTTCGGTTGGCTCAACGCCCGGGCCTGGCGGCGACTGGGAAAGTGGGCACTGGTGACGGAACCCATCCTCTGGGTGGGGCTGGAGTGGCTCAGGGGGTGGCTGTTCACAGGCTTCGCCTGGAATTTCCTGGGGACGGCCGTGGGGCAGATCCCCTCGCTGGCGGCCCCGGCGCGCCTGGGGGGCGTTTATCTCGTGAGCGCGCTCGTGGTGATGCTGAACGGCGTTTTCGCGACGCTTGCCTGTCGCATACTGGCGCAGATGGTTCCCGAACCAGTTGCAGGTTTGCAGGTTTCAGGTTCCAGGTTGTGCTTTGCCGAGCGCTTGGATACGTGGCGGATGGGATCGGTTGGCCGGTGGCGGCGGATGTTCGAGACGGCGGTGCCGCTGGGATTCGTTCTGCTGTGTTTCTGGCTGGCGAATGCCTCTCGACATCAGTCCGGGGATGTCATCCCCGTCCGCGTCGCTCTCGTCCAGCGGAATGCGCCGTGCGTCTTCTCGCAGCGGGACCGCGAGCAGGACCCCTATGAGACCTTCGGGAACCTGCTGACGACGGCAACGGTGGCGCGTCCGGATCTAGTTGTCTGGGCGGAGAGCGCCATGGCCGAGTTCGGGCATCTCGGCAGTGACGGGGCACGACATGCGGCGCTCTACTTCTCTCGCATGACGGGAGGAGCCTCGCTGCTGGCGGGGGGGGACTGGTGGTATCAGGTCGATGCGGAGAAGGGGGCGGAGCGTCGTTGCTGGAATGGCGCGGGGCTCTACACGCCCACATCCACAAACGTCCAGATTCAGGTCTACGGGAAGCAGCACTTGGTGCCGTTTGGCGAATTCATCCCGTTCGACAAGTGGATTCCAGTGCTGCAGAAGCTTTCGCCCATTGGACTCTCCATCTGGCCGGGCGAGGCGAAGACGCTGGAGCTCACGCTGAATCGTCCGGGCGGGACGTCTGTCCGGATTGCGCCGCTGATCTGCTTTGAGGACACCGATCCGTCCCTTGCCCGCAAGGCGGCCCAGCTTGGTGCCCAGGCCATTGTGCTCATCACGAACGATAGCTGGTTTTCGTATTCGCAGGAGACGGTGCAGCATGCTTGGCAGGCTGTTCTTCGGGCGATTGAGACGGGTGTCCCTGTAATCCGAGTGGGTAATTCGGGCGTGACGGGCATCATCTATCCGTCTGGACAGGCCCGCTGGCTCGAGGACGGCGAAGGACAGATGCTCGTTGATTCTCCGGGAACGATGGTGGAGACCGTTCCCGTGGTCGCCAATCCCACCTTGACGCCCTATTCCCGCATCGGTGATCTCCCGCTCCTCCTACTCTTTGCCGCTTCCCTGTTGGCCGTGTTTTTGGTAAAATCTCGGCCATGAAAAA
>JAUNMP010000049.1 GCA_030537465.1 bacterium
CTTTATTTACAGGACTTCGCTACATTGAGCCCCTCAAAAAATGGGGTAATTCCAACGATTATACACTTTAAACTTCAGACGCGTCAAGCCTGCGTTGCCTCTCCAGACGATGCCTTCACCCCTCCCAGAAGCCTCTGCATCGGACGATCCCAGAACCTCATGACGAGAGACGCGAAGCCGATCAACGCCAGATAGACCACGATCTGCACGGAGACGACGACGGTCATCGAACAGTCTCCGGAATAAGTGCGCGCCCACCACCCGAGGATGGCCATCAACGGATAGTGGGACATATAGAGCGGATAGGAGAGCTCCGCGAAGAACACGCAGGTTTTCGCGACTTTCCCCTCATTCGACGTGCCCACGCCGACGCCCAGCAGCAACAGCAACGGGAAGACCACCGTGATCGCGAGCAGTTCAAAGACGCCATTCACCCAGAGATGCCCCGGACCTCCAAGCCTGTAGGACGTGGGCGTATAGAGAATGGCGACGAAAATCGCCACGGCCCCCCAGAAGGCCACCTGCGGGAATTCAATCTTCCGATGGCCTTTCCGCAGCGAAAGACTCGGCTTGATTCTCCAGCCGAACCTCGACAGCAGAAGTCCCCAGAGGAACGGCAACGCCAGCCGGACGAACCCGCAGTAGACATGGTCTGATTTCGTGGACCACCCTCCAACGATGGAACAGTTCTTGATGCCGGCGATGCGATCGAGAAGCTCGAACTTGACGCCGAAGAGCGAATTCAGATTCCAGTGGAAAACATAGGAAAGCCAGAAGAACAACGCAACGCCCACGCACGCACCGAGCACCTTCTTGTTGAGATGCCGGAAGATCAGCGCATAGAGGATGTTGGCGGCGTACTCGTAGTAAAGCGTCCAGGAACAGGCATTGAAGGGATTCAACAGCCCTTGGGTGAAAACTGGAACCATCGTGGCAGCCCAGAGAGAATACCCACATAGCTCCATCGGCGTCCAGTTCTTGAACCACCCGATCCACGGAATGCCAACAAAGGTCTGCACAAGGGCGACAAGCAGTCCAAGCGCAACGCCGGAAACGACCAATGGATGAAGCCGGACAAGACGCCGCTTGAAGAATCCGCCCAGTCCCATGTCCTTCTGCCATCTGCCATCATAGGCAAAACCGAGCATATACCCCATCAAAATGAGAAAAAACTCAACCGCCAGATAACCATGACCACAATATGATTCAATGCGTTCACCCGGACGCCCGTAGAACGCCTCGCAGATGTGAAATAGCGGGACGGTGAGTCCCGCGATCGCACGCAGGGCATCCAAAACAACAAGTCGTCTTCCTTTTTGCATTACCTGGGATTCCACAATTATGCAGTGTTGACTCGGTTTGATTTTTTTGATTTTTTTACAATCTCTAGACAATTGGGGCCGATTAAAAATGCTATACTATCTGCAGCTACGACGGTGTCCACCTCCCTCCCAACGGCACCGTCGTAGTTTTTTCATTCCTCACGAATTTCAAATCCATTTGGCGATAATGTGAAGGAATCGCCCCCAGAAAGGGAGACCGTAACCTCTTCTTTGGACATGTTGACGGCCAGCCGAAGAGTGTTTTCCCCAGGCAACGTCCGCGAAAAGGCGAAAACTTTTGCAGAATCCGCCATTGTATGCCAGATGACCGGCGCATCGAAAAGCGCAGGATTCCGATGGCGCAGATCCGTCAGGCGCTTGATGAGCGCACGGCGTTCCCGTGCCGCCTCATCCGAAGCACGTGACCAGTCGATGCACCATCTGCCATGATCGCGGTTCGCATAGATGGAATGCGGGGCGGCATCCGCAATCTCCTGTCCGTTGTAGAGCATCGGCACGCCATCCAGCAGGAAGCACGTCGCCAGCATGGCCGCATTTCGTGCGGGACCATACAGTTCCTCCTTGCGTTTCTGCCCAGGATTCACGTTCGCGAAGTCGTGGTTCTCGAAACACCGCATCCAGTGGAAATTCTGCGGATAGTCGCGGCGCTGCGCCCGCCAGGCCTTCTCAAGCAGATCCGCCGTGGCCTTTCCGGCGAGTAGATCGACCAGCGTCCACTGCGTGTAGAAACCATACGAGAGATCAAAGGCCGAAATCTGGTCGTCGCCCTTCAAGCCTTCACACATCAGGAAGAAACCGGGCTTGATGGCTCGGCAGCGACGGGCACCCTCCTCCCAGAAGTCGACGGGGAGCATATCCGCCACATCGCAGCGGAAACCGTCCACGTCATAGTCGCGGATGAAGCTCAGCATATTTGCGTAGAGGTATTCGCGGACCGCAGGCTTTGCGATGTCCATCTCCGGGAACGCCCACTCGCCCAGTTTGGGCGTACCATCTGGATTTCGGACGATGTACTCGGGATGCTCCTTTAGAAAAACCGCGGTAGGCCCGCAGTGGAAGTAGACGAGATCGAACATCACCTTCATCCCGAGACGATGTGCCTCAGACACAAACGCCTGCAGATCCTCCTTCGTGCCATATTCGGGATCGACGGCGAAATAGTCCTTCTGCCGGTAGGGATTCTTCGGATTCCCCAGTTTGCAGGCCTTCTGGCGTCCACTCCAGTACTTCGGATTGGCATCGTCGTCCGAGAGCTGATGCGGTGTCAGGTAGATGATGTCGATGCCCAGGTCCTTCAATTCGGGGAGTTTCGCCCGCGCGGCGTTGAACGTCCCTTCCGGCGTGAACATCCGCGTGAAGAGCTGGTACATTACGCTTGTCCGCAGGAAATCCGGAACCGCGCGCGCCGAGGTCGTCTGGGGCGCATGGGCGCTCGCATACGTGGGATGAAACCACGCTTCCAGCGTCTTGCCGACATGCGGCAGACGAATGAGCGGGCACGGACCATTCGCCGCGATCAACCAACTCCGCGCCGGCAGAACAAGACGTCCCGAAGCCATGTCCAGCGTTGCGCCAGGTCCGGCCAGCCGCGCCGCGGAACCTGCGGGGATCCGAAATTCCCGATTCTGGGCAGAGATGTTCACGGCTGTTGTCCAAGTCGTACCGTCGGCCAGAGGGCGCTGGAAGGCATAGACGTCGTCCGGATACGGCGTTTCAACCCAGATAGTCGGCGCGTCGAAGAACGAGGGATGTTCATGGCGGATTTTCGCCAAAGACTGGATGAACATACGTCTGTGCTCTCCTGCAGGCGTCATCGCCGCAGACCAGTCGATACACCATTTCCCGTGGAACCGATTGGACCAGATGGAATGCGGAGCCGTGTCGGCAACCTCCTGTCCGTTGTAGAGCATCGGTACGCCGTCCAAGGTGTAGATCGTCGCCAGAAGTCCGTCATTCAGGTCAAGACCATACTTCTTCTCCCAGCGATCCTCTCCCGGCGCACAGTTGGCATAGTCGTGGTTCTGGAAGCACCGCATCCAGCGGTATCCCTTTGGCGCCTTCGCCTCGCGGGCGACACAGGCCACGGAGAGATTCGTCGCCGATCCACGGCCACGCAGGAAGTCTCCGATCGCCCGCTGCATCGGAAATGCGTAGTTAAGTTCGAATGCCTCGACCTGGTCCACCGTCGAGTCGCCTTCGCACATCATCACGACATCCGGCTTGACCTGCCTGTTCCGACGATGGGCCTCCTCGCGGAACCCAAGCGGAACCATGTCGCCCACGTCGCAGCGGAATCCGTCGCAGTCGAATTCCGTCAGGTACCATCTCATGTTCTCGTAGAGATATTCGCGAACCGCCGTATTCTGAATGTCGAGGCGCGGGAAGGCCCATTCGCCCAGTTCAAAAGAACCATCGGACTTACGGAGCACCCAATCGGGATGATTCTTCAGAAAGACGGCGTTCGGCCCACAGTGGTAGTAGACCAGATCGAAGTAGACCTTCATGCCGAGCTGATGGGCCGCGGCGACAAAGTCCTTGAGGTCCTGCTCGGTCCCGTATTCTGAATCCACGGCGAAATAGTCTTCAATGCGATAGGGATTGCAGGGATTGCCGAAACGGCTCTGCTTCTGCCGCGCGCTCCAGAATGTGGGATCCGTACCGCGGTCCGCCTTGGCGACGGGACAGAGATAGATGATGTCCGTACCAAGCGACTTCACAAACGGGAGCCGCGCCTCGGCGGCCTTGAGCGTTCCCTCCGGCGTGAACATCCGCAGGAACAGCTGATACATGACGGCTCCCTTCAGATAGTCGGGCGCAGGCTGCGTCTTCCATTCTCGGGAGCGACTGTAGTCGACCTTCCGCTTTTCAAGCGGCTTGGCCGTCTTAGCGGCCTCCAACGCACGTTGAAGTGGGCCCGCACGTTCCACGACGGGCCGCTCGCGGATGTCATAGCCCAGTCCAGAAAACGCATAGGTGCCGGAAGCGAACGTGCAGGCTTCGGAGAGGATCGCCTCCTGTGACATTTCGAATGGAAGCGAAACTTTTGCCGTTACGGCTTCCCTGCGGAGATTGAACACACAGACGAATGACCGCCCGTCCGTCCCCGTCCGCACGAAGGATGCCACCTTCTCCGGTTGATTGTTGTCAAGCCAGATAAGCTCCCCCGTACGGAACGCGGTAGATTCGGTGCGGAGCGCAGCCAGCTTGGGCAGAACTGCGGAACTACAGGAGGCCAGTGCCTGGCCAGGCGTGAACAGCGGCACGCCATCCAGGCACATCGCGAAGGCGATCGGTGCCGCCGACCAATGCGGACAGCTCCGCAGGAAGCGAGCCCCCTCCGGACGATTCTTCCGCATGAAGGACCACAGACCGACGAGTTCGGAAACGGGCTTCTTTCCCTTCAGAACGGGATCCAGGGTTCCGAACCACGGCGGCGCGTAGTCGGCGTCGAACGCCTTCACCTGATTGCCAAGGCGCGATCCGTCGGAGACAAACACCGCGCTCGGACGCAGTTTCTCAATACCGTCCCGCACAAATTCCCAATGTTCCAGTTGACCGGACATCGACCCTTTCGCAACCCAGCCATCAGCCTCCGAGGCGACAATGCGCGGCAGGAGATTGGTAACGGTGTGGGCATACCTGTCCTTGACCTCCGGCGCGAAGCCAATCGGGATGAGCGCCTTGAGGCCAGCTGCATGGGCCGCCCTGACGAATGCGGCGGCATCGGGCGTTCCCTCTTTGCCATCCTTGAAGACGACAGCCGTCACGCCACGCTTCGCGAGAGCGTCAAATGAAGTAGCCTCCTTGGCCTCTGCGATGACGGCGTCATTGAACCATCCCTGAGTGTCCCGACCGAACACACCAAGCTGGCACACGGTGATGAATGCCAGCAATCCGTAGACAGACTTCATTTATGCCCCCTCTGTCTTTAGCGGAGAATCAACACCGTTCCCGCCTCGCGGACGACGAGAGCGCCCGTCCCGGCGAAACGCGCCTTAAGAGGATGCGTTTCAGGAAGCGTGACCGCGGAGTAGGTTCCACCAGGCATCTTGCGACCGTCGACGACGAGCTGGAAGGCTTTCTGATTGCCCGTGAGATCGAGTGTCCAGTTCTCGCCCTCGGCATAGACAGTGCAGAAATCCTGGAAGGTATTGCCCGAACCGAGCTTCAGTGTTCCCGTCCCCTTCACCGTCACATTTGTTCCGTTCCGCCACGAAGCGCCCGCATCAAACGCGAGCGTACCGCCCGAGACCTCGACGTCGCCAAAGGACGTATGCGCCAACGGCAGCATTTCGAGGAAGCCGTCGCCGCTCTTCTCGAGCTTCACCCAGCCCGTGAACTTCACGCCGCAGTTCGTCACCGAGCAGGCGGATTCCGTCGGCGCGCCCCATGTGATCTCGAGCGCAGCCGGATAGTCGCCATTCACCGTACCGCGGACCCGCTTTGCCGTGTTGTCCGCAAACCACTGCGGATTCGTATTGTTGATCATTCCGCTGATCAACCACGGCAACTTCTGGTGCGTCGTGCCGAGTTCAAGCCGTGCCCGGTCGCCATCCAGGATGAACCCCGTATTATCCCAGGCATTGTCGACATTGAACTCAAAGACCGCGTGCTGCGACTGGACGAAGAGCTTCGAATAGTTGCCCGTGCTGTTGAAGACGAGCCGGGCCTCCGAGTTCGGACACAGCTGACGGCTTGTCGAATCCATTCGGACCGGACCGTTGAAGACGTGGGTCGCAGCATCGGCGGCGGAGGACGTATTAAGCGAACGCGGATTGAAGCCACCGCCACTCACATAGACGCCCTTCTCGTAGACCAGCCGCGTATACTTCTGCCCGACGAGCGCCGTGGAGGGTCCACATGTGACGAGCTCCTTGAAGACATTAGTCGTGTTCGGCGCGGCGACAAACCAGCGGTCCGCAATGCCACCCACCTGTCCCTGTCCGGAGATGCTGACCGGTTTCCAGATGGTCGCGTTCTCGAGACGCGTCAGGCCGCCGAACATGAGTCCATCCGACGTGTTCTTGTTGTTGCGATAGCGTACATAGTCGAGATCGAGCACAGAGGTGTCGCCGGGATTGCCGACATCGCCGCGCAGGACGAGCCAGCCACCACCCTTCCGATGGGTGATCGGACCCGAGATCCGCGCGTTCTCAAGTATCAGCTCGCCCCCGGACCGCTGCTTGTCATCCGCCGTCGCCGTGCCGTCCGAAAAGTCGAACATCATGCCGGAGGCCGTGTTCTGCACACCCTGCAGCGTGATGCCGAAACCAGCGGAGGACGAGAGACCTCCCGAAAGCTGCACCGACATGTTCGTCGTCAGCGTCACGACCTGATCCGCATAGAGTTTGACCGGCGCGGCCACCGTATAGGTACGCGCCGCGTTTTCATTGGGAATCGCCACGTCGAGTGATCCATAGAGGTTGATGGCGTCCGCCGGACCATTCGTCACGACGGCAAAGTCGCCGATCGCGTCGAACTTCATGCCCATGAAATGAGAAACACCGCTGTCCAGCACGGCCTGCACACCGTCCGTGGCGAAGACAGGCCGTCCACGCGGCACCGTGAATGCGCCCTTGCCGTCGGACCAGTTGGCGGCCAGCGATGTGCTTTCGGTTTCCCCAAGGCCCGTCCACGCGATGTCGGCAATGCCGTCACCCGCACGGCGCAGGACGACGACCGTGCCCTCGGCCAGCCAGTCCGTCGTCGCCGCCTCATAGATGTCTGGGACAACAGGCGTACCAGCAACGGCAAGGTTGAAGACCTCGAGACGGCCCATGCAGGAGATTGTCGCGCCAGCGTCCAACGCGAGATTCAGCGCCCCCGCCTCGACATCCGTTCCCGCCGCGAGGGAGGAACGAACCTCTAGCGCCCCCGACAATGTAGTACCCGCCTCGGCGGTCACGTTCGTGAAAACGCTGTCCAGACCAAACATCACCATGCCGGCCTTGACATCCAACTGCTCACCCGAGGCCTTCGTGATGGTGAGCCCCCCAGAGCCAACCTTCTCGATCACGACGTTCGCCGTTGCCTTGGCCGTGAACTGCCCCGGCAGGTCGTCCGTACCGAGCACAAGCGAGCCCTTCGCCGTGGCATGGGTGTTGGTGATGACGCCGATGCGCCAGGATTCGGTGCTCCCGCTCGTCACGCCGTTGACCATCTGGCGCGTACCGTTCAGATCGAGCGCGGAATAGGTGACCGACGAGCGGGCGGTCGACTCGGAATAGGAGTTCGAGCCGAAGTTGAGTCCGCCCTTTCCAGCACCGTGCGGCAACAGGTCGTCATCGTGGACCTGCAGCCACGTCGTGTCCGAGAGCGTCAGCGTGCCCGTGTGCTCCCAGGAAACGTGGTCGGCGGCGGCGAGCTGCCAGGGGTAGTAGTTGCGTCCACTTCCAGTGGGCGTGTTGCCCGTGTACTGCAATTTGACGTTCGTACCGATGAAGCGGACAGCGCCGCCTTCTCGCTGCGTCAGCTGGTTGGGGTCGGAGAACTGCGACCTCAGCCAGACGTCGCTTCCCCCCACGCCTTGCAGGATCAGCGTCGTGCCCGCCTGCGGAGCGAGGTTCGATTTTCCGGCGCGACACGCATTGTTGCGGCGGAGACTACCGCCCTTGAACTGGACACGTGCGGGAAAGGCGGTTGAACGTTGGATGATGTGGCCGATGTCGAGCGTCACGTCCTTCGGAATCTCGACGAAGTCGATCATGCCGGACGAGGAATCGGGCGAAACCGAATTCTCGATGTAGAGATAGCGCGGCCAGAACGGACTAATGGCGTTGTAGCCGAAGGCCGGTGTCTTCTGCGGCAGGATCTTCACACGGCCCGTCGAACCGGGCGCACCGCCCTCCACGCCGAGACGCGCATTGTAGTAGCCGGCGATTTCGTTCTTGTTCAACTGGTCGATGCCGACCTTGGCCCAGTCCGTATTCGCGTTGTTGCCGTCGCAGGAGTAGCGATAGGCGAGGTAAAGTCCCGAACCGTTCTTGATCTCGAGTGTCACGTCGTTCGCGGTCGGCGCCAGATTCAACCACCCAGTTGGCTTGTCCCCCTGCAACCAGAGGAAGGTCTTGTTGTCAAGCGTGAGATTGGCCGTCACGTTGATGGTCCCCGACTTCGCGATGATGTTCGTGACGCCGTTGAGCGTCGTCGGCGAACTGATGTCGCCAAAGTAGTCGTTTGTCACCACGTCAGCCCAGAGGCCTGCTGCCGCCAGCATCGAAATCGAGGCAATCATGTTCTTCATCTTGTCCACTCCTCTCGTTGACATCCGTCGTCACTTCGTCCGATCATGGAAACGCGTGAGCTGATAGACCGCGCCGTTGAGTTTCCGCATATGCTCGAGCAGTGGCTCGTAGCGCTGATAGTCCCACGTCACCATCCCCTTGTTCGAATCGCGGTTGGACGGATCCGCGTTCAGGTCGGTGGGGTCGTTGTCCATGTACTTGAACCAGTGCCACCCTACGCAGCCCCCGCCCTTGAGAAGCTCGTTCACGAAATTTTCGTAGAAGCCCCCGCGGTCGTTCTGCGTGTGGACCAGCCATCCCGCGCCGGTCTTGTTGGGGAGTCCGGAATCCTCGCCCTTCGTGTAGAACTCCGTGACCATGAACGGCTTCCCCGATGCCCGTTCCCAGCGCAGCATCGTCTCCTGATCGGGCTGCCAGTGGGAATAGTGGTTGATGGACACCACGTCCACGTACTTTCCGGCGACCTTGAGCAGATGGTCGTTGGCGAGTTCGTGCTTCCAGCGGCAGAGCCGAGTCCCAAGCACCATGTGGTTCGGATCGTGCTTTCGCAGGATTCGGATTGCCTTCTGGAGGTAGGTCTCATGGCAGTAGGCGGCGAACTTCTTGCCGTCCTCGGACGTGATGTCCTCGGCCGTGCATCCCGCCCGCCCCTTCTCGCGGTCAAGCCACTCCTGCGCCACACGCCGGTTCCGATGTCCCTCGGGCATCTTCGTCAAGGCCGTCTTCAGCGCGGTGTCGAGCCAGGGGATCTCGTTGCCGAGGAAGTAGCCGATCAACCTAGGGTCGTCGGCCGTCTTCTTGGCGTCGGCGAGGACCTCTTCGGCAACCCTCTCGAATTCCGGGTCGAAGACATAGGGGAAGTCATACGGGCAACCCGCCCAGTCCGTCTTGACGAAGCCCTCCGCCTCCGTCCCGGCCTTCCGCAATTGGCGATTGTAGACCGAGAGCGGACTCAGAATCACCGTATAAGGTAGGCGATCTGGATTTTTGCGGATGGTCTCCACGGCAGACCAGGCTCCCAGGGAATTGAAACCAGATTCGCGAACGAACTTCATCTCCTCATCCGCCCATTTCTCGACCGTGCCGAAACGGGACGTCAGAAGCTGTTTCTGACGTTTTGAACGCCCCGGCGTCAGACAGGCAACGCTCTTCGCAAGAAAGAGATTGCCGAGCGGATCGATCAGCCACCAGCGGGAATCGATCTTGCGAACCGTGAAGAAGCCCGTTGGATTCTCCACCCCACGCACTTTCCAACCGCCATAGACGTCGGTCTCTGGTTCGGCCCCGACGACGAAGCCGGGAATACGGTCCACGGTCACCGCGTCATAGCTCTTCCACTTCGCCTTCGGTCCGTTCTGCCGACACTCGACCTTAATCGGTGCAGGGGAATCAGAAGAAGCCCCCAACGCCTGCGCCGGCATCTCCATCGGAGACACCACGCAAACGCCCATCAAAAACTTCAAAACTGACTTCATGCGGGGAATTATCCCAAATTCCCCATATGAAGTCAATCGCAGCCCCCCTCGTCAGTCGGGCTTGACTTTGTCGTCGCCGCGGTTGAGGAACGGGCGCTCCAGACCGTCGGCGAGATACTCGCGGAGGGCGATGAATGTCGGTTTCATCAATTCCTCGAACGTGTAGGACCGCGTCGGCTGCACCTTCGGCGGCTTCATTGGACGATCGAAGGAGACCGAACTTTCCAGCGTCAACGCCAATGCGCCCGAGGAGAGCGAGAACATCGTATTGAGATTATGGCTCGGACGCGCCTCGCCCCGGGTCGGCACGCGCGGCGTGAGCCCCGCCTTGTAGATCGCCTGGTTGACGCGCAGCCGGATGTCAAGCCCCCGCTCGGCCTTCTCCGCGAGATCAAGCGAACTCGGCGGCAGAATCGACGGCGCGTATTCGTAGGAGTGCCCGTTCAGCACGGCATCCACGCGCCACCGCGCAGCCAGCTTCAGAAGCGCCCGCGCCTCGGCCGTGCGGATGTCGCCCGGCGCCGCGTCGTGCATGATATTGTAGCCGTCCGCGTTCGGATAGCCGCCCGGATAGGCGACGCGGTCGAGCGGCAGCGGGAACCAGGCCTTGCTGCCCCGCCAACCGACCAGGGCCTGGTCCTTCCAGGCGCCCTGCGACGCCACGCGAAAGTCGTGAAAGTCGAGACCGCGCAGATGGTCGGGCGAAATTGAGCGGCCGTCCATGTTGCCGCACGGCACGATGATGAAGCGGTACTTCGAGACGAGGTCCACGAGCACGGGATCCTCCTTGCCGCGGTAGTCGCGACCCGTCTCCAGCAACTGGATCACGTTCATGGCGCCCGCGACGGTCTCCGCCTCGGCACCGTGCACGCCCGCGACGAACAGAAACGTCTGCTTGCCATCCTTGCGGTCGCCCGTGAAGTTGCGCCAGGTCGTGGAGGACGAACCCGCCGACCAGTTCGTCTGCGGTGGCGGCTCGTTGAAATCGCCATAGAACACCGCATAGATCGGGTACCCGAGCGGCGTATGGGCGATAATCTCCGCACGCCCCTTCTTCACCGTGCGACACCGCTCGATGATCTCCTGCGGACGCACCTTCCAGAAGTCCGCCCGTGGCTCGAGTTTGTCGTTGCGATACGGCGCAAAGCGCGGCGCCTTGATCTGCGGCTCCGCAGGCACGGCCCCCGCCAGCATCGGCAGCCCCGCGGCCGCCGCCAGAAATTCACGTCTCTTCATTTCAGACTCTCCTCTGCGAGTCCCTCCTGCGGAAGGACAGTTTGCGACAAAGCCCGACGGACACGCTGCGGTATCGATCCGTCCACGGGCGTAAAGACAACTTCGATCTCACCGCCAACCATCCCCGAGCGGTTGAACCAGACGGACGCCTCAAGACGCCCCTTCACGTTCTCCCGAACGATTTCCGGCACGATGATCGCCACGCCATCGCGTGTGTCATCCCGCAGACGACGCGTCTGGGCGCCTTTCGGCTGCTCGACGTCGGCGGCCGTCAGAACATGCAGAAAGCGGTCGTTCTCGGTGGCGACCGCCGGAGAAACCTCCAGACGCCAGTTGCCGAAATACGGACCACGACCCGTGCGCTGCGCCTGACGTTCCGCGCTCGCCAGATAGCGCTGATCGACTTCCCAGTTCTTGCCGGCCGACCAGAACCGCTTCTCGGGACCGCCAATCTTCTCGAGCTTGGCGCCCTCCGGAAACACCGTTTCGCAGAAGAGACGCCCCTTCCCGCAATCCGCCCGCAGCGAGGTTCCCTCGACAACCGGCTCGTTCTGCGTATGCAGAAGCCAGGCCTTGCGGTCCGACGCCACCGCAGCTCCCACACGGTCGTAGACCACGAAAACGTCGGGCTGCAGATGGATGAACTGCCGGATGGACTCCGTGCACTTCTTGCCGTAGCACTTCGTCGCGTCCGACGCGACATAGGTGTAGCTGGCGTCCGTCTCGAAGGCGAGCACCGTCGCCATCACGTCGTTGTACTGTCCGCCATAGTTGACCTTCCCCTCCAGACCGTTGTAGCGCGGTCCCCAGTAGGCCGGCAGCGGCTCGTCTGGACGATGGATCAGCACGCAGTTGTGCGCCACGGTCTGGGCGTAGTAATATTTGAGATTCCAGTCCGTCTCGATGCCACGCGTCCCCGAATCCAGCGCCAGGAAGTCTTTGCGGTAGATGACGAAGTTGTTCTCGTCGTGATGCTTGTGCTGGTGCAGTTTCGCCCCCGCCGTGAAGGTGCAGTAGGTCGAATCGGGCGTCCACCCGCTACGCATGAGAATCTGGCCGAGCGTCTCGAAATGACGTGCCTTGAGCGGCAGCTTCTCCAGCGTCTCGGCCGGGAACGGCTCCGCCATCGGACGCGTCCCCAGCAGGAACGGATAGACGGGCCACTCGACGCCAAGGTCGCACTTGGGAGACCGTGCACGCAAGGACGCGGCCAGACGCGCCGCGGCAGGATTCGCCTCGCCGAAGAAATGGACGTATTGCGTCATGTGTTCGTACAGTCTCCAGGTCGGCAACTCGTTCTGTCCGTGCTGCGTGTCGCCAAATCCCGAATACAGCGGCTTCGTCGGATCGGCCGCGTTCGGAATCCACGACCAGTAGATCCAGTTCGGAAAGAGCGCGAGACGCGGATAGTCCTTCGCGAGATCGAGGCCCATCGCGGACATCGCCGTATGCAGGAAGTTGAAGTGGGCGTATGGATAGGCGCCCATGCAGTAACCCGGCGTCGCCGAGGACAGCGCGCCGTCATCCCCCGCCCCTTCATCGCGGTATTTGAGCAGCGCCATGCCCCGCTCATACCCAATCGCGAGCAGCTTCGCCGCCGCCTCGTCGCAGAATCCATCTCCGGCCGCCGCAAGACCCGCATACCACGGCAGACTCGCGACACCGTAGAAGCCCGTGGTGATGCCGCCGTTGTTGCGGCGGACAATTTTCCGGGGTGGATTCAGCGTCTCCCGGACGTGCTCGACGAGCGAAACGATCAGGGAACGGCGCTCCTCGACCGTCAGCGCTTCGTAGATCCAGTCGTAGGCGCACAGCGCGAGAATGCGGCGTGTCGAATACCAATTGACTTCTCTGCCATTGCGATAGGACTCGTGGTAGGCCGCCGCGCTCTCGGCGATCATCTTCTTCGCCTTCTGCAGATAGGCGTCGTTCTTCGTGATGCGCCAGGCCAACGCACATTCGGCGGCTTCCGACCCCCAGTCCTTGACGGGTTTGATCGGCGTCGCCTCGGTGATTTTGTGGGTTCCGGTCGCCGTCTTCACTTCGCCGAACACGAGAGGTTCGGCGCCCGAACAGACAGGATCCACCGGATACTTGTCGCACCGTCTCAAGAGCCGCGCCAGGTCGTCCTTTGCCGCCCCTTCCGCGCGTGCCTTGACGGCCGGCCAGGTTTCCACGTTGAAGAACAGGCGCGGGTGATCCGGCCGCACCGCCGGCACCTTCATCTCCGCGCCCCCCGACAAACACAGTCCAACCGTGCAGGCCACCAGGATCAAATGCTTCATTCGGACGCCTCCAGTTCCCGATCAGAAATCGCGCATGTTCGGCGCCTTCGGTTTCGGCGGCGCGGGCATCTTGCCGAGCTGGACGGCGATTTTCGCGTCCTTCGCGAGCCAGCCCGAATCGACCAGCATCTTCACGAAGCGGCGGAACGCGTTGAAACGGCGCGGATCGCCGAACGAACCCTGTCCATTGGCGAGCGCCTTCACCGTGGCGTCCTCGCCGTCGTCGATCAGATGCTTCACCTTGCGGTCGGGTTCATAGCAATACGATTCCCAGAGGCGGATGAACTTCTCGGCCGGATCGTCCGTCGCGTCCGCGAACGCGAGCGACTGCGCCGCCAGCTCGTGGCGGAGCTTCGCGACGTCGCCGTACTTCGTGCCAAGCGATCCGTTCACCGTGTCGGCATAGCGCGAGGGGATGCGGCGGATCCAGACGTTGCGGAACGGCACGGGGTGTCCGTGGTCCTGCAGATAGAGCGGCGCCTCGTGGGCTTCCGCGTGCGTCTTGAGACGGCGGCACCAGGTCGTCGTGCCCTGGAACGGGAAGTCGTCCTGCACGAGCACGCCGTTGAAGAACACGGTGATACTGCCCGGATCAACCAGGCGCTGGCCCTCGCGCACCGGCGGATGGAAGACGATGTCGTAGCTCTGCCATTCGCCTGGCTTGCGGCAGGGGTTGACGAGCGGCGGATTCTGTCCGTAGACCGCGCCCGCCTGGCCGTCCGCGTAGTTCGCGGGCTTCCAGGGGGATTTCGAAGGCTCGATCGCGGACGAGTCGAGGATCTGGATCTCGTACTGTCCCATGAAGATCACGCCCGAGTTGCCCCAGCCCTCGACGTCGTCGACGGGCGTCTTCCACTCGATGTGCAGCTGGCAGTCGGCGAACTTCTCGGCCGTCACGGCCGGACCCGATCCCGGCGCGCAGACGAACGTGCCGTCCTTCACCGTCCATTTCGACGCCTCTCCGGCACGGGAGCGCCAGTTCTTCCGCACCGACTCGGCGGTGCCGTCGAACAGCACGATCGCATCGGAGGGGATGCCGTTCTGCAGCACAGTGATCTTGACGGGATCCGGACGGTTCACGTCATGGACCGCCCAGGCGTGGCGCGCGTCGGGACGATCCCCCGAAGGCTCCGCGAAAACGGCACAGGCCGCCAGCGCGGCACAGGTCCAAGTCAACTTCTTCATGCGAGCTCTCCCTTCTTCGAGTCCCAGCGACGGACCACGCCCGGCGTCAGCTGCGCCGCATTGCCCATCAGTCCCATCGCCGTCATGCGGGCCGTCCAGCTGAACGCGCTCTGCGTCGTGCCGCCCTGCAGACAGGCGTTGATGAATTCATGCCAGTGCGACGGCACGGAGTCGACGCCCGGCGCGCTCGGCGGCGTGCGCCCGTCTTTCATCACGAAGTACGGCGTCACGTCGTAGTGCGTCGAGAGCAGCCAGCCGTGCGAGCCCTCGATCACGCGCCCCTGCGCCGGCAGACGGCCGAGCGGGGTCTGGGCCGCCACGTCCTCGAGGAAGGCCGGCGGCAGGAAGCGGGGCTCCAGACGGAAGCCGACGTTGCCGAAGCCGTCGCACCATTCCACCGTGAACGGCTTGCCGCCGCTCGCCTTGATGCCGGGGAACGTCCAGGTGAGATGCGACATCGACGGCCAGTACTCGCGGCGCTGTTCCTCCGTCCAGCGATCGTCGGCGACCTCCGCCACCACGGTCTCCGGCTCGGCGGCGCCCATGTTGAGCCCCATCCACACGGGGCTCATCAGATGGAGCGCCAGATCGCCCAGCCAGGACGTGCCGAAGTCGCGCCACTTGCGCCAGGTGCACGGGTGATAGACCTTGGCGGAATACGGACGGTACTTCGCCGGACCCAGCCAGAGCTTCCAGTCGAGCGTCTCTGGAATCGGATCTTCCTGGATCGGCCAGGCGAAATGCGCCGGCGTCGGTTCGCCGCGGCGCGTGGAGAAGAGCCACACGTGCTTCACCTCGCCGATGACGCCGCGGCGGAGCGCGGCCACGGTCTTGCGGTCGCATTCCCAGGAGGCGATCTGCGTCCCCATCTGCGTGACGGCCTTCTTTTCGGCGGCCAGCTGCTCGATGCGGCGGCAGTCGGCGAGTTCATGGCAGAGCGGCTTCTGTCCGTAGACGTTGAGGCCGCGCTTCAGAGCCTCCAGCACGTACTGGGCGTGCGTGTGGTCGGGCGTCGAGACGTTCACGGAGTCAATCGCCGTCCCCTCCTTCTCGAACATCTCGAAGGCGTTGCGGTAGACACGGGCGTCCGGACAGATCTTCTTCGCCGCGGCGAGGAAGTTCGCGTCGACGTCGCACAGGGCGGTGATGTGGATTTCGCGATGGCTCCGCAGACCGTTCAGGTCGGCGCGCGCCATGTTGCCCGTACCGATGCAGGCGTGGGACAGCAGTTCATTCGGCTTGCGCAGCTTCACCACCGCGGGAAAGCCGACAACGGGCGCCGCCGCGGCCGCCGCGCCGACCTGCAGGAATCTTCGTCTTGAGAACATGTACAAACCTCCTCTGACTCATTCTTTTAAAATGTTGTCGGACTTCATGCGCAACACCATTCAGCAAACGGAACGAAACGCACGACATGACCGCCGACTACGGTCTCATCTTCCTGGGAAAAAGTGACAATCGCGCCATCGGAAAGTCCAAAACGATCAAGCGCGGAGACAAGTCCGCCAATCTCACGCTCTCGATTCTCGTCCGTCACCTCCCAGCACACCTGAACGACCTCCGTTTCCAGCGGACTCTGCCGGACAAAATCGCATTCCCCAGCAGAAGAATCGAAATAGGTGAGATCTCCACCTCGCTCACGCAGGACTCGATAGACAAGATTCTCAAGCTTGTGCCCGACATTGCCAGACGGATCGCGTTCGAAGACTCCCACAAGCCCCGTATCACAAGCATAGACCTTCTTCTGCGCGAGCATTCGGCTCTTTGGAGATTCGGAAAAACATTCCAAACGTTCCAATAGACAGCATTCCGTCAAATAGCCAAAATAGTCAAGCACTGTCTTCGCGGAGGCAACGTGGATCGCCTCCTTCAGGCGACTAGGACTCAACCGTGTGCCGATGTGCTGAAGAAGATAGGCGGCCAACTGGCGAATCGGGGTCGCATTCGTGAGCTTGTATCGCGCAACGATGTCTCGATAGATGATGTCATTGAAAAGACTTTCCAGCACCAACCGGTTTCGCATCGGCAGATAGGAGGGGAAACCACCGGCAACCAAATAGTCGCGCAGGGCCTCTTGAGAATCCGCCTGACGCGTAAAACGCAGAAATTCAGAATACGTGAAAGGCCCCATTCTGAGATCCAGATGCCGCCCTGTCAGTTTTGTTCCCAAATCCAGCGACAGCATTTTTGCATTGGATCCTGTAACCAGAACCTGACGACCTTGTGTCAGCAAACCATTGACAAAAAGCTCCCACCCTTCGATATCCTGCACTTCATCCAGGATAATCGCAGACGGTTGCCGTTCTGCAATGATTTTGCCCAATAGAACAAAGTCCGCCGTCGTGAAATTCACGAACCGCAAATCGTCGAAGAGGACACGCAGATAGGAACGACGAGTCCGTTCGGCCCATTGTGCGAGCAAAGTCGACTTGCCGCAACGCCGCACCCCCGTGACAATGGAAGCAAAACCTGTTTGGACAGGCATCCGTTCCACCGCATCGCGAGGCAACGTCTCGGCAACTCGGTTTTCGGCACTTTGGGCATCAATCGCCTGAGCTATCTCTTCCTTTGTCATGGTACACCTGGAATTTCCGACATTGTACCATAATTATCCCAATGGACAACAAGTATTTTATTGTCAATAAAATATTTATTTTACTGACAATGAAACATCTCCCATTTGCTCAGTCCCTGAACCCGGGCAAGCAGGAGCTTGCCCCCTCCCCAGCGAACAGGGAACCCGAACCGACGGGAGTTGCCGGCGCTCGCCGCCAACTTAAAATCAGCTCTTCACCTGCCGATCGCGGATCTGCGGATGTCCATGCTTGTCCAGCGTCACCTCAAAGCGGTCAATCGTCCGAAGGAACGTGGACAACTTGGCATACCCATAGTTTCGGCTATCGAAATCGGGTCGATTCTTCCCTATGAGACTGCCCAGAGGGGCAAGACTGCTGAAACCGTTCTCGTTCGACGTCTCGGCGATGCACTGGGCGATGAAGGCAATCGTCTTGGCAGAAGGTTTCTTGGGGGCTGGGGCCGATGGCGGCGTAGTTTTACCTGGACTCTGCTCCGCAGGACGTTCGGCGACCACCTCCACTGGACGCAGGATGTCCACATAGATGAATTTGTCGCAAGCCTTGATGAACGGTTTTGGCGTCTTCTTTTCGCCAATACCGTAGACCTTGAGTCCCGACTCTCGAATCCGCAATGCCAACGGCGTGAAATCGCTGTCGCTGGAGATCAGCACAAAGCCATCGACACGGCCTTCATGCAGGAAGTCCATCGCGTCGATGATCATCGCCGCGTCGGTGGCGTTCTTGCCGACCGTATAGGCATACTGCTGAACCGGCACGGCGCCATTCTCGAGCAGCACGTCCTTCCAGCCCGCCAATTGCGGCGCCGCCCAGTCGCCATAGGCACGTTTGATGGTCGGTGTCCCGTATTTGGCGATCTCCTCCAGAATCGCCTTCAAGTCACCCTTCGACGCATTGTCCGCGTCGATCAATACCGCAAGCTTATGTTCAACCACATCCGACATGACATCCTCCTTCACAGACGCTATTCTACCACAAATGGCGAAAGGCGCGGCACTCGCCGTCAATTCGGCATGACATTCCGCCCTTAACGGGACTTATTGCAATAAGTCCCTACGGGAGGGAGGGACGCGCCCCTACAGCACTGACTGAATGTTTCCAGCACCCGCCCCGTCAACATTGAATCACAATATTCAACCTTACAGGCAATTGTCCACCTACGCTCCTTTTGAACTGTAACACATCTTGCGATAGTTGACCGTCCTTCAAGTTTTTCATCCGACAATACGAATTTCTTTTCCCTAGTTTCTGCGCTCTTTCCCCTAGTTTTCTTTCCCACATTTTTCGCGTTCTAACCCACAGTATTGATCAACGTCTTGTCCCCCAATGATATCAGGCTCTTTTCAAACTTTCCTCGTAGTCTACCCAATGCACTAAATATGTTCCTGTGGTGCCGATTTTCAAATTGGACCAACGGAACCTCACAATCTTTTCAACATATGCAAGAAGCTCGCCAACTTCGAAAGAACATCACGCGATTTGCCGAGAGACTTCGCCTGGGCTGTTGAAATCAATCCATACGAATCCGCCGCCGCGTCGAAGATTGTCTGATAAGCGGTCACGCCAATATGCTGCCACAAACGGCTACCTTTTGGCGATTAAGTTCCCGAGACCTATGATCGAATCAACCTCATGCCGATTTTCAAATCGGATTAATGCGGTCACCTTGGTGCGACATGGCGCGACGAGCCGTCGCGACGACCGGGGCGAGACGCCCCGGTTACGGGGAAAGACGGGCAGCAGAAGGACTTTGGACGGAGGACGCCCGATCTTAATGTTCCTAGACGGACCTGAGGACGGGAATCGGAGGACGTTGGACTTTGACGTTTCGGTGTGGAGCCTGAGGACGGAACAGGAACTCCAATGTCGGACGTCCAACGTCCTCAAGCCGGTTGGTCCCTCACTTCAGATCGGACCAGTCGTAGTTCAGCAGGGCGCCGTTCACGAGGTCGGCATAGGAGACTGGCAGGCGGCGCTGCAGCGACTCGGCCCAGGACGGCGGCGGATCGCGGTATTCGACCGTGGCGAAGAGATCGGGACGGACGGCCCGCGCATGGGCGACGGGAATGGCGGCGCGCCCTTCTGCGACCAGGCGCATCGGGCGCCCCGTCCGGCGCTTCTCCCAGACGGCCCGCTGGAGAATCTCCTCGGCGCGGCGAGCGACAAGCGAGGTGCCCATCACGTAGCATGCCACGCCGATCTCGCCGTCCTCCTCGGGCAGGGAATAGTGGAGACGCAGCCCCTTGCCGTCGTTCGAGACCACGAGCGCGTCCCCTTCCGCCTTGAAGGCCACCAGACGCTGGAGCGGCAGGAACGGAAGATTCTCGCGGGGCGCCCGGATGCCGGCGAAACGGGCGATTTCGGCCGACCGTTCCGCCGCTGTCCGCGGTTTCGCACGCGTCGATGCGGCGACGGCGCAGGCCTCGTCCAGATAGGTGTGGACACTGCGATAGCCCGGCATCTCGCGCACACAGCCATTCGGGGTGATCTGCGCCTCGTCGACCGGCAGACCGGCGTCGACCGTCTTCAGGTCAAACCCGACGTCAAGTGCCT
Organism: bacterium; assembly: GCA_030537465.1. Taxonomy (GTDB): domain Bacteria; phylum Verrucomicrobiota; class Kiritimatiellia; order RFP12; family UBA1067; genus RUG572. The sequence continues at coordinate 19,916 of JAUNMP010000049.1, forward strand.
GGCAGGCCGCCTCGTCGATCGGCAGGGCGTCCTTCTCGCCCCGCAGCCAGCGCCGCATCCAGGCGATGGACGAGGTCCGCGAGGACTCCTTCCAGCCGTGCGGCCCCATGGAGACCGTCAGACCATAGCGGTCCTCTCCGGGATAGAACCGTTCGGCAAGCTGGTTCACGGTCCGAGAAGTCTGCAGCGAACCGTCGAACGGGATGAAGTCCTTGTTGGAGCAGTGCATCCGCACGGGATGCCCGCCTGCAAGCACAAGACCGAGGTGGTTGAGTCCGAAGGTCAGCTGTCCAAACGCAATCTGCTCTGCATCGGGCGCGCGACGGACTTCCAGCTGGGACCGCAGATTGCCAAGGTAGCAGCTGGGCGCCGAAGCGACAACGCGGGGGTCGAGCACGGACATGAAGGACGTCATCGTGCCACCACCCGAGTTGCCCATGCAGCCGAAGCGGCCCTTCACGATGTCCGGACGGCTCTCGAGGTAGTCGAGCGCGCGGATGCCGTCCCACGCGCGGATCGCCGCGAAGTTCTGTCCGAGGAGCGCCGCATACGCACCGATCTTGAGATGCGCCATCACCGACGAGGCGGGATCGGACGCCTCCTGGGCCCGTTCGCCCTGGGCGATCGGATCGGGAATCAACACGGCGAATCCCTGCAGGGCCGCCATCAGCGCCCCGCGCTGGTACCCGGGCGCGGCCTTGCCCTCCTTCGAATGGCCGCACGGCAGCAGGATGGCGTGATAGGGTGGCTTCCACCGGGGCGAATCCGGCAGAAAGAGGAGCGACGGCACGAACACGCCGGGACGCGACTCGAAGACGATCTTCTCGATCATGTAGCCCGCGCGCGGAATCCGCGCCAGGACGCGGGCGTTGAGCGGCGTGCGTTCAGGCAGTCCGCCCATCGACGCGAGAAACGCCGTGCGCGTCTCCTGCGCCTTCTTCTCCAGGGCCGCGCGCGTCGGAAGATCGCGCCACTTCCAATCCACGTTGCGATCCTTCTCGTACACCTCGCCCAGCATCGCGCGGGCGGCGTCGTCCGGTTCGACCCGATGCGGAATCGCGAACAGCGCACCGGGCAGGTCCGGCGGCTCGCCTCCGGCGCGGACGTTCTCCAGCGTGACGTTCGTCGCGGGTAGACGCGGATCGTCGGCCTTCTCGTAGACCGTCGGCACCGAGGCCGCCCAGACGTTGGAGACGTGGACGCCGTCGATGCGCGTGAGGATGCGTTCGCGGGCGGGGTACTTCCCCCACTGGAAGTCGATGTTGGTGCGGATGCCCACAAGCGAAGTGCGGACGGCGTTCGCGAGCACGTTCGAGACGACGATGTTCTCGATGAAGCCGCCCTTCCGGTCGCTCGTCTTGATGCTCACGAGGCGGCTCGAGACGCCCTCGACGCGGCAATCGTGCAGCGTCACGTTGCGGATGCCGCCGGAGACTTCGCTGCCGATGGCGATCAGGGTGTGGCCTTCGCGCAGCACGCAGCGGCGGATCTCGACGTCCTCGGTCGGCACGTTCACGCGCCGGCCGTCACGGTCGCGTCCGCTCTTGATGACGAACCCGTCGTCGCCCTGTTCGAGCGAGCAGTCCTCGATCAGCACGCGCTTCGAGGAGCAGATGTCGACGCCGTCGTTGTTGTGGCCGAGGCCGAAGATGTCGAGCCCCCGCACGACGACGTCCTGGCAGAGGCGGATGTTGACGGTCCAGAGCGGACTCTGCCGGATGCGGAAGCCCTCCAGGCGGACGTTGCGGCAGTTTTCGAACTCGAAGAAGCACGGACGGAACCGCGCCCCCGGAAGATCCGACGCGCGGCGGTTCTCGACAGGTTCGTCGCCTTCGCCCCAGGCATAGAGCTGGCCCATCGCCGCCAGCATCTCCGGCGTATTGCGGTCGAACCAGATGCGCCAGGTGTCCATCACGGGCGTGAAGAGGCCGCCGCCCGTCACCGCCACGTTCGTGCACCCCTGCGCATGGACAAGCGGCGAGAGCGCATAGCACTCGATGCCCGCGAAGGAGGAGCGCACGAGCGGACGATAGGCTTCGGGATCGCCGGTGAAACGAACCGTCGCCGCATCGTCGACATGCAGCTCGACGTTGCTCTTAAGGTGGATGGGGCCCGTGAACCAGGTCCCCGCCGGCACGGTCACGCGTCCGCCCCCCGCCGCATGTGCCGCGTCGATGGCCTGGGCAAATGCCCGTGTGCAGTCGAACGTGCCGTCGCCGACCGCCCCGTACTTCTCCAGCGGAAAGTCCTGGGCCAGGAGAACGCCGCAGACCGCGGCAACCGCCCCAAACACGCCCTGTCTCATACTGACGACTCCAATCACTTCCCATCGACCTCGTGCAATCCGCGCGGATTCGCGAAAGTCGCTTTCTTCGAATAGTAGACGCCTGCCGGCAGATTCTCGAGAACGAGATCGCGGATCTCCTCCTTCCCGGCCGTCAGACTGAAGCGGCCATGCAGCGACGAGTAATCACCGAGCACGCGGAAGTCTCGGAACGTGAGACGGTCGTAGAGGATGCTGAAGTTCGACACGCGCCGACGATGTGCGTCACGTCCGCACCGTCCGTCGATTCGATGCGCAGCGGCTTCGTGATGAGGACGCGTGCCAGGGTCTGGCTGTCGGACATCGTGTCTCGCCTCTCCCCGACCTTGTACTCGCCGGGCTTGACCCAGATCGTCTCGTTCGCCATCGCGGCGTCGATCGCCTGCTGGATGGTCTGGTAGGGACTCGCCTCTGTGCCATTACCGCCCACGGCAGCCGCTGCCGACACCCACTTGTCCGCCCATGACTGCCCACACACGGCAATCGCCAACAAACACCCGCAAACCTTGAACCCCATCTTGTCAATCCTCATCGTCATTCTGCTTTCAGTTCCTCCAGGCGCACGAGCTCGGAGCCGCGGAACTGGAAAAGAATCAAATGGAGCGTCGTATCCTTTGCGAGCCCGGGGACGAACGGGTCGGCTGCGTACTGGCGCAACTTCGCGATGCCGTCCGCGGCCTTCGCCGCAAGATCGGCGTCGGGGGCGTCCGCCTTCGAGTACTTGAGCTCGACGATGTAGCTGTGCTTCGCGTCCCCGTAGTAGACGCGCTCGGGGAAGAGGCAGAAGTCGCAGTACCCGCGCGCGAGCTCCATCTCGGGCCGCGCCATGTAGAACTTGATGTGGCCGAACTCGGCCTGCATGTAGCCCTGGAGACGGATCTCGCCCGAGAGTCCGCCCCGCACCGGCGTCGTCTCGGCGAAGTCCGCCGCGAGCTGACGGAAGAACGGCTCCCAGTCGCCGTCGTAGGCCATCGCGCTCGCGAGCTTCGACCAGCCGATCCAGTCGGGAAGGCGCGCGCGCCGGTAGCTGTCGCGCAGATAGTTGAAGAGCTGCTTCTCGACGCAGGCGTTCGGGATGCGGAAGTACGACATGCCCTTCCTGCGCTCGGCCATCGAGAGGATGCCGTAGTAGTGGAAGAGCGAGCGGAAGTTCTCGGTCCTGATGATGGCGTCCGCCGGGAAGCTCGCCACGAGGTCGAACGCGATCTCGCCCGTCGCCGCGAGCTCCTCAGTGAGCGGCGAGACGTCCTCGGCGTTTTGTGCGCCGGCCGCGCGCTGGAGGTCGACGATCGTCTCGAGCTTGTCGTAGTCCGTCGCGATGTTCGCGTCGACCATATTCTCGGGCGGCACGCCCTCCGCGACCATCGACTTGAGGTGGTAGAGCACCATGTCGGAGTTGTAGACGCTCTCCTTCCCGATCCGGGCCGTGGCGAAGCAGTAGCCGTCATACCACGGCTTGATCGACCGGACGATCGCCTCGGGATCGCCCTCCCGGAATTCGCCGACCCCCTTGAAGTCGCGGTAGATCCGCAGCGTCTCGGCCTCGGAGAAGCCGAGCATCGAATTGAACGCGGCTTCCTGCGAGATGTTCGCGGCGATGTTGAAGCCGCTCGTGAGGTCGTCCATCGTCACCGGCGAGACGCCCGTCATGAAGATGCGGTCGACGTTGCCCTTGAACTTCTTGAACCACTCGCGGTAGAAGCCCGTGCCATGCGTGATCGACTTGTACGGTTCGCTCCCGACGGACCGGATCAGCGCATTCGTGAAGTTGTCGTATTCGTCGATGATCAGATAGATCGGGGCCCCCTTCGCCTTCGCGACGTCCGTCATCGAGATGAACCGTTCCAGCGTGGGCTTCGCCGCGGCCCCCTTCCTGAACTCGTCGTCGTAGACCTCCGGGTAGGCCGCGATGAAGCTGAGGAAGCGCTCCCCGAGATAGGCCTCGAAGCAATCCTGAAGCGAACGGCCGCCGGTTGCCCCGGCCTGCGAGAAGTCCAGCTTCAAGGTCAGATAGCGGTTGCGGTTCGGCGTCGGATGCGCGCCGATCCAGAGTCCGTCGAAGAGCCTCTCGAAGTTCGCCCGCTCGTTGCGGTCGTAGTAGAGGCGCAGCATGTCGAGGAAGAGCGACTTGCCGAACCGTCGCGGACGGACGAAGAACACGAACGAATCGCGCGACTCCATCTTCGCGAGATATTCGGTCTTGTCGACATAATAATAACCCTCGGTGCGGATTCGCTTGAAATCTGCGATGCCGTACGGTATTCCGAGATCAGTTCGCTTTTCCATGACCCCAATTATAGCACAACCTCGCCGCATCGGCAAAATTGACACGGCGGGATCGTCATGTTTCATCGAATGATGAGCATGCAGCCCGTGGAGTAGTCCAGGGCGCCGAGAAACGCCGCGCCATCATCGGCCGCGCCCGGCTCATAGACGAAGCGGAAGGCATTCGCACCTGTTTTCGCAAGCGACAGCTTCAGGGTCTGCGGCCCCTCGGCCGCCGTGACGGACTGGACGAGCGCCCCGTTCAGGTAGAGCGACAGCGTGCCCGTTCCCGTCACTTCGACCGGCAGCTTCGCGGAGGCCGCGGCGACCGTCCACGTCGCCGAAACAGCGCCGGACGGAACGACCAGCTTCCCAGTGTCGTTCGTCGTCACGGACGGATCCGCCGTCTCGACCACCAGCTTCTTCGGCGCGAGACACGCCGCGAAGACAGGACGCCAGTCGTATTCGTAGGCGCCAATGTCGATCCGATTGTCGTTCAGAACGCGCGGCACGCCAACGAGATCCGTCGCATCGGGTCCATAGTCGACCAGCGCGGCATTGCCGGCATCTATCACAGGCGAGTCGGCAGCGGGCTTGTAGTAGAGCTTGTCCGGCGGACTGAAGGCCCCCACCTTCGCATCGTTCCAGTTCGACAGGAAGACATTGTCCGAACAGGTCTCCGCATCGAAGGTCACACCGGTGGCCGCCGAGTTGATCAGGCGAATCATGCAGTTCCGCACATGTTGAATCGTATAGGCGCCGCTATCCCTTCCATTGATGCAGATGAGCGAGTTGACGATCGGGTAGTTGTTCCCGTCGCTCTGCAGTTCGGCATCCCCGGCCGCGCCCTGATTTCCGCTGTAGTAGATGCTGTTGTACATGCCACAGTGCGAGAGCACCATCACGTTTTTCAGGGAGGATTTGTAGCCGTACCAGCCGATGACGCAGTTCTCATGGCGTGAATAGATGGTCCCCAGCCCAATCGAACCGCTTCCAGACGTTCCGCCGTAGACGACGCACCGCCGCAGAATGCCACCGGCCACACCGCAGCCATTGCGCGCGATGCCGCCCTGGATGATGCAGTCGGCGATGACCGCGGCATCTGCCCGCGATCCGCGATGGGCGATCACGTTACCACCGATGTTGTTGTCGAAGTTGCCACCGGTCTGGTCGAGCGTCGCACCATTGCGGATGGTGAAGCCCTTGACCGTCGCGCCGCGGAGCGCGGTCACCGAGCGAACCGCGTTCGGACCCCATGTCTTGTTGTCCTCGGCACCGGTGATGAACGTGACGTCGCGTCCCTCGTCGGCGACGAGCGTCACACCCTCGGGGACGATGACGCGCGAGGCCGGATTGACGGGACGGCTGGCCGGCGGCGCGAGAATCAGAGGATCACCCGCATAGACCGCGGACCCCTCGTTGTAGTCGCCCGGCGCAGCGTGGACCACGTCGCCGGGATAGAGGCCGGGCTTCGCCATCACCGTGACAAGCCGCTTCGCGGCGGTCGCCGGCGTCAGGGCGTCGCCCG
>JAUNMP010000309.1 GCA_030537465.1 bacterium
CTAAGGTAAAGAGGTGTTCCTATGAAGTATTTGATGATTGCCGCCGGACTGCTCTCGGCTTCCGTTTTCGGGGCAACGGTCGATGTGGCATGCGGAACGCGAATCCACGTTCCCGCCGGTGAGACGATGAAGATCGAATCTGGACGCGTCTTCTCGGGGGACGTCCTCGTGAAGACCGGTCCCGGCACACTTGATCTGACAGGCGTCGTGCTCAAGAACAAAGGTCTTGAGATCCGCGAAGGCGTTGTTGCTCTAGTGGGTGGAGGTGCCTCTGCGGTGACGACGCGTTATCTCAGGTGGAATGTCACGGAAACGCGTCCAGGTACAAGCGCTCCGCCGGAATACGCCAACAGCGGGTCGCAGTTCAGTGAATTCCGTCTCTTCCGCAACGGGAAGATGCTGCCGCGCCCGGTGAACGCCACTGCGGTGAATGCCCGCCCCGGTTGGCGAGAGGGTCCGCAGATGGGCATTGACGGAAACCTGAAGACGAAGTGCTACTGCAATCCGTTCATCGCCGATTTCGGTGAAGAGGTGACCTTTGACGGCTACTCCTTCGCGACGGCGAACGATGCCATTGGACGTGATCCGCGGTCCTGGACCGTCGAGGCGGGCGTTGCCGATGGTTCCGCCATCAGCTGGGTTGGAATCGGTGTCGAGAAGGGTTTTGAGGCACCCAAGGAGCGTTATGCCGAAGCGGGTAAGGTGTTCTCGGTGTCGCTTCGCGACGTGGTGCCGGTGAATTATCCCGTGACCGTGTGCGGAAGGGGCAAGCTTCTCCTCCGGAATGTCAACGAGACGCTCGAATGTGTGCGTGGAACCGGCCTCGTCCAGCTCGACAATGCCTCGGTGTCCATTAAGTCCAACGCGTCGTTCGCGGGGTCCGTGGTCGGCGGAACGGTTTCCTTCAAGAAGACTCCCTGATATTTTCCGCTTGTCAGACCAATCCTCCTGTGGTATCTTTTCAAAAAATCACAGGAGGGAGCATGGCGCAGTGTGTGGCTATGGTTGGCGGTGGACTGGGATCTTTTATGGGCAAGGTCCACCGACAGGCGATTGAAAAGGCTGGAAATCTAAAGATTACGTGCGGAGCGTTCGGTTCGACGCGCCAGTCGTCCTTTGACTGCCAGGAAGAGTTTGGCCTGGGCGTTCACGATGTCCATGGGTCCTATCGGGATCTCCTGCGGCATCAGGGAAAGCTTCCCGGCGACAGGCGGGTTGCGTTTGTGAGTGCCGTCGTGCCGAACACAATGCACTACCCGGTCGCGATGATGGCCATGGACTGTGGACTGCCGGTACTGGGGGAGAAGCCTTTCACCTGCAATCTGGACGAGGCTGCCAATCTTGTCCGTAAGTCACGGGCGACCGGGATCCCCTACCGCATCGCGATGGTCTATCCTGCCTATTCGATGCTGCTCAAGGCTCGAAAGCTGTTCCGTGACGGTGTGCTGGGACGGGTCCGTCGCTTCCAGGTGTCGATGCTGCTGGGATGGATGGCGGGACGTGTTGAGTTGGAGGGAAATCGGCAGGCAATGTGGCGGACTGACGCCCGTCGAAATGGAATTGGCGGAGTGATCAACGACGCCTCCTGCAACTGCCAGTATGTGCTTGAGTTCATTACCGGTTACCATATCACCGAGGTCTGCGCGAATGCACGCTCGTGCGTGCCTGGACGACTGATTCCGGATGACGCCGCGGTGCTCGTCCGCACGGATCAGGGCATTGACGGCGTGTTTCTGCTTTCTCAGATCGCAACGGGCCATCGGGAAGGGTTGGTTGTCGAGATTACTGGCGACAATGGAGCCATGCTTTGGAAGGAGTCCGAACCAGGCCGTCTCGTCTTGGTGGCGAACGACGGGGCCGAGAAGGTTCTTTGCGACAAGACCGCGTCCGGCGCCATTGGGGGCGCCGCCACGCCGTTCTGTGCGGGAGAGGCCTATGTCGAGGCACTGGCGCGCGTCTATCGGGACTTCGCGGACACTTTGGCTGGTCGAACACGTCGCTCGCGCACGGCGGATGGCAACCGCGTTCTTGGCATGACGGCCGCGGAGGGCCTTCGGAGTGTCGCGGTGTCGGATGCGATCATCAAGAGCGTTGCGTCTTCTGCCGAAGGAGTCAAGTGGGTGCGCGTCGTCGTGCCCGATGTTTGATTTAGGATCTGCGACCGGTATTGACTTACATACCTGAAGGTATGTATAATACCGACATGACAAATTTAACCAGATTGTCGCTTGTTTTGGCGGCAGTAGGCTGCACCTTCTTCGGCTGTGAGACCGTCGACCGCGCACGCGACGCGCAGGAGGGGGTCGCCCGCATGACGAACGACGTCGTCGTGGCGTTGTCGACCAATGCGCAGCGCCGTGTGGACCTCACGGGATGCGACCTCTATGGGTACGTGGCCTTCGCCATGACGAACCGTCCCAGCCTAGAGGCATCACGTCTCGCCGTCTCCAACGCCGTTCTCGCGCTGAAGGCGGTCTCTGCCGATCGTGAGCTCCAGGTGAATCTGTCCGGAGGCTATTCGCAGTCCTCGCTGAACACGGGCAGCCACTTCTCCTGGCGGCAGACGCGAGGGAAGGGAACGGCGGACATCTCACTCGATCTCCTCATCTGCGACTGGGGGCGTATCGACGCCCGCGAACTCGAGGCCCGTGAGAACCTTGTCGCCGCACAGCGCGATCTTGCCGATGAGGAATTCGCGGTGTTCAACGAGGTCGCGCAGGCCTACTTCGGCGTTCTCCGGAACGACGCGCTCCTCGAAGTCGCCTGCACGAACGAGCATGTGTATGCGGAGCATTTGAAGGAGAGCGAGACGCTCTACTCCGCCGGCGAGGCGAAGAAGCTCGATGTTCTCAAGGCCCGGGTGGATCTCTCCGATGCGCGCCTCGCGACCATCAACGCCTCGAACGACGTGACGACGGCCAGCGCGGAATTCCTCCGCACGCTGGGGCTGGAGGTGGATGCCGCGACGCGCGAGGACGTGCTGACGGTCGCCGAGAACGCGTTTGAGACCTCCCGCCGGAATCTCTCCGAGACCAGATACGACGCCGCCGAGGGGCTCCAGCTAGCCCGTACGAATGCGCCGGCACTGATGGTGTTGCGTGCGAAGCTGCGGGCGTCGAGCGCGCGGGTCGACTATGCAATTGCCGATCTACTGCCGGAGCTCAGGCTCTCCTCCGCGTTCTCCTTTGCGGATCCGACCTGGAACTGGAGCTGGGGATTCCGGGCTGTCCAGACGATTCTCGACGGCTTCCGGAAGGAGACGGCGATCGACCGCGCGGTCGTCGACATGGAGACCGCCCGGACCGCAGTCGAGGTCGCAGAACAGAGGCTTTCATATGATCTGGCCGTCGCCGCGGCGAACCGTGACAATGCGCGAAAGGCCTTCGACACGGCGACGATCGCCGTTCGGCAGGCGCGCGAGAATCTTGAGACTGTGTCCGCTCAGTACAGAATCGGCGATGCCTCGCGTCTCGACTTCACGGACGCCGTCAACACGCTGGCCACTGCGCTGGGCACACGCGTGAAGACCTTCTATGCAAGTGAGATTGCCGAGGCGGAGCTCATCCGCCTCACCGGCCTTGTGCCGCCGTATACGAGTCGAAAGGTTGGAACGCTTCGAGAGGTGAATGACAATGAAATGGATTAAATATCTTCTGTGGGTGCTTGTGGGCCTGCTTCTGCTCGGGGGCGGCTACTACTATTTTGGAATTCGATCGGGCAAGAACGCGAACACTGGGGGCGAGGCAACGGCTTTCCGCACCGCGCCGGTCTGCAGGATGGACGTCGTGCGCACGGTCTCCGCGACAGGCACGGTCACGCCGCGCAACACTTCGTCCGGTATTCCCGTCGGCGCCCAGGTGAATGGCAAGCTCATCAAGCTCTATGTCGACTACAACGACGTCGTCACAAACGGGCAGGTCGTCGCACTCATTGACCCGCTGGTCTATGAGGCCGCGTACAAGAGTGCCGTTGCGCGGCTCCACGTCGATCAGGCGAGCGTGCAGGTGAGCACGTGCACGCTGCGCCAGCGCGAGGCCGAGCTTGTGCTCGCGAAGAAGACCTATGACCGCAAGAAGCTGCTCGTCGAGAAGTCGATGGCGCCGGTCGCTGACCTCGATAGCGCGACCGAGGCCTACGAGAAGGCCCAGGCGAGCGTGGAGAGTGCGAAGGCGTCATTGATGAGCGCGAAGGCGAACGTCGAGGCCAGCCAGGCCTCCGTTGACCAGGCGCAGGCAAACCTCGGCTACTGCACGATTCGGTCGCCTGTGAATGGAATCGTGATCGCCCGCAAGGTCGAGGAGGGCGAAACGGTCGTGTCGAGCATGAACGCAGTGCCGGTTCTTTCGATCGCCGAGGATCTGGACGTGATCTGGGTGGAGGCGACCGTGCCGGAGGCGGACGTCGGCAACATCCGCGTCGGGCAGACGGTGACGTTCACGGCCGACGCCTACCG
>JAUNMP010000310.1 GCA_030537465.1 bacterium
AAGCCGATCACCCGCAAGCCGATCGAAGTCCGTATGGGCGGGGGCAAGGGTAACCCTGAATTCTGGGTTGCCGTGATTCTCCCTGGAAAGGTCCTCTTCGAAATCGGCGGCGTTTCCGAGGAAGTCGCACGCGAGTGCCTCCGCCTCGCCGCCACGAAGATCGGCATCCACACGAAACTCGTCACCCGTGCCGGAGTGAAAATCTGATGAAGACGAACGAACTGAAGGAACTCTCCGCCGATGAGCTCGCCGCGAAGATCAAGGAGGCCCGCAAGGAGCTTTCCGATCTCAAGCTGAAGCTTGCGTCGAAGGTCGATGTTGAAAAGCCGGCTCGGATGCGCCTCATGCGTCGCGAAATCGCCCGCATGCTGACCGTTCAGAACATGGCGAAGAAGGAGGCCAAGTAACCATGGCGAACGAAGTCAAGCGCGGTGACCGCAAGGTCCGCAAGGGCAAGGTCGTCTCGAAGATGGGCGTGAAGAGCGTCGTCGTCGAGGTTACCTACCGCGAGCAGCACCCTGTCTACGGCAAGGTCATCATCCGCCGCAAGAAGTATCACGTGCACGACGAGGCCGACACCGCGAAGGTGGGCGACGATGTCGTGATCATGGAGACGCGTCCGCTCAGCGCCACGAAGCGCTGGCGCATCGTCAAGGAGGAGAAGTAAGCCATGTTGCAGGAACTCTCCAATCTCGTTGTCGCGGACAACACCGGCGCCAAGCGCGCGATGTGCTTCCGCATTCTCAAGCAGCGCAAGGAGTACGCGCACCTCGGCGACATCATCCGCGTCGCCATCAAGGAAGCGTCCCCCACGGGCTCGATTCGCAAGGGTCAGGTTGCCACGGCGGTGATCATCCGCACGGGCGCGCCGATTGTCCGTGAGGATGGTCAGCGTGTGCACTTCGACCAGAACGCGTGCGTGCTCGTCGACTCCAAGCTCAATCCGATCGGTTCCCGCGTGTTCGGGCCGGTTCCGCGCGAGCTGCGTGAGAAGAACTACATGAAAATCCTGTCCATGGCCCCGGAAGTGGTCTAAGAGGAGCGTATCATGAGTATCGCACGTATTCGTAAGAACGACACCGTGATCGTGATTAACGGCAACGACGCTGGTCGTACCGGCACCGTTAAGAGCGTCAACCGCAAGGATGGCACCGCGATCGTCGAGGGTCTCAATAAGCACAAGAAGGCCGTCCGCCGCTCCGAGCGTACGCAGGGAGGCCTGGTGGAGATGGAGTTCCCGATCCGCCTGTGCAAGCTGATGCCGTACGACGCCGAGGCGAAGAAGGGCAGCCGCGTTGCCACCGCTGACAAGGATGGCAAGAAGGCGCGCAAGCTCAAGGCCTCCGGAAAGGTCATCTGAGGAGCACTACCATGGCGAAGCTGAAAGAAGAATACAATTCGCGCATCATCGCCGAACTCGAGCAGAAGCTCGGCACGACGAACAAGATGCTCGTTCCCCGTCTCCAGAAGATCGTGCTCAACATGGGCTTTGGCATCGTCTCCAAGGACGAGCAGAAGTCCCTCGTTGACGACCTGACGGCGATTACCGGCCAGAAGCCCATGCTCTGCAAGGCGAAGAAGTCAATCTCGAACTTCAAGCTCCGCGAGGGCATGGTGATCGGCGCGAAGGTGACCCTCCGCGGCGACCGTATGTGGGAGTTCTGCGAGCGCCTGATCAACGTGGCGCTTCCGCGTATCCGCGACTTCCGCGGCATCCCCAACCGCGGCTTCGATGGTCGCGGAAACTACACGCTCGGCCTGAAGGACCATTCGATCTTCCCGGAAATCGTGGAAGCTGCCGGTCCGAATTCTGGTATGGACGTGACGTTCGTCACCACGGCTCAGGACAACAAGGCTGCCAAGGAGTTCCTCGTGTCTCTCGGCATGCCGTTCGCGGGAAGGAACTAAGCAATGGCCAAGAAATGTCTGATGGAAAAGGCGAACCGCAAGCCGAAATTCGGAGTGCGCGCCTACAACCGCTGCAAGCTCTGCGGACGTCGCCACGCCTACATGCGCAAGTTCGGCGTCTGCCGTCTGTGCTTCCGCGAACTCGCCGTGAATGGTCTCATCCCCGGCGTCACTAAGGCCTCTTGGTAACGGAAAGGAACTGAAGAAATGATCATCGATCCTATTTCCGACATGTTGGTGTCGATCCGCAACGGACTCAAGGCCCGCCTCGTGCAGGTTGCCGTCCCTGCGTCGAACCTCAAGGCCGAGATCGCGAAGGTGATGAAGGCTGCCGGCTACATCCAGGACGCCTACGTGACCTCCGAGTTCCCGAAGAAGCTCGTGCTCACGCTGAAGTACTCGGACAAAGCCGAGCCCGCTATCCGCGGTCTCCAGCGCCAGTCCAAGCCCGGTCTGCGCAAATTTGTCTCCTGCTCCGAGATCCCCGCCGTCCTCGATGGCATGGGCCTCGCGGTGCTTTCCACGTCGAAGGGCGTGATGAGCGGCAGCGACGCAAAGCAGCAGAAGCTCGGTGGCGAACTCATCTGCACCGTTTGGTAAGGAGCAACGACAATGTCTCGTATCGGTAAAGAACCCGTGGCCCTCCCCGCTGGCGTCACCGCCACCGTGGACGGCCAGAAGGTCACGGTCAAGGGCAAGCTCGGCGAGCTTTCCTATGTTATGCATAGCGGCATCACCGCGGAGGTCAAGGACGGCAAGATCGTCGTCTCCTGCGCGGACGACAAGCAGCTCGGCAACTTCCACGGCCTGGCCCGTGCCCTGATCAACAACAACGTGAAGGGCGTTGCGGAAGGCTACTCCAAGAAGCTCACGATCGAGGGTACCGGCTTCAAGGCCGCGCTCCAGGGCACCACGCTCTCCCTCTCGCTCGGTTTCGCGTCCCCGAAGATCTTCGTCGTCCCCGAAGGACTCAAGGTCACCGTCGAGAACGACGGTCTCCTGGTCACGGTCTCGGGCATTGACAAGGACAAGGTGGGAGAGGCCGCGGCGCGTATCCGCAGCTTCTATCCGGCCGAGCCCTATAAGGGCAAGGGCATCAAGTATGAGGGCGAACACATTCGCCGTAAACAGGGCAAGAAGGTGGCCTAATCCAAGGGCTGCCTGATTCGGAGAAATCGAAATGAGTTTCAACCGTAAAGACCAGCGTGCGAAGCGCCACCTTCGCCTTCGTCAGCGCGTGATTGGCAGCGTGGAAAAGCCGCGTATGGCCATCAACGTGTCGAACAAGCACATGTACGTGCAGTTCATCGACGATGCCGCCGGCAACACGATCGCCTCCGCCTCCTCGCTCAAGGAGACGAAGTGCAATCTCGAAATCGCGAAGAAGCTGGGCGCCGCCGCTGCCGAGGCCGCGAAGGCCAAGGGCATCACCAAAGTCGTCGTCGACCGTGGCGGATTCAAGTACACGGGCCGTATCGCGGCCATCGTGGACGCCGCCGTGGCGAACGGACTTTCCATCAGCGACAAACCCGCGAAGGAGGCTGAATAATGGCGATGAATCGTGACAAGCGCCGCAATGAGTCTGGCGCGACCGACGAGCTCGATGAGCGCGTTGTGTTCGTGAACCGCTGCGCGAAGACCGTCAAGGGCGGTCGCCGCATGTCCTTCTCCGCCGTCATCGTGGTCGGTGACCACGAGGGCAAGGTCGGTCTTGGATTCGGAAAGGCCAACGAGGTCTCTGACGCGATCCGCAAGGGTGGCGACGCGGCCCGCAAGGCCATGAAGCCGGTGACCCTCCACGGCAAGACCATCCCGCACGACGTGACGGGTGACTGCGACGGGGGCCGCGTGCTCCTGAAGCCGGCCCCGGACGGCACGGGTTTGATCGTTGGTGGCGGTATGCGCCCCGTCCTTGAGGCGGCTGGCATCCGTGACGCCGTCGGCAAGTCGCTGGGCTCCAAGAACCGCCTCAACGTGGTTAAGGCCACCTTGGATGCGCTCTCGAAGCTTCGCTCCGCCGAGGAAATCGCCGCGATTCGCGCGTAAGACAATGGGCGGGGGAACTTCCGGTTCCCCCGGACCTTCACAAGGAGTTTAAAACATGGATCTTTCCTCTCTTACGAACGTCGCTGGCGCGCGCAAGCGCGGCAAGCGCGTCGGTCGTGGTTGTGGTTCGGGCATGGGCAAGACCTGTACCCGCGGCAACAAAGGCCAGAACGCCCGCAAGGGCCACAAGCAGAAGCTCGGCTTCGAAGGCGGTCAGATGCCTCTCGTGCGTCGTCTGCCGAAGCGTGGCTTCAACAACTTCGAGTTCCGCGCCGAGGCGCTGGGGGTCAACGTCTCCACGCTCGAGAAGCTCTTCAATGCCGGCGACGAGATCACCGTCGCGACGCTGGCTGCCAAGGGACTCTCGGACAACAAGCGTCCGCGCGTGAAGATCCTCGGCAACGGCGAACTCACCAAGAAGTTCACCGTCAAGGTCCCGTGCTCCGCCTCTGCGAAGGCGAAGATCGAGGCCGC
>JAUNMP010000311.1 GCA_030537465.1 bacterium
GCCGTCAGGCGGACGGACAAGCCGTCAACGCCGAGGTTTTGCAATTACCTCATATTTCTTCTCCGTGTGCCAGGGGTCGTTGTGGCCGAACTGGATGAAGACATAGTCGCCTTCCTTGATCTGACCGATCAGCTTTGTATTCCAGGTCTTCTGGAACGTCACCGTGCTCGTGCCGCTGATGGCGTAGTTGTGGATCTGACAACCTTCGACCAAGCGCGGACGTAGCATGTCGCCCCAGCTCTTGATCTGGGAATCCGCCGCGCGGGGCGCGAGCGTGGAATCTCCCGCGAAATGAATGTCCACACCTACGGCAGAACAAACGAAAAGCGTCGACGTGAGAACGATGATAAGTGCCTGTTGAATTTTCATGACGGTATAATAGCATTATTTATGCCCCTCCGCCACTAAACTTTCAACCTGACAGTTCAGACTGCATATCTCACGCAGAGATCGCAGAGAACGCAGAGGCTGGTTACATGAATGAGGATTATCGCGAATTATGAGTTTGAATAAAATATGATGACCTCTCACCAGATAGGTGAAAACCGAACGGAATGCTTTCATCACGATAACTTGAATAACTCTGCGTTCTCTGCGCCCTCTGCGTGAGATAGAGTAGTGATAAGAAAATCCAACTGCCAGGTTCACTGCTCAGTGGCAGCGGAATCGGTCATTGACGAATCACACCCATCAAGCACGTGGAACCCTGCGGCACGGGCCAATTGCCTCAACTCCTCCGCCGTGAACGGCGTCTCGTCGACAGGATCATCCTCCAGATCAAAAGTGGATTCAGGAACAATCCACTGGCATGTAGAATTCGTTGTCATGCAACCTCCCCAACCTGGTCGAAGTGTTCCTCCCGCCGCACTTTCACATGGGGAAGATACGACCGCAGCTGCTTAGTCAGATGATATCCCCCGCAGAATGGACACTCGTACACGGCGAGAACCACACCTTCCCTCTGGAACACCTCACGGGCCATGGCCATAGCCGCATTCAGACTGCGGAAACGACGCTTCCTCCGGCAGGTACGGAAGACGGAGTAGCTATCGGCATGCCGCGTCCTGAACGCGAAGAGCTTCTTCCGCGACGAGAGGTCACGGGGCGCACTCTTCCACCACTCCTCTATATGCCGATGGTGCGACTCACTCACAGGCCGAAGTCGATCAGAGCAGGCCTGACAGTTGCCCGAGCAACTGCAGGCCTCGCGGTGCAGTACACAGTAACCACTTTTTCTACAATACGCGCAATTTCTTGAAATCCCCATACCCCGCCTCGCTTCTTCTCCAGGTTCAACCAAACGATGTCCGTCCAGAAGAGATAACGGACGCCAATCGCCGATTCTTACACCTGTATTCGTTTTTTGCGGGGAAATCTTACAAGACAATCTTGAAATTTCATGGATTCACGGACGAAGCGTCGTGAACTCCACCGTCTGGCTCCCGAGGGTCGGAGAGGAAACGCGAAGCGCCACCTTCCCGGGGGTACGGGCGGCACGCAGGATTGCCTGCGCGAAGCCATGGTGCATTTGGCGCTTCGAGACATTGAAGACCTGCGCCGTGGAGTGGTCACCATCGTCCGTGGCATACAGCGTCGCAGCCCCGGACACCTCGAATGAAACTTCGTCCATCGCCGTTGGCACGCGGTTCCCCGCGGCGTCCTTCGCATAGACGTTCACGAACTCGAGGTCCATTCCGTCCGCCGCCCAGTCGGACGCATTCTCGCACTCGATCTCAATCGTCACGGGGCTGCCAGCCGTGACGATCCGATCCCGCGCGACTTCCTTGCCACCTGTTCGGGCAATAGCCTCGATCGAACCGCCCTTCCCATAGGCAATCTTGTCCCAATGGGCGACGTTATGCTCCCAGTCGTGCGTCTTCATCGGCTTTCGCACGCCCGCAGAGACGCCATTCACGATGAGCTCGACCTCCTCGGCATTCGAATAGACGTAGATGCGTTTCAGCATTGTCCCCTCGGCAAAGTTCCAGAGAGAAAGCACCTTCTTCTGCCCCACCACCATGTCGTTCCAGATTTCCTTCACCTCGGGGCCAACCTCGACGCCAATCTTCGCGACGGAATCATTCGGAGTCTGGTAGCTCTTCAGCAACCAGGCCTGCGGGAACGGCTGCAGCGCATGCGAAATCCAGGAGTAGTTCCAGCCCTTCTTCGGCCACTTGTCGGACTCGCCCCAGTACTCGACCGCGCCCCAGTAGGCGTAGCCCACCGTCTTCGCCTCATCCATCTTGAGCGCCGGGCCGAGCAGTCCGCTCGTGCTGGCCTCGCTCTGGAAGAGGATGAGACCAGGATGCAGTTCCTTGAAGTGCGCATACTTCTCAGGCATATAGTTCTGGCTTGCGACCTCTGTCGCGCAAAGGAGCGGCGAGGGCTTCGACAGCCCCTGATTCTCGGGATCCTTCCAGTGGACGGCATTCTCCGCCGCCGGATACTGCGCCACCGTCGAAAGGCGGGTGGGGTCATAGCGCTTCTGGAGCACGTTCATGAGCTTGTAGGTCGTCACGCCCCAGTCGTCGGTCTGGAAACCGCTTGTCTTGTCCCAGCATTGCAGTTCGTTTCCGAAGGACCATAGAATCACACATGGATGATTACGGTCGCGGCGAACCCATTCCGGCAGCAGATGGTACCACATCTCCGGGAACGGCGTACGCGAGCACATGCAACTTCCACTCGCGAAGGACCATTTGTCGGAAAACTCGTCCACAACCAGGATACCCTCCTCGTCACAGACGTCCATGAAGTTGGAGGAGTAGGGATTATGGGACGTTCGGATGGCATTGAAGCCAAACCGCTTCAACGTGCGGACATAGCGCACGATGCCACGGCGGAATGCGGCGGCGCCAAGCGCCCCAAGATCATGGTGGTTGGCGACACCCCTGAACGTTGTCTTGACGCCATTGAGCTTGAGGCCGAATTCCGGCGAGAACTCGACCCTCCGAATGCCAAAGCGCTGCGTCCTGCGGTCCAGCTCTTTCCCAAGATAGAGGATCTTCATTTCGGCCGTGTAAAGGAACGGCGTCTCGCAGGACCAGAGCTTTGGCTTCGAGACGCGCAAAACCGGAAGTTTCAACTCAGGATGGTTTAGATTGCTCCGACATACAGATCCTTTCGTCTCGCCCAGGACTGTCCCTTCAGGACTCTTCACGACCGCCGTCACGCTGACTTCGTTCGTGTCGCCCTTGAATCCTTCCAAATCGACCTGTATCGCGACTTCTGCCTCGTCCACTGAGACCTTCGGCGTAGTCACGAAGACGCCGTGACGGGCAAACCCCTTGTCCGGTCCCACCATCAAATGCACGTCGCGGTAGATGCCCCCGCCCGTGTACCAGCGGGAAATGCCATTCTCGCCCGTCGTCGACCAGACGGCGACGACATTCGGGCGGTCATAGCGCAACAGCTTCGTCACGTCGATCTCGAATCCCAAATAACCGGCCGTCGCCCCGCCGGCCTTGACGCCATTGACCCAGACGTCGCCCCAGGCGATGATGCCCTCGAAGTCGAGGCGAACGCGCTGCCCCTTCCAGGCGGGATCCGCCGTGAAGGTCTTGCGGTACCAACCTTCGCCCATTTCCTTGAATCCACGCGATCTAGACGACTTCTCCGCCCACGGCATATTGATCTGAAAATCGTGTGGCAGGTCAACCGGCGTCCACGCCGCATCGTCGAAATCAACCTTCTCGGCACCCTGCACCGCCCCCAGTTTGAACTTCCAGTCGAAATTGAAGTTCGAGACCTCGGTCGCGGCCATAGCCATTCCCGCGTACAACGCGCACATCAGCAGATTTGCAGATTTCATGGTAGAAAGTATAGCAGATTCTGAGACAGCCGTCCTCACCGCCGGGAATGTGCTATAATTTCGCCATGGACAAGCAGACGAACATCAAGGCCGTCGTCGTTCTGAGCGGCGGACAGGACAGCGCGACCTGCCTTGCGCTTGCCGTGAAGAAGCACGGCGCCGACCATGTCGCGGCGATCACCTTCAAGTACGGGCAGCGCCACCAGATCGAGACGAAGTACGCAAGGCGCCTCGCGAAGCGCTTCGGCGTGAAGACACACAACGTCGTCGCGATGGACTTCTACCGGCACCTCACCTCGAACGCGCTCATGAACCCAGACGTGAAGATCGAGCGACGCAAGGGCTCCACCTGCCCCACCACCGTGGTTGAAGGCCGCAACGCAATGTTCCTGCTCGCCGCCGGCGTCTGGGCGAAGTCCCTCGGCGCGACCGAAATCTACACCGGCGTCTCGCAGGCGGACTTCTCCGGCTATCCGGACTGCCGCCGCGTCTTCATCCGCGCTCAGGAACGCATGATGCGTCTCGCGATGGAATGGCCGTTCAAGATCGTCACGCCCTTCATGAACATGTCGAAGGCGGACGAATGGGCCCTCGCCG
>JAUNMP010000050.1 GCA_030537465.1 bacterium
TCACGACGATGCCGTTGATGCGCTTGTCGGCGAGGATCTTGATGTTGTCCTTGTTGAGTTCGCCAAGGGACGAGGACGCGCTCTTCGAGAACGTGGGATTGGCCGTCTGCGGACGGGTGGCGGGCGTGTTGGCATGGCCACCCTGCGTGAGATTGCGGTTCGCCGTGCCGTTCTTCGCGGTATTCGCGTTCTGGTTGTTCTTCGACTGCGACGAGGAGGACCCGTTGCCGATGAGGTCGTTCAGCATCGAGGCGACATCCTCGGACTCCGCGTACTTGAGGCGGATGACCTCGACCTCGACCTCGGGCGTCGTCTCGACGTCGAGCGTCTCGATCACCTTGTCGAAGAAGTCCATGTTCGTCTTCGCGGTGATGACGATGAGCTTGTTGGAGCGCTCGTCGGCGAGGATCAGCACCTTGCCGCGGATCATGCCACGGTCCGCGTCGGAGACCTGGGCCATCATCGTCGCGTTCGGCGTCGAGGGAGGCGGTTCGGGCTTTGCGCCAGGACGGTTGTTGAGGTTCAGCAGCCGATTCGGCTGCAGGGCGGGGCGGTTCCCACCGCCGAAGCCCGGAGCCCCGCTTTCCTTCGGCGCGCCGCCCTTCGCCGGCTGCTGGGCGTCCTTCTGCGACTCGGTGACGATCGTCTCGAGTGCCGTCTTGATTTCCATGGCCGCGGCGTACTGGATCTGGCGTACGAAGACGTCCTCGGTCACCGGGGTCGCGACGTCGAGTTCGCGGACCACCTCCAGCATGCGGTTGAGGTTCTCCTGCGTATCCGTCACGAGAATCGTGTTGTTGCGTTCGAAGACCTGGAAGAGTCCGTTCGGATCCTTGAAGCCCTCCAGCGCCTTCTGAGCCTCCTCGGCGGTGATGTGCTGAAGGCGGATGAGCTGGCTTACGACCTTGCCCTTCTCGGGGATTGAGTTCGTCGTGGGCATGTCCATCGACGTGCGGATGCCCTGCGTGCGCACGGTCTTGCGCTCGAAGGCTCGCAAGAAGATCTTGTCGAAGGGCTCGAGCACGACGCCGTTCATCGTGAGCGTCACCTCGATGGCCTCGAGGTACTCCTCCTTCGTGAGCTCGCGGTCCTCGAAGGTCTTGAGCGTGATCTGGGTCTTCGGAAGGTTCGGAGCCGGAATGAGGATCTTGCCGGCGACATCCGCGTAGGCATAGAGCAGCACGTCAAGCGGAGCCTGGTCGAAGGCGAGACGCGTCGGCACGCCGTTCGTCCCCTTGGGGATGTCCTTGAGCATCTCCTCGGTTGACTTCTCGTCCTCCGCGGCGGCCTGCTGCGGAGCGCCTCCGCGCAATCCGGGACGGAGTGCACCACGCGGAGCGGGGCCATTGGGACGACGGCTCAACAGCCCCTGCGCGGAGGCCGCGCCCACGACGAGGGAGACGAGAACGAGCAGCGCGGTCTTGGTTAAACGCTGAGTCATTTGGAAGATCCTTTCATGTAGGCACAAGTCAAAGTGAATTTACCGGAGAGGTATCCGTTGTTCTTGGAGGTGATGTCGATATCGCGGATGTCGAACATGGCGTCCTCGACGGTGTTGACCGCATAGAGGAACTCGACGAGCCGCACGAGGGAGGCCTCGTAGCGGACCTCGATTGGCATCTCCCACACGCCACCGTGCTCCTCCTCGGGCTTCGGCTGCTCGCCGAGGTTCTTGACGTGGTGTTTGACCATCAGGTCATCGATGATTCGCCGCCAGCGCGTCTGGGTGGATTCGCCATCCTCGGCCGTCGGCATCTTGACGCTCACCTGTTCGGCACGATCTTCCCAGGACTTGCGGTTTCCAATCAGCTTCAGCTGACGCTCGTACTTCTTGGCTTCGCGGTCGTACTCCTTGCGGGCCTTCTCCCAGGCCTTGTCGCGTCCGGTGAAGAACAACGCCGCGGCAATGCCGTAGAGGACCAGAACTCCAAGGACAGAGAGGATCGT
This sequence comes from bacterium, assembly GCA_030537465.1. Lineage (GTDB taxonomy): Bacteria > Verrucomicrobiota > Kiritimatiellia > RFP12 > UBA1067 > RUG572. The sequence goes on from JAUNMP010000050.1 coordinate 1,948, forward strand.
ACGATCGCGACGGGACATCGTGGACATGCTCATTTGCTCCTCCTTCCGCCCGATTCTTCGTCTTCAGCGTGAAAGAAGCACTCAATCGCGAAGGAGACGCCCTTCTTGCCCGGGCGTTCGTTGCCGGGGTCGACCCTGGCGAACAGAGGCTCCTCGTCGTCGAATTTCGCGTCCGTGAGACTCTCCATCAACGAGTAGAGGTCTCCGCGCACGCCCGCGGTTCCGCTCAGCTTCACGCTCTCGTCGCGACGGTACTGGAACGAGCGGAAGGCGATCTCCTCCGCGTCCGGCAGACAGCCCGTCACAGTGCGCAGCACCTCAAGCGCGCTGTGCGCATGGTCCGCATAACGCTCGATGAGGGCGACGCGGTTCGTCATGTCCGCGACTTCCTTGAAGGCCTTCGCGTGCACCTTCTCCTTCTGCAGAGACTTCTGGTGCCCGGTGAGCAGATCATAAGTGGTGTCGACACCGTAGAGGACGCCCATCAGCGCCAGCCAGATGCCGCCGGCCACGGCCAGGCAGGCAAAGAGCTTCTTGCGGAAACGGTTCTCGACACGCGCCTCGCTCCAGGCGGCCGGCGTGACGTCGAGCGCAGCGCCCTCGACCGTGCGGCGGGCAGCGCCTTCGACACCGGCGAAGTCGTCCTCGACCAGAACCACGCGGACGGGACCGAAATCTCCGAGACGCGCCAGGACATCCGAATCGGGCTGGACACGGGCGCAGACCACGACATCGTCCGCATCCCCCCTCCCGCCTTCAAGGGACAGCAGGCTGAGCATGACCTCTCGGCCAAGCTCGGCCGCCCCGGAGACCGCGCCAATGCCACGCAGGAAGGACGGTGCCCCCTCGTCGAGTACGACGAGGTCCCAGCCTTCGTCGAGATTCAACAACACAAGGCGCCGCACCGCGTCCTGCTTCTCGCAGAGACGCGGCCAGAGTCCACGCAACCACCCGAGCGCCGTCGCATCCGTCCGCAGCACATGCACCTTCGCCGCGGCCAGCGCCTCGCTGATCTCAGCGGAGGCGGCATCCGGGAGCGCCGCCATCACGGTGACAACATCCTTGTCAGTCTCCGCCACGATTTCGGCACCCGGCGTGAGCACTTCATCGGGGAACGGAGAAATGCCATCCAGCTCGAGCTGCGCGGCCCCAAGCACGTCCTCGCGGGCCTCCGCGGGAAGACGGACGGTCTTCACCAGAAATTTCGAAAGCGGCAGCGAAAGCACGACCTCGTTCGTGCCGAATGTCTTAGCCGCCGCGCGGAAGGCACGGGCGAGCGGTTTGTCCTCGTCAACGACCTCCTCCGTCGCGACGACGTCACCCTCTGCCTCGACGGGAATGTCGACGGACTCCTCCGCCCCCCCCGAAGCCACCTGTTCGACGAGCGGCCAGGCTTCTTCGATTCCGCGGGCGAAACCATCACCGACCAAGTCGAGACGGACGCCGCGCAGCATATCGCCTTCGAGACCTAGAACTGTCACTTGTTTTGCCATTCGGGATATTATCTCATTTCCTGTGCGCCAACGCAACAATCATTGGTGCCGTTGACGCGAATAGAATAACAAAACCAGAGCGACCCGTTGTCACTCGAAAGTCAACAAGTTGTAAAAAAATCGTAAAAGAGAGAGGTTTCAGGCATGAGTGTGGGGGCGGTTCCTATGATCAGCGCACTCAATTTTGTACACAGATGCTTTCGCATACGCGGTTTTGGCGAAATCCGATCAGACAACGCCCGCGCCCTATGCAATTCTCTGGCAATTATCGACTGCCCGTTGACGCACGGGCTACGCCGGAATCGGATTTCGCCAGGATGCCCATGTCGTCGGCTCCCTTGAGAACCACACGACCGATTCCATGCTTGCCCAAGCGGTAGTCCCCGAAGTTTATGACGAGCCCGAGAGCCCGATACACATCTTCGACCGAATCGACCGTGGCGGAATGCGCCGAAGAGCGGAGCTCGAAGGGCAGGTTGCGAAGCAACGGCGAAGCCGCCCGCAAGGGCCCGCGCCCGCGCGTCAAAAATCAAGCCACAGAATTGTCAAATCCAAGTCATTGGTGCGGGCGTTGTAGCCACGTCGATTCGGTCGAAAAAATCCGCGAATGCGCAGCATCTGCGTACCAAATTGGGCGCTCCGAGTACCTGAACAGACCGACACTCACGCCCGAAGAGCCCAAAGAGAACTCTGTCGGGCTTCAGTCGATCTCGAACATCTGACCGGGGACGGGCGCGACGGCATTCGGGCAGCCATGCTCCTTCATGAGCTCAACCATCGCGGCGACCTTCTCGGGTTCGCCATGCACCGCGAAAGCCTGCTTCACGCCGGACTTCACGTGGTCAAACCAGTCCATCAAGCCCTTTCTGTCGGCATGCGCCGAGAGGGCGTTGATGGTCTGCACACGGGCCCGCAAGGGGAACTCCTCGCCGAGGATCTTGATGGGGTCAACATAGTCGACCAGGCGGCGACCGAGCGTGTTCTCCGCCTGGAAACCGACGATGAGCACGATGTTTCGCGGGTCGGTGACACCGTTCTTGAGATGATGGAGCACGCGTCCGCCTTCGCACATGCCGCTCGCGGCGATTATGATCATCGGTCCGCGAAGTTCGTTGAGGGCCATCGACTGCTCCGGCGTCTCGACGAACTTGATGCCCGGGAAGGAAAGCGGATTGACGCCCTGATTCAGCAGATCGCAGGCCTCGTCGTTGTACACCTCCGTGTGCTTCTCGTAGATCCGGGTCGCCTTCTGCGAGAGCGGCGAGTCGATGTAGACGGGAATCGGGTAGATGCGCTTCGCGGCGAGCAGACGATTCAGATAGTAGAGGATCTGCTGGGTACGTCCTACGGAAAACGCGGGGATGATGAGCTTCGACTTCTGCTGGACGATGTCGTCGATGTAGCCCTTGAGACGCCCTTCGACGTCGTCGGCGGACGGATGGAGACGGTCCGCGTAGGTGGACTCCATCAGCACGACATCCGCGCCCTGCGGATACTCGAAATGCTTCAGAATCGGCTGGTTCGGCTGACCGAGATCGCCCGTGAAGAGAAGGCGACGGCTCCGTCCCCCCTCCAAGACGTCGAGCTGCACCTGCGCAGACCCGAGGATGTGCCCCGCATTGTGCAGGGTGAGCGTAACGCCCTTCGCGAGTTCACGCGGACGGTGCATCTCGACAGGCACCATGTGCCCCATCAACTTCTCGACATCTTCCTCCTCGTAGAGCGGCTCGAAGAGGTGCTTGCCCTGCGCCCGGCGCTTTTTGTTGACATACTCGAGGTCGCGGTTCTGCAGGAAACACGAATCCCTCAGCATGACGGCGCAGAGGTCAATCGTCGACTGCCGGGCGTAGACCTTGCCGCGGAACCCGTGCCGCACGAGCTGCGGCAGATTGCCTGAATGGTCAATGTGCGCGTGCGAGAGCACCACCGCGTCAATCGTCGCCGGATCGAACGGCAGATTGCGGTTCTTCTCGAACGCCTCCTTGCGGTGCCCCTGGTAGAGTCCGCAATCAAGAAGGATGCGTTTCCCGTTCGCCTCCACAAGGTGCATGGAACCCGTGGTCGTCTGTGCCGCGCCGTAGAATGTTATCTTCATGGCGTCAGTATAGCACAAACGACGAGAATTCACAAATACCGATTCAGGTCTTCTGGAATCGGGGCCTCGAGGATCAGCGGCTGACGCGTGACGGGGTGCTTCAGCTCCAGTCGCCAGGCATGGAGCTGCTGTCGCCGCGGAATCGGCACCAACTTCTTGTCCCATCCTGGGCGTCCATAGACGGCATCGCCCACAATCGGGCACCCCAGCGTCGTCGCCATATGCACGCGGATCTGGTGCGTCCGCCCAGTTTCAATCTGGCAATGGACCAGCGAGAGCGACGCCAGAGCTCGCTCGACCCTGTAGTTCGTGACCGCGATCTTGCCATTGCGCTCGACCACGGCCATCTTCTTGCGGTCGAAGGGACAGCGCCCGATGAGATTCTCGATGCGCCCCTCCAGCGGCGACGGGGAACCATGGACGAGCGCGAGATACGTCTTCCGGATGTTCGCATGAGACGCGAACTCCCGCGTGAGGACGTCCATGGCGCGTTGAGATTTCGCCACCACCATCACCCCGGACGTATCCTGATCAAGCCGATGGACGATGCCCGGACGAGCGACACCGCCGATACCGGAAAGCGAGGGGCAGTGATATAGGAGCGCGTTCACGAGTGTACCCGTGAGATGCCCGGGCGCAGGATGGACCACGAGCCCCGCGGGCTTGTCGAGCGCGAGCAGATCATCGTCCTCAAAGAGAATCGACAGCGGGATGTCCTCGGGCTCGGGCTCGGCCGGAACCGGCGGAGGAATCTCGAGAGTGACGACGTCTCCAGGTTTCGTCTTCGCGGTGGCACGGAGACAGGGAGTACCATTGAGCTTCACACGGCCCGCCTTCATAAGCCCCTGGACGCGGGCGCGGGAGAAATCCTCGCACAAACCCGTGATCCAGACATCGAGTCGGTCAATGCCCTCAGTTGGAACGGTGAACTCCCGCACCTCTCCCCCTTCCGCATTGTCCATCTCATCGCTCACCAGAACCCCCATTGCCCTTCCACGATGACGTAAATCGCCAAAAGCAGATTCGTCGTGACATGGGCGACGATGGCGGCGAGGAGTCCATAGCGAATATAGAGCAAGCCATAGACGACGGCGCAGAGCGCGGCGGCGAGGGGACGGTCATGCTCAAGCGTGAACAGGAAGACCGTCCAGAGGAAGGCCGACAAGTCAAAGCTCGTATGGGGAACTGTCGTGAAATCCCGCTTCTGGAGCCGGCGATAGAGGAAGGAACGGAAGAACAGCTCCTCGACCGGCGCGATGACAAAGGCACTGCCAACAAGTTTGGCGATGGTCAGCGGCCAACCACAGACAGAGGGATCGTAGGGCGACGGATCCGTGGAGACGGTCGGCAACGAACCGAGCGGCCAGACGCACCAGGTGCGGTAGAGATCGCAGAACTCGGGAAGAATCCAGAGGGCAAGGACGAGAAGTCCGCCGAGAAGTCCCAAGAAGGAAGTGAGGACCAAGGAACTAGGAACTAGGCTGGGGCCACAGGAACGAGACGACACCTGAACAATCGTCGGTAGGACGATGAGCAGCACGAGGAACGTGACGCCCGAGCGGACCGCATACGCTCCGGCCGTTGCCGGGAGCAGCGTCTGAAGCACGATCCACACCGCGAACGGCGCAATGAAAGCGAACGTATTTCGAATCTCTCGTGTCACTTACACTTCACCCAACAAGAAACGTTCCCGCAAACTGAACCCTGAACACTGAACACTGAAGATTGAAAATTCAGACTTGTCACTTCCCCGAAAGCGCTTTCTTGAGAATCATCTCGACATCGGCGAGCGCAGGCTCCTCGTCGAGAACCTTCTGGACCTTCGCGCGGGCAATATCCTCGCTGAAGCCGAGTGCGGTGAGCGCGAGCATCGCATCACGGAGCACGGCCCCCTGCTCCTTCGACGTCTCGGAAGTCGCATTGGCGAGCGCCTCGATCGGATTGATCTTGTCGCGCAGTTCGATGACGATGCGCTCGGCCGTCTTCTTGCCGATGCCCTTCACCGTCGCCAGACGCTTCGAGTCGCCCTGCGAGACCGCGAGCTGGAGGTCGCCGACGGTGAGACCGGAGAGCACGGCGAGCGCCAGTTTCGGCCCCACCCCCGAAACCGTCGTCACCAGCTCGAACATGTCCCGCTCCTGCTTCGTCGCGAAGCCGAAGAGCAACTGGGCGTCCTCGCGCACCTCGTGATGCGTGTAGAGCTTGACCTCTCCCCCTTCGGCAGGCAGGCGGTCAAACGTGGAGAGCGGAATGGAGGCCTCGTAGCCCACGCCGCAGCATTCGACGACGACCTTGGCGATGTCCTTCTCAGTCAGAATCCCTTTAAGATATGCGATCATGCAAGCGGCTCCCGATGGCGGAATGGAGTGATGTCGGAGGCTTTCTTCGTGACGGGATCGAACGTGACCACCGCGCCCTCGAGCGTCGACGGTCCCTCCGCCACGTCGAAGCGGGCGGGGATGCCGGTCATGAACTTCTGCAGAACGGGCTTGAAGTCGCGTCCGATGGAGGAGTACCAGGGGCCAGTCATGCCAAGGTCGGTCTGGAACGCCGTGCCACCAGGCAGCACCACGGCATCCGAGGTCTGCACATGCGTGTGGGTGCCCACCACGGCAGTGACGCGTCCAGAAAGATAATGCGCGAGCGTGATCTTCTCGCTCGTCGCTTCAGCATGGAAATCAACGAAGACGGGAACGTCCTTGGGCATCGCCCGAAGCGCGGCGTCCGCGGCATGGAATGGACAGTCTACCGGCCCCATGAAGACGCGTCCCAGCAGATTCAGCACCGCGAAGCGGCAGATGGGCGTGGTCACGAGCGTCCACCCCTTCCCAGGAGACTCTGGCGGCAGATTTGCCGGACGCACGAGATTCTGCACACGGGCAATCTGGGTCGCGAACTCCTTCTGCCCCCACACGTGGTCGCCCAGGGTGATTGCATCCGCCCCCGCCTTGAAGATCTCCTCCGCAAGCGGCGCCGTGATGCCGGATCCCGCAGCGCAGTTCTCCGCGTTCACAACGACGGCAGCGACTCCAAGTTCACGTCGGATCCGGGGAAGGTGCTCCTTGAGAATCCGTCGGCCGGGACTCCCGACCACGTCGCCAACCATCAGAATCTTCATTTGCACCAGGCCACGAAGAGATAGGTCGGATAGGCGAGCGCAGGCATGAAGATGAAGGAGTCGAACATGTCCAGGAATCCGCCCATGCCAGCGGGCATGAACGTGGAGGAATCCTTCACACCGCACTCACGCTTAAAGCGGCTCTCGATCAAATCCCCCGCCGTCGCCACGAGTGCGAAGACGATGCCCGCCGGGACCACCCACTTGTAGTCCAGATAGCGCCAGAGCGCGCAGTGCTCAGCCCAGCCGTTCTTCTGCGAGATGAACACGAAGACAGCAGTCGTAATTGCGGCGAAGACCATCGAGCCAAAGAGCCCTTCCCAGGACTTGTTCGGCGAGATCGCCGGGCACATCTTATGCTTGCCCATCGTGACGCCAAACGCAAACCCACCCGTATCGGAGAACTTCGCGACGACGATCAGGAAGAAGAGCGTATAGAGTCCCACGCGCGTCGCCGGCATCGCGAACCAGGTACAGGTCTCCGGCTCCAACTGCACGAAGCGGAGGAAGAACGACAGGAGCAACGGCACGTAGAGGAACCCGAACAGCGTCGAGGCAATCGTCCCGATGGGGTTCTTGTAGCGCGAACTGAAGAGGACGATGCACGAGAGCAGAAACGTCAGCGGCAGCAACGCGATCATCCCAGTGAACAGACACGCCGAGAATCCCAGGAAGCCAGGATAGGCGGCATGGCCCAGGAGCCACGCCGTCCCCATCAGGATGCCAAACCAGCTGACCGGCTCGTACTTCTTCGCCATCTGGTAGAACTCGAGCTGAACGAGCGTCGAGATGACGAGCAGCACCGCCGGCAGAACCCTCAACGGGCAATACAGGAAGAACGCGATGACGCCAAGCCCGACCGCGATACCACAGAGGGTTCTCTTCAGGTGTGGGTTCATAGGTTAAAGCGCGATGCGGAGCGTGGACTCGCGGGCAGGTCCGATCGAGAGGATGCCGAGCTTGCCGCCGGAGAGTTCCACGAGGCGGTCGACATAGGCCTTCGCCTTGGGCGGCAGATCCTCGATGCGCGTGATGTTAGAGGTCTCGCACATCCAGCCATCCATTTCCTCGTAGATCGGCTTCACGCGGGCGAGCTCGTCCGCCGAGGTCGGCATGTAGTCGATGCGCTCGCCATCCAGCTCGTACGCGACGCAGATCTTGATCTTCTCGAAGACGTCCATCACGTCGAGCTTCGTCAGCGCCCAGTAGTCGACGCCGTTGATCTGCTGCGCATAGCGCGCGATCACCGCGTCGTACCAACCCGTGCGGCGGGGACGCTTCGTGACCGCGCCGAACTCGTGCCCGCGCTCGGCCATGGTCTTTCCGTCCTCGTCCATCATGTCCACGGCGTTGTAGAGCTCCGTCGGGAACGGGCCCTCCCCGACACGCGTCGTATAGGCCTTGATCACGCCGACGACGCAGTCGATGTCGCGCGGGGAGAGACCAGAGCCGATGCACGCGCCGCCCGAGGTCGGGTTGGACGAGGTCACGAAGGGATAGGTGCCGAAGTCGATGTCGAGCATCGTGCCCTGAGCGCCCTCCATCAGGATGGACTTGCCCTCGGCCTTGGCCTTGTGGAGCATCGGAACCGTGTCTTTGATGTACGGCGAAAGTTTCTCCTGGGCGACCTTGTAGATGGCGACGATCTCGTCGGCGTCCATCTGATAGTCCTTGATCGTACAGCCGGGCACCTCGATCTGGTCGCCCTCGTCCACGCGCTCGGCCTTGAGCATCTTCAGGCGGCGATTCGTCTCCTCGACCTGTTCGCGCACTTTCTCGAGGAAGTTCGCCGCCAGCATGTCGCCGCAGCGGAGCCCCGTGCGGGAAACCTTGGCGGCGTAGGCAGGACCAATGCCGCGGCCGGTCGTACCGATCTTCTTGCCCTTGGCGCGCGCGGCCTCCTCGGCCTTGTCGAGCGCACGGTGGTAGAGCATCACCATCTGGGTGCGGGTGGAGATGAAGAGACGCCCCTTCGGTTCGACGCCCGTGGCGCGCATGCCCTCGATCTCCTCGATGAGGTCCAGAGGATTCATCACCACGCCATTGCCGATGATGCAGGTCTTGCCTTCATGGAGGATACCGCTCGGAATCAGACGCAGCACGCGCTTCTTGCCCTCGGCAATGACGGTGTGGCCGGCATTGGAACCGCCCTGGTAGCGGACTACGAAGTCCGCCTTGTCCGTCAGCACGTCGATGATCTTGCCCTTGCCTTCGTCGCCCCACTGCGACCCGATCAGAACCGTATTCATTGCGTTTTCTCTTCCTCGTTGCGAAATTGGTTCAGGTATTATACCAAAAGACGGGCTGCTTTGCGCGCCGCGGCGATGATTTCCTCTTCGTCCGGGATGACGCGCCCTTCCATCAGCACGCGCCCCGCGCAGACCACCGTGTCGACGCAAGAGGCATCCGCCGCATAGACGAGGTCGCTGACAGGATTGTGCGAGGGGACGAGCGGGAGCGCGAATGGATCCAGGATCAGAAAATCGGCCTCTGCCCCGACGCGGATCTCCCCCGCATTGATGCCAAAAGCCTCCGCTCCGCCCCGTGTCGCCAGGCGAAGGACCTCGCTCGCGGGCGCAACCATGGGATCTCCGCTTTCAATCTTCGCCGCCAGGGCGGCGCACTTCATCTCCGCGAACATCGAGAGCGAATTGTTCGAACAGGCGCCGTCGGTGCCCAGGGCTCGCCGGCAGCCCGACGTACGCGCGTAGGGGAAGAGTCCGCTCACGAGCTTCATGTTGCTCTGCTGATTCTCGACAATCACCGCGCCCGTGTCACGGATGATTCTGATATCGTCATCCGTCAGGTGCACACAATGGGCCATCAGCGTCTTGGCCCCCAACAGCCCACAATCCAGCAGATAGCGAATTGGAGTCCGCCCCTCATGCTCCCTCTGGCAGGTTTCAACCTCACCTCTCGTTTCGGCAACGTGGATATGCACGAAGCGGTCTTCCGCACGGGCGCGGTCTGCAATCGCCCGGAGGGTCTTCTCGCAGACCGTGTAGATTGCATGGGGGGCAAGCGTCGTGAAGACGCGGCTAGAGGAACTCCTGGGATAGTCAGCCAACATGGCGTTAGCCGCCACATTCTTCGGGTCATCCACTCCCGGTCCTCCCGTCTCAACCGTCTGCATCGAGACGGCACAGCGGATTCCCATCTCCTCCGCAGCGCGCGCAACCATAGGAGCATGCCAATACATGTCGTTCGCGAAGACGGTCCCGCTTCGGATGAGCTCGAGCATCCCCAGCCTGGCCCCTGCATAGACGATTTCATCCGTCAGCCGGGCCTCCGCCGGCCAGATGTGCTCCTGCAACCACGGCATCAAGGCAAGATCATCGGCGCAGCCACGCAGCAGACTCATCGCCAGATGCGTGTGGCAGTTGTAGAACGCGGGGACGACAGGGCGAGTCTGGGCCGTGGGATGCCGCCCTGTTTCCCGAATCTCGGAAATACGGTCCTTCTCGACCGTAATCTCGACTTCGCGTCCATTCAGCAGCAGATTCCCGAACGTCATAGCCCCCTCCCCTCAGCAGAAGTTCTGCGCATCAACGTCGAACGAGACGCGGAGTTCCTTCGGTGCTGGCCGTGCAGACTCCATCCACATCACGGCCGCGACAATGTCCTTCGCGGACGGAGCTCGCACCACAACCTGATAGCGGAACCATCCCTCGGCCTTCAGGAGCGGAGCCTCCTCCGCCTCCGACACGCGGAAGAGATCTCCACGGTTCGCGGTGTTGAAGCGTTTCGCCCACGAGGCGAGCGATTTCGCGTACAAATCAGCCCAGCTCTGCGCAAGGACTTCGTCTTTAGCGCGGAAAAGCAACGCGGCCATGCGGCAATAGGGTGGGAAATAGGACTCCTTCCTCGCCCGTAGCTCCTGGGAGGCGAAGGCGACAAAACCACCATCGGAAGCCGCAGCCGCAATGGCGGGAGCCTCCGGTGAAAAGGTCTGGAGATAAACCTCGCCAGGCTTCTCGGCGCGCCCCGCGCGCCCGCTTACCTGCGCAAGGAGCTGATAGGTCCGCTCGCTCGCCCGCGGATCGGGACGGTGCAGGGACGTATCGGCGTTCAGTACGCCGACAAGCGTGACATTGGGGAAATCAAGCCCCTTTGCAATCATCTGCGTGCCAATGAGAATGTCCGCCTTGCCGGCGCGGAATGTGGAGAGAATGTCGTCGTGCGAGAACTTGCGGGAGGTGGAGTCCGCGTCCATCCGCAGGATACGGGCATGCTGAAAGCACCGCTGGAGAGCGGCTTCGGCGCGCTGCGTGCCGATGCCCGTGTAGCTGAAATCGGCATTGTGGCAGTTGGGACACTGCGCGGGGACATGAATCCAGCCGCCGCAGACATGGCAGCGCAGGCAGTTGTCCGCCTTATGGTAGGTGTACGGAACCGAACAGTCCGGGCACTCCGCAACCCAGGCGCAGTCCGGGCACTCCAGTACGCGGGAATAGCCACGACGATTCAGAAAGAGAATCGTCTGTTCTCCCCGCTCGAGACGATGGTGAATCGCATCAAGGAGGAACGAGGAGAAAATGGGAGCATGCCCAGTCTTCTCGGCCTCCTGGTCCATATTCACCAGGTGAACCGCGGGAAGCGAACGCCCTGCCACGCGATTCGGCACGGACGCGAGCGCGTACTTGCAGTCCAGCGCGTTCTTCCAGGACTCAAGCGACGGTGTCGCGCTCCCCAGCACGGCGATGGCACCCTCGATTCTGGCTCGCACCACCGCGACGTCGCGCGCATGATAGCGAGGTGTCTCATCCTGTTTGTAGGAGGGATCGTGTTCCTCGTCGACAACGATGAGCCCAAGATTGCGAACTGGAGCGAAAACCGCGCTTCGGGGCCCCACCACCACGCGAGCCTCCCCCGTTCGAATCCGGTGCCACTCGTCATACCGCTCGCCATCGGACAGCGCAGAATGCAGCACGGCGACCTGATCGCCGAAACGTCCCGCGAACCTACGGACCGTCTGAGGGGTCAGAGAGATCTCCGGCACGAGGACAATCGCGCCACGCCCCTCGTCCAGTGCACGGGCAATCGCCTGAAGATAGATTTCCGTCTTTCCGCTCCCCGTGACGCCATGGAGCAGAACCGGCTTCGTCGCCGAACTGATGACTTCCAGCGCCCGCCCCTGCTCCTCGTTCAGCTTCAATGGGGATGTCGGCATCACGCGCCGGCCTGAAAGTGGGTCGCGCCTGGAGACCCGCGGAGCAATGGAAACCGCGCCCTTCTCCGCCAACGACTTAAGCGTGGAGGCCGATGTCTTGAATTCGCGGACAAGCTGCTGCATCCAGCCGCCCCCTACGCGCCGCAACTCGGACAGCAGCTGTGCCTGATGTTTTGTCAATCCCTCACCAGTGGCGTCGGACACGGGCTCCACATAGAGAAGTTCCTTCGGCTTGATGGAGGGCTTGAGAACCGCCGCAGGCAATGCGGCCTTCAGAGCAGTCTCAATGGGTGAATGCGTGTACGACGCAATCCATTTCACCAGTTTCAGCAATTCGGGGGAGAAGAACGGCGACTCGTCCTCGATTCCGAGAATGGACTTGAAGGCGTTTCCCCTCGACCTTTCCATTCCAGGCAGGAGAAATCCCTGGACTTCCTCTCTCCGCGCCTCCGCGCCTCCGCGAGATCTGACATCCCGCCGCTCAGGTGGCTCCTCCTGCACTGACATCGCGAATCCACGAACGATGCGTCCAGAAAACGGAACACGAAGAAGCTGCCCGACGAGCAGCTTCTCCGCGAGTTCGGCCGGCACCTCATAGGTGAACAGCCGATCAAGTGCAAGGTCGATTGCGACCGAGACGTACAATTAGAGGTCCAGAACCTGAAGCTGGTTCTTGAGCTGGGTGTTGTCGAAACCCTGGCGATTGAAGATCACGTCGAGGCGGGAGTACTTCGCCTTGATCGTCTGAGAAGCGCCACCCTTGCGGACGAGCACCCAGGCCTTGTTGCCAAAGGGCTGGTCATACGTGCCGTTTCCGACAACGACCTTCGTCGCAGAAGAACCATCGTAGCTGGCGAGGTAGCCGTTCATCGAGCTGTAGTCGACGTTACGGGACATCAACACAGGAATGACATCGGCGATTTCGCTCTGAACGTTGCCCGTGATAACCCAGGCAATGTTCTTCTTATCAAGCGTCGACCCCGTCATACCCGGAACGCCAGCACCAGAAAGCACACCGATATCAACCGTCACGTAAGGCTGCCACTCGGTCTTGCCGTAGTTATCCATATCAAAGAGCTTCTTGAAGAACTCCGTCGTGGACGTCCAGGACTGATCCGCAATATCAGGATCCGTCGCACCCGAGCTCTCGACGCTCGTCTGCGGCCAAACCTCTGCCATACCAGCGGCTTCACGCTCAGTATTGGCCTGCGTCATACCAACGAAGAGGTTGCGGCCACGCATAGCCATGGCGGAGGTGTTCGCGCTCAGCATCGCGGCCGAAATGGCCGGGAAGAGGGCGCCCATCAGAATACCGAGAATGCCAATAACGACGAGCAGCTCGACGAGCGTAAAGCCTTTGTTTTTCTTATTCATGTTGCCAACTCCTTCTTAGTGCGTTTTTGTATTCATATTATCCCACAAATGCGTCCCGCGCGCAAGGGGGTAAATACCTAATTGTGCCGAGTGGTTACAGGGCACCCGTGGCAAGCGAACCAAAGGTCGTGATTGGCGTCGTGTCACGATAGTTGTCGACAATTTGCCGGACATCCTTGATGACCGCGTTCACCTCGTCGTACATCTCACTCTCCTTCGTGAGTTTGCCCAGAGTGCCCTCGCCCTTCTCAAGACGCTCGGCGACGGCCTTGAGGTTGGATACGAGCTGCGCCGCATCGTCCGCCAGTGCAGTATCATTGAAGGCGCGCCCAAGCAATCCCTCACCGGCCTTCAACTTCTCGGTGGTCGCCCGCACGTTCGCGACGGCGTTCGTGAGATCGCGCCAGAGAGCATCATCCTTCGCGGTCAACCGCCCCAGCATTCCCTCCCCTCTCTCAATGCGTTCAGAGATTGCCGCAGCGTTCGCAATCGTCTTCTTCAAGTCCGCATAGACGACGTCATTGGTCGAAGCAAGCTTGCCGAGTGTGCCCTCCCCCCGATCAATGCGCTCTGCAACCGAGGCCGCATGGTCAAAGGTCTTCTGTGCACTCTCAAAGGTCTTTTCCGCGCCGTCGACGGCCCGCTTCGCGCTGGCCACGGCGTCCTTGAGGTCCTGGTAGACGGTGTCGTCGTTGGAGAGCAGCTTTCCTGCTGTACCCTCGCCACGCTCCACGCGCGCAACAATTTTGCTGACGTTTTCAGCGGTGTTCTCGAAATTGGAGACAATGTTCTTGAATGTACCCTGCGCCATGATCTCGTTGAGACTACTGGCGATTCGGCCAAGGTCACGCATCCAGTCAATGGCGGGGTCACCACGGAAGACCGTCGTCGCAAGCGGGCACACGTCCCCCGTCCCCTCTTCAAGCAGCAGGTAGTTTCCGCCCAACAGGGAGAGCGCCGAGACCGAGGCCCGGCATGTGTCGCGCAGGACGACGTCGCAGTCGACCTCAACCGTGACCATCACGTTGCTCGGCGCCAGTTCAATCCTGTCGACAACGCCCACCTTCATCCCGCGGTAGACCACGTTGTCACGCTCCTTGAGGCCACCAACATCCGTGAACGCGATGCGCGCAATCACTTTCGAGCGGCCCATCATAAGGTCCACGCCCGAAATGACGACCGTGAAATAGACGAGCAGCGCAAGCACGGCGACCATGAACACGCCCACGATCACTTCCGAGAACACGTCATTGTTTTTTTTCATACTCTGCCTTCATCTGCTGGAAACTAGATTCGGTAATGAACTGGGCGTCGAGGAAATCCCTTACGTCCTTGTTGGTTGAGTGAACGAACGCCTCTGGCGTCGACGTCTCGACGACATGCCCTTCCTTCAACATGAGAATACGGTCGGCGAAGAGCAGCGCACCCTGGAGATCGTGCGTCACGACCACCGAGGTGATGCCCCGCTCGCGGTTCAGTCGGCGGATGAGCCGGTTGATCGTCACCGAGGTCACGGGGTCGAGTCCGGAAGTCGGCTCGTCGTAGAGGATGATGTCTGATCGGCGGACAATGGCGCGCGCGAGTCCGGCACGCTTCTGCATACCTCCGGAGATCTCTGCCGGATAGCGGTCTGCCGCAGCCGTAAGCTCGACGGCTTTGAGGGCCTCCTCGACCCGCGCATCGATTTCCTCGGGGCTTAGGTCGGTCTTCTCGCGAAGCGGCAGAGCCACGTTCTCGGCCACGGTCAACCAACCCAGCAGGGCGCCCCCTTGGAACAGATAGCCAAAGCGTTCGCGGATGCGCTCAAGCTCCTCGCCGGTCGCCGCCGAAATCTCCACATCCTCGAGCCACACGCTTCCCGAGGTCGGCGTGAGCAGGCGCACAAGGTGCTTCAGCGTCACGGACTTTCCCGTACCCGACGGTCCCACCACCGCGAGGACCTCGCCTTTCGCAATTTCGAAGCTGACGCCGTCGAGCACCGCACGCCCGTCGAACCGCTTCACGACATTGTCGAACCGGATCATAGCACGAACTCGAGATAGAACGCACGGGTGATCATATACCCGAGCATAAGGATGAGCAGGAATGAAATGATCACACTGTGCTGCGTCGCGCGGCCGACACCCACCGCGCCCAGCCTTGTCGCAAAGCCCTGGTAGCAGCTCACGGCGCCAATCACGACACCGAAGATGCCTGCCTTGAAGAGCCCCACGAACAGGTCCTTCACGGTCGCCATCATCATCGCACTCGTCATGTACTGCTGGAATTCGACGTTCAGTTGAGTCTGCCCCACGATGCCACCGCCGACCACGCCCAGGACGCATGCATAGAACGCGAGAATCGGCGACATCACGAGCAGGGCCCCCATCCGCGGCGCCGCCAGATAGCGGACCGGCGAGATGGACATGATCTCCAGCGCGGCAACCTCGTCGTTGACCGTCATTGTGCCCAGTTCCGCCGCCATCGCCGACCCCACGCATGCCGAAAGGCAGATCCCGGTCACGAAAGGCCCCATCTCACGGATCAACGTGAGCATCACCGTCGCGCCGAGAAACACGGACTCCTGGTTGAAACGGCGAAGAGCAAGACCTACCTGCAGACCGAGAATCATTCCTGTGAAGAGTCCAACGACCGTAATCACCGGCAGCGTCCGGATGCCCGCCACGTAAAGCTGCTTCATAAACGCGGCGCGCGAATCACGACGTGCGAGCGTCACGGGCAGACAGGCCAGCGACTCAATCGCCAGACGACCGCAGCGTCCAACGGCCGAGAAGAGTCCAACTGCATGCCGACGGAGCGCCTCCCAGTGATTGGACGGCGCATCCTCGTAGAGCGGTTCGCGTGTGAGCGTCATTTGACGACGATTCCCTAGACCAGCGGACCGAGGAACTTCGAACTCGCCGCGATGTCCTCATAGGTGTTGCGGCGCGACTCGCACTCGACGATCGCCCAACGCGTCCCCATCGCACGACATTCGGAAAGGATTCCCGCCCAGTCGTTTTTGTCCCCTTCTCCCCCGCAGGAAAGCCCCCCGCCCGGTTTGGCGTGGATGGATGGCACACGTCCCCGGATTTTCCTGAGAACGCCGACAGCATCCTCGCCCGCAAGGGTCGCATGCCCCACGTCGAGCTCGAAAACCAGCTCGGGACGGGCGAAGAACAGGTCCATCACCGACTGTCCACCGATCTTCGTCCGGAACTCCGTCTGATGGTTGTGGAACCCCATCTTGATGCCATGGGGAGCCAGTTTCCGCGCGGCCTCGGCCATGCCGTCCGCCAGTCTCCGCCAGTCGTCGTCCTTCTTTGCCTTGAAATGCGGCACGAAGAGGAAGTCCACGTCGAACTCCTTGCAGAACTCAACCGTTGCGTTGAACTTGTCCGGCGCGACGTGCGAGAGATAGATCGGCATGTCGACCAGGGCCATCCCATGGTCGTCGAGCAGTTTATGGAGCGCCTTGCGGTCCCACTGCCAGAACGCCATCGACTGCACACCCTCATAACCGAGCGTGCGCATCTTCGCGAGCGCGTCCGCGGGATCCTTCTTCCAGATCTCGTTCACGCTCCACATCTGGCAGGCGAGACGCAGATGCCTCCCTCCACCACACGTCGCGCAGCCCGCGGCGAAAGCCCCTGCCGCGGCAGCTAGCGTCCCCATAAAATCGCGTCTGTTCACATTCATTGCAGTCTCCGATGTCAGAATTCGTCGAGGTTGATGCGCATCGTGCTGTGCTTCTGCGCCTGGATCTTCTGCTGTTCGCGCAGCTTGGCCGCCGAGTCATCGTGGATTGAGCCCGGATCGGAGAAGTACGGCACCACGAACGAGGCACCACAATTCGGGCATTCGCCCTGGGATCCAGACATATCGGCCGTCGCCTCGATCTCCTGGTGGCACTTCTTGCAGAAGAAGGAAATCATCTTCTCGTCGGCCGCGGGCGGCGTGTCCTCGGTCTTCGGAGCACCCGAATCCTCGTCGTCGAAGCCAAAGAGCGTCGTGTCGATGCGGATGGTGCGGTTCTTCAGCGCGTCGGGCTCCATCTCCTCGGCCTCCTCGGCCGTCACGACCTCGCCGGACGCCTTCGTGCCGTCATTCGCCGCGGGGCCGTACATCGTACCGGGCTCCGAAGTCTTCGGCACCACGACGATGCGTCCGCACATCGGGCACTCGGCCTCCATGCCAATCGCCTCGGCCGGAGCCTCGATCTCCTGTCCACACCCAGGGCAGCGGAACGAAACCGCCCCCTCCGCAGACGTGGCGGGCGCCGACTCTGGAACAGGCGCCGGAGCGGCCTCAACGGCAGGCGTGGGGGCCTCTTCGACAGGAGCGGGCTCCTCTGCAGCAGGCTTCTCCGCACTGGCGGCAGTGGGCACCTCGGCAGGCGCGGCCTCCACCGGGGCAGGCGCAGACTCTTCAACAACGGGAGTGGGCGACTCCTCGGCAGAAGCAACCTCGGCTACGGCAGGCTCCGCAGCGACGGCAGGCGCGGATTCCTCGGACGGAGCGGACTCTGCCGCAGCAGGAGCAGGCGGCGCCTCGACGACTGCAGGGGACTCCTGGACGGCAACCGGCTCCGGGGCCGTCTCGGCAGTGGCCACGGCGTCGACCGCAGCGGCCACCGCCGCCTCAGACACCGTTGACTTCAAAGACTGCTCGTACTCCTCAAGGGAGATTGTCTGGGGCCGCGGCGCGACCTTGCGCTTCGCGATGTTGGAAAGCGTGGCGCGCAGCGTCTTGTGCGCGGGAAGAACCAGAACCTCGCCCGTGCGCGGATTGCGCAACCTGCGGGCTTTCCGCTCAACGACGTCGAACTTACAGATACCAGGCAGAACAAAACCGCCGTTCGCGGCTTCTCGGTAGATAATTTCCGCCAAGGCGTCGAGAATCTTCTGCGATAGAGCCTTCTTCACACCGACCTTGTAGGCCAATTCCTTGAACAACCGACTCTTCGTGTATGCCCTGTTTGTCATCGTTGATCTCCCTTCGTCAGATTTCGTTGGCAAGCTCGATTTAGATCAAAACATACTTCCGTCCCTTGGACGGCAGGGGTATTTTACCATAAAATTGCGGGTTTCGCAGAAATCTATTTTCTGCTATAATGCCCGCCGTGAAAACGAAGGGACTGTTTTGAAATGAAGTTCTGGTTCGGTTCGAAGAAGGAGACGACTCCCGAAGAGGCCCCGCAGACCGTCGCGGAGCCTGTGGTTTCTGTGCCCAGTGAGCCCGTCGCAGACGAATCGTCGACCATACAGATCCCCACTCCCGCTCCGCGTCTTGGGGAGGCTCCCCGGCAGACGGCCAGCGTTGACACCGCGCAGCCCCTTCAGCCCGCCACGACCCTCGTCCGCCCCCAGGCAAACCAGAAGGTTCTCTACTATCAATTGATGAACGGCCTCTACGATGCAGTTCTCATTCTGGACGACAATGGGCACATCGTCGACTGCAACAACCGTGTCGAGACTGTTCTGGGCTACAATCGGGACGAAATGTGGGACATGCCCGTCTCAGACGTCGTCAAGGGCATTGGTCCCCAGATCTTCCAACAGATGAAGGACGCCCTCCACGGCAATCACCAGGTGCTGATCAACGCCAAGTGCACTCGCAAGGATGGCGTCGGATTCCAGGGCGAGGTCGGCGTATGCATTATGCACCTCACCCGTGGTGAGAACCTCGTCTTTACGATCCGCAACGTCGAAAAGCGCATCGCGGCCATGCGTGAACAGCTCCTCAAGGAGCTCAAGCCGAGCACAACGGCTGCGGAACCCACGAAGCCGCGCCTCGTCCTGAAGAAGGTCGCACACCCCGCGGCGCCCGCCGCCCCACAGGCCTAAAGTCCCCGTCGATCAACGGCGGGGACCGTATTCCTGCTTCTTGTAGAGCTCCGGACGGCTTTCGTCCAGATAGAGCTCGTAGGGGTCTCCCTGTCCCGCACCCACCGACAGCCAGAACGTACGCTTGCGTTCGTTGAGGTCGAGGTCCGCCCAGGCAAAGCCATTGTCCTCAAATGTCTTCACCTTCCAGGTTCCGTCTCGGTCAATGATGCCGTTGGGGAGGTGTCCCTGGCGCATCGCGACCAGGAACGGGATGCCGATGTCGATCGCACGCGCCGGGAATGTGATCTCCACATGGTCGGGCGCACAGCCCGCCAGCGGGAAGAGAATCAGCTCAGCCCCCTTCCGACGCAGAAACTTCGCGGTCTCGGAGAACCAGTTGTCCCAGCAGGTCAGGCACCCGACTCGGCCGAAGTCAAGGTCGAAGACGCCGAAGTCGTCGCCCGGCAGCAGCCCCATCTGGTATTCGCCGCATGTGAGCGTCGTCTTTCGGTAGACCCCCACCAGCTCACCTTTGCGATCCACGATGAACGTGGAATTGTGGCAGGTATTCTCCGCGGAACGTTCGCGGATGCACATCGCGATGTACGTATGGTACTTCTTCGCGTAGCGGGCGGCCAGCGCGAAGGACGGCCCCCCGGGAATCCGTTCCGCCGTGAGCTCGGGGCACGGCGACCCCGTATCCGTGAACGTCTCGGCGAAGAGGATGATGTCCGGCCTTTCGACGTGCGCGAAGATATTGGTCAGCGTCGTCTCGATCTGGCCCAGACGTCCTTTGATCGTCTCCTCGGGCGTCTTCCAGCAACGGAATCCCCGCTCGTGGGGATTGCCGACCACGCAGCGAACCATCCGCGGTTTCGGGCGAGCCACCCCCTCAAGCTTGACGTCAGAGATCTTCGCCGTCATCGCATGCCACTTGCCGATGAACTCGATCTTCACGGAGTCGCATCCCTCCGGTGCGGAATAGGTCTCGTCAAACTGGCGAACGACCTTGCCACCCTCGCTTCTGTCCGTGTAGGTGATGAAGTCCTTCTGGAAGAAGGCCCCCTTCCGCTTCAAACCATCCTTGGGGAAGTTCCACGTCACGTACATCATCAGGTCATTGAAGACCTGGTCGCCCGCCTGATCAAGACTGATCTCCGCCCGCGCGGTGAATCGAACGCCCCCCTTCGCGGGGTCAATCGGCAGAGTCCGCATCCACCAGCCGCAGGAGCGCTTTGAGGGGATGCGCAGTTCAAGCGTCCCTCCATCCAGCGTCCGACCGGTTGCCGGATCCGGCGACAGCTTCGCGCTCTGCAATTCCCACCCTTCTCCCAGGGCGGCCATGGAGAGGACCGCCAGGAACGTCGTCAGACCCAACAATCTCATATCCGACACCTCACTTCTTCTGAGCGAAGATGACGACCGCGCCGCCTTCGCGGGCGATCTTGAGCGCAAGCCTGCCGTCACGCGTCACGGTCTGACGGCTCTCCACCAGGTCCGTGGCGTCCTCGTTGGACTTCGGTCCATCCAGATAGAGCGCCGCGTTCCACGTCCCGTCCTTCGGCAGGAAACTCAACGGGATCTCAACCGAGGGAATCTCCTGCACGCCGAGGACGACGAGGTACACGCGGCCATCAAACGCCTCGCGCGCCACGCAGTACGACTCGCCGATGGCGCCGGAAATCGGCGTGGTGTTCCTCCAGACGGTCGGGAGATTCTTCAGTGCCTCGACTCCCTTCGCACCGCGATAGCGCTCCGGCCAGTCGCAGACCGTCGTCAGGGGCGAATCATAGGCGATGCAGAGCCCAATTTCGTGGGCGCGCGTGCCGATGACCTCCGCCCAGATTGGACGACGATCCTGCTCGTCGCCGTAGCGGTGGCCCTTCTTGCACTGCGCCGTGAACTGCTCCGCGTGGACGTTGCCAAAGCCCCCCGGCGTGAAGTCGCCAGGTCCCAGCAGGAAACGGGTGTACGGCAGCGTCGCCGTGTGGACAGGCGTGATGTTCGGAGTGAACTTGGTCATTTCATTGCCGCGGATGCCCTCGCGGGTGATCTGGTTCGGCCACGTGCGGTTCATGCCCGTCGGCTTGAACGCACCATGGTAGTTGACCATGAGGTGGTGGCGGGCCGCCGCGCGGATCGTGCTCTCGTACCACCGCACCATCCACTGGTCCTGACGGTCGAGGAAGTCGATCTTGACCCCTTTCACGCCCCACTTCTCGAGATTCGCGAACGTTTCCTCCACGCCGTTGTCGTGCAGGGCCTCCCAGTGGAGCCACACCCAGATGCCGACGCCCTTCTCCTTCGCGTGGGCGATGATTTTGTGGAGGTCAAAGCCCTTGCGGATCTTAATCGGCACGTCGGGACCGTGATTTGGGCGCCGCGCCCAGCCATACCAGCCGCCGTCGATCGTGTGGTACTTCCAGCCCATCTCCGCGGCGAAGTCCACGAGCTTGATCGTGAGCTCGGTCGAGAGAGAATTATTGGATTCGACCCACCAGTCCCAGCTTGACGCACCCGGCACAACCCAGCTGAAGTCGAGCGACGGATCCGGCGGCGGATTGAGGTTCGGAATGATGTCGTTGCGGTTCAGCAGGTCGATGTCGGAATCGGCGCAGATCATCACGCGCCACGGGCTCGCCGCCGGTGTCATACGAATCACCGCGACGTCAGGCGCGCAGGCGTTCGATTTCGGGAGCGGCGTGAGCGCCGATTCGAGGGTCGCCGCCCCCGGCTTCTGTCCCTTGGCGGGAACGCGGTAGTAGATGCCCGCCCAGTTCGTGAGGTCGGCCTCGCAGAGCGCCACGCGCTGGCCACCGACGTTTACGATCGCCGGCATGCCAATCAGTTCCTTCGCGCCGATTTCCGCAATCTTGCGGTTCCTGAAGTCGCATTCCTGCGACGAAACCCAATTTCCGTAGCTCGTGAACCAGCCGTCCACGCCTTCGGGGAAGCGCCACTCGGTGGACTCGCCCCGCAGCTGGAAACCATCGAAGCCATCCTGCTCCGGAATCACATAGCGGAATGCAACACCTTCATCGTAAGCGCGGAAGACGAGCGTCATCAACCGCCCCTCGGCATCGACGAGCGCCATCTCCAGTTCATTCGCGTGGTCGCGCACAGTCTCCTTCTTGTAGAGACGCGTCGTCCACGTCGCATCAAGGGTCCTGCGCTTCACGTTCCTGACCCGGAAACCACTCCAAGGCTTCTGTCCGATGAAGTCAAGCCCCAGCCGCGAGGGCAGCACCAGATCGACGCCCTTCCGGGCCAGCGACCAGGTCGGCGCCCCCTCCCCGTTCACGGTCACCTTCAACGCGCCATCAGGCGAGACGAGCGTTTCGGCCGCAACGAGCACACCGGCAAAGGCCAGCAGTCCTAGTGTCATGAGCTTCTTCATCGAACAGACTCCTGATTGATTGTTTACTTGAGCAGCTCGTCCGCGAGCGCGACGAGTTTCGCCTCGGAATCGGCGTTGAGCGCGGAGACCACCGTCACCGTGTTCTCGCAGAAGGTGATTCCCTTCGATTTCTCGAACATGCCCTTCATGACCTTCGCGGCCATCGGCGCCCAGCTGCCGTTCTCGATGAATCCGACCAGGCGGTTCTGGTAGTTGCGCTCGGTGAGATGGTCGATGAACGTGCGCATGAACGGGAAGACGTCCCCATTGTAGGTCGTCGTCGCCAGAACGAGCTTGCCGTAGCGGAAAGCATCTTCCACCGTCTCAGGCATGTCATCGCGGGCGAGATCGCTGCAGGCCACCTTCGGGCACCCCTTCGCGAGGAGCAGATCCTTGAGCTTCAACGCCGCCGCCTTCGTGTGGCCGTAGACGCTCGTGTAGGCGATGCAGACGCCCTCGCTCTCTACACCGTAGGAGCTCCAGATGTCGTACTGCTTCACGGCGTGGCCGATCTCCTCCGCCGTTGTGAGGATCGGGCCGTGGAGCGGCAGCACCTTCTCGATTTGAAGTCCAGCGGCCTTCTTGAGGAGCGCCTGCACCTGCGGACCATACTTGCCCACGATGCCGATGTAGTAACGGCGGGCCTCGCAGTCCCAGCCCTCCGGATCCTCGACGTCGTTCGCGCCGAACTTGCCGAATCCATCCGCCGAGAAAAGCGCCTTCTCCGCAACGTCATATGTCACGATTACCTCGGGCCAGTGGACCATCGGCGCGGCGACGAACGCGAGCGTGTGCGAACCGACGGCCAGCGTGTCACCCTCCTTCACCACGAGACGGCGATCGGCGAACTCCGTTCCGAAGAAATTCTTCATCATGCGGAACGCCTGCGCGGAGGAGACGACCGTTGTGCCCGGATTCGCCTCGAGGAACTTCGCAATGCACGCCGAATGGTCCGGCTCCATATGCTGCACAATCAGATAGTCGGGAACCTTGTCGCCGAGGATTCCCTTGATGTTCGCCTGCCAGGCCTCGAAGAAGCGCGCATCGACGGTGTCCATCACTGCGGTCTTCTCGCCACCAAGAATCACATAGCTATTGTACGCCATGCCCAGCGGGACGACATACTGTCCTTCGAAAAGGTCAATGTCGTGGTCGTTCACGCCAACATACTTGATAGCGTCCGTAATATCCTTCTGAATCTCCATTTTCTCTTACCGAGGTAATTGCAAAACCCTTCTGACACCGTGCCGATGACCATGCCGCCCGACAT
>JAUNMP010000312.1 GCA_030537465.1 bacterium
TTTTGAATATGCAGAATACCATCACGAGCAACCATCGAAGGAGTGGAGGTATCCCACTATGACGGATACAGGACTTCAGAAATTCTCGCGTCTGATCGCCGAGTTCAGTGCGCATTACGAAATGGATGACCTGACCCCCGACGACAACGGGGTCACGGGGTTTGTCGTCGACAACCGGGAGATGGCCTTGCAGCTCCTGCCGGAGGGTGAGGTCGTTCTTGCGTCCATTGACCTCGGCACGTCCAGTGAGGCGACAACGGCAAATCTGCTGCTGATGAAGGCCAACCAGTCGCTCTTTGCGCTGGACGGCATGGTGATCGGCATCCGGGCCGAGAGTGGACAGTACTGTCTCTTTGACCGCATTGGCATCTCGCATCTGGATTTCCCCGGATTCGATGCCCGGATCGCGCGGATCCTGGAACGGGCGGAGCAGTGGGGCGCGTTCCTCGGTGCGTTCGTCCCGACCGCAGTTGCGGCGGATTCGGCAGGGGATGCCGAATCGGAGCACCCGGAAGGGGAGCTTTCACTCGGAAGCTTCATTCATGTGTAACCTTTGACACGATCATCCGTAGACGGCTCATAAGCCGCACCGCAAAATACAATCACAAGAGAGGATCAGGACTTATGGCAGGCCCCAGCAGCGTAACAGTCAACAACAACGCTTCGATGTACGATGCGTTCAAGGCACTCACCACCGATCGTACCGAAAATCGCGGCACGATTGAAATCGTCGCGAAGGGTGACGTCAAGGAGCTTAAGTGCGCCCAGCACCATTTCTACAGCGGCAGCACCATCAAGCCCAATGCGGACTTGAACGGTGCGCTCGCCGATGCGATCAAGGAGGGCATTGACCGTGTCGCGAACAAGCTGATTCTGGGCATCTACGAAGATGACGTGAAGGGAGAGGCGTCCGGGAAGGCCGACCGGATCATCGCCTTCATGAAACAGGTTCAGGAGAAGTTGACGTCGAAGCTTTACGTAACTAAAGGCGGGGCGTCTTCTCCTGTGCCGATGACGCGCGAGGCCATCCGGGAAATCGTGGCGCGCGTGGAGGACCTGAAGAAGTACACGGCCGACGAGCTTCAGCGAATCGGCGTCTACGCGCTCTGCGACCCGAAGACTCTCAGCGCCGCCGCAGAGGAACGTGCCGCGCACTTTGAGGAGAAAAAGGAAATGGGGATTGCGACGTTTGTGCGCACGCTGAACGACGACGAGCTTTGCCAGAAGGCGGCCAAGATGGACTTCTCCCTCGCGAATTGCGGCGTCGGGTCCGTTGACGGACGTCCGGCGGTCCCGTGCACGTCAAATCCCTTCTCGTCGGTTTCCGGCACGACGCTCGAGGTCATCGACAAGGTTCTGAAGGGCGACCCGAAGGCTAAGACCTGCACCCAGGTCTGTGCGGACGCGCGGCACTATGCCTGTGGTGTTTTGGCAGGTTGGCGCACGCAGGAAGAATCCGTCATCGCGCGTATGGATCCGATGGTGTCGGCGCACATCAAAGGCAGGGGATTGATCTGCCCAGAAATCTTCAAGACGCAGTACAGGTATGCCTACACGCAGGGAGAAAATCGCCTCTCGACCTCGACCGGCTATATGGTCAAGGGCAAGCTCGGCAATGCCCAAACGGATTTCCTCTTCTCGTCACTGCCCGCCTTGGGCGCAGATTGGACGGGTATGGATACCGTCGGCAACACGGACTACTTCTGCGCCGCGCAGAAACTGACGTTTGGCCGGAATGTCACCGAAGGGGAACGCGAGAAGGCGAGAACGTGCTTCGAACATCTGTGTGAGCTGCGCAACGAGGGGGAGCTTCAAGACCTGACGGGTGCGCAGTTCAAGGAGACGATGCTTCTTCTGATGTTCGGCGATTGCGACGTCCTCGGCGAGGACGCGGACAAGGTCGCGACGCGCGCAATCGAGACGGTCAAGAACGGCTCGTACGACAAGGCCAAGGT
Source organism: bacterium (assembly GCA_030537465.1). GTDB lineage: Bacteria > Verrucomicrobiota > Kiritimatiellia > RFP12 > UBA1067 > RUG572. Next base: position 1,956 of record JAUNMP010000312.1, read on the forward strand.
GATGAAGGGCTATGAGAACGCCATTCGCCAGTCGATTCGGGGGTGGATCGACACGGCCCGGAATCGCGGCGCGACGCACTTCGTCGGCGCGGCGATCGGCTGCGGCGCCTTCAAGAACGACCCGGAAATTGTCGCCAAGATCACCGCCGAGGAATTCGTCTCCCGCGCCGGAGACATGAAGTTCGTCTACGCCAATTACAAGCACGACCCCAAATCGGAGACCTTCCAGGCGGCGTTCCAGAAGGCTTTCGCGGAAATCTCCAAGACGGCCTGAGACGCCTTGCCCGGGCGCGCCCAGCGGGGGCGGCATCATCTACTATCGGCTCCGCTAGGTTCTAGCTTGGAAAGAAAGGAAAAACGGACATGACGAATCTGGAAACATGGCGGCAGGTCTTCCGCGCGGCGGCGTTGAAGCTGGAGCTCGCGCGTGTCGATCTCGACGAAAACGGCAATTGTTCGATTGTCTCGGCGGAAGCCGCGATACCGAACATCAACATCGCCTTCGACGAGGAAAGCGGCGTCGCCGACATCTTCTCGGAACTGGGCGTCGTGCCCGAATCCGATCCGGACGTCTACCGCGAGCTCCTCTTCGACAACCTCTTCTGCGAAAAGACGAAGGGTGCGGTCTACGCCGCGGCGCGCGCGACGGGGCGTATCGTCCTCCAGCGCGCGTTCGAGGTCAAGTCGGTTGACGATGGCGATGCCCTTGCGGCCGTTCTGGCAGCCTTCGTCGAGGCCGCCTATCGGGGCCGCCGCCTCATCTACCGTTCCCTGCTGGGCGACGAGGCGGCGTCGTCCCCGGAGAATGGCGTCCCCGCGTCTTTCCTGCAGGTTTGATCTTCTCGTGAAAGGAATTCAGATATGGGACCTGGAATTGGCAACATCAGCACCGGCGCACCGAATTACAACCCCGTCGAGATGCCTCCTGAGACCGTGAGGACGGGTTCTGCTTCGTCGCCCGCATCCGGGAATGTTGACAACCCGAATGGCATTGCCCGTCAAATGGCGGATCGCGGGCCGAACATCGACGGGGCGCAGGCCCTGAGAAACGCCGAGGTCAAGGATCTCGCCCAGGAGCTTCGCGACATGGTTCCGGCACGCCACACGCTCAAAAAGTCCGTGTGGAACGTCTTCAAGAGCATTGGCCGCGCCGTCATGAAGACCTGCCACGCCATTCGGAACACCTTCGCCTTCGCGCCGCCCAAGAGGTCCCGCGCCGAGTTCCAGTCCGCTCTCGAGAGCCGCCATCCCGAGGCCTATGCGCAAGGTGCCAAGTCGCGTGTCGGGGTCTGGACCGAACGCCCCGGGAATCTGATCTCCTACGGCACGAACGAGCTCGGCACGGCCATGGGGTTGCGCGAAAACATCAGGACGAAACCCTTTTCGAAAGCCGAAATCGAGACGATCCGGAATGGGCAGTTCAAGCTCTCGGACATCACCCAGGATCCGAACCTGGAGAACTGCTGGTTTCTCGGCACCCTCGTCTCCTTCCTGACGGCGAAGGGTCCTGGCGCCATCCAGGATCTCATCTCGCTTCCGCCGGACGGCGCAGAACCGTCCGGCGACACGCCCCTTATGGCCCAGGTCAAGCTGGGCGGTGAAGTCTACGAGGTTCCGCTTGCCGAAATCTGCGACGATCGGGGCATTGGGGGCAGCAAATCCGCGCCGTGGGTCAAGCTGTTGGAAACGGCCATGCAGATGCATCTCATGAACCTCCATGAAAAGGACGTGGATGTCAGTGGATATTTTGAGAAGGAGAAAGTGGTCGACATGTCCTTCGGCTGCGCCAATGTCGCCCTTGGTTCCCTGCTGGGGGATGGAACCACGGTGAATGAGAAGGGGAAACGTGAGTTCATCCCCCGCAGTACTGATTTGAAGTTCAATCTAGACGTCGACGCGGTCGAGAAGGCCGTGAAAGACGGGCGTCCCGCCATGATCCTCACATCGGGAAGTTTCATGACGTCGTTCGGGACCGGCCTCTCTCCGAATCACTGCGTCTCGGTGCAGGATGTCGTGCGCAAACCGAATGGCACCACCTATTTCCAGATTCTCGACCCCTACAACCGCTCGGTCCTGGTCAGTGCGGATTGTCTGCAGGATGCCTCTGTTGTCATTGAGAAGCCCTCGAAGGAACCGGCGCCGCAGTTTCAGAGGCGCGATTCTCTGGCGTCGACGACCGCCCAGTTTGAAGCGCCCGTGGACAGAACCGGAGACGACTTCTAGTCCTGACGACGACATGGTAGTTTTTAGGTAGCAGCTTTTATTGATCCGGAAAAAGACGCGCGACCAGAAGACGTGATGCTGTTTTCGCGTCTCATGGCTCGGGACACTCCCTCCAAGCTCCAGGCTAAAAGCTGAAAGCTGGAAGCTATAGATGCGGCAATGAAATATATTGATACGGGGCGTGTTGGTAGGGACC
>JAUNMP010000313.1 GCA_030537465.1 bacterium
CGTCAGGCGGACGTCCGGCACGACTTCGCCGAGGTTTTGCAATTACCTCGTTAGAAAGATGTCAGACTTCTCATCCCAAATCAAGCTGTGCGCACCGTTGTTCAACGCCCTTGACAATCGTCTCGTAGACAAGCGAAGGATGATGACGGGCACAACGCTCCACCAGTTTTGGAGACGCTTTCCGAATCTTGGCACACTGCCGCCGCAGAATCGACAGAAGAACCTTTTCTCCCAATCCCTGGCTCTTGGCCATCCTCAGGAACTTTCCTGTCGTCATCCACTTGAACGAATATTCTCCGTCGATCTTCATTGCCATCCGTTTGCCGACCTCTGGATAAATCGCCGTCGACATGATGTCGTACATCGGTGCAAGAGAACACCTGCGCCCCTGATAAAGCACCGAGAAATTCTTCCCGTGTGCATCTCCATTTCCAACAAGGAAATTGAAGACAACGCGTTCAAGGAACATCACGGTTTCGGCGGCTGACAATTCAAGTGCCCGCAGCAGCTGAAGGCATTCAGAAAGTCCCGGCCCCCCTTGGGACTCATACTTATGCCGAGGATCGATTCTCAGCAACTGGCAGAAGTCCTCCTGATGTAACCGGCGGGTGACTCCCCCAACATTCTCACGGTCGTATCGCGTGGTGACATAATATCGTTCACCACAGAGAGGAAGAACGCCACAGCCCGCCACATCATGCCCGCATGTGGCAGCGAGGCTCATGCAGAACCATTCATTCAGGACACTTCCAGGATAGTTGCGGATATCCGGCTTGATGATGTGGGTCGATGGCGTGCCATACAGAGGGAGCCAGACATGTCCATCCCGCACACAGGCCACAAGTTTATCCTGTGCGCCAGCTCCGGAAATGCGAAATCCCTCGTCGCCAACATTCAAGGGGCGCTTCTCGAGGTCCGCCAGAATCCGTACGGCTTCAGCATCCTCCAATCTCCGATAATCCTGGACTTCGGACGTCGGAGTCGTACCCCGGGGATAAAAGGCGACGGCTCCGGCACAATCCCCGCCGATGGCCTCCAGCAAGGCAAATGTATTCTCACGAGGGATCTTGAGAATTTCACCGATCCGCGTCCGTACATAGTCATCAGGCAACAGATTCGAAAAATACGCTTCAACATCGGAACCGACATAGGGTTCCCTACGCAAGGGCAGAACATGTGACAGGCATTCGGGCTCCGCAGAGCGCAAATAGTCTTCTTTGTAGACGAACAAAAGACCATCGGCAGACTCTTCCAGACTGCCAACAAGGCACCCTTTCAAGTAGACATCAAGCGGGCTCATCCAATCGTCTCCTGACGATCGGGAATATAAAGGCCACACCCGAGCGCATCAAGAACGCGCAACATCTCCCGCACACGAATCGTCTCTTTGCCACGTTCGAGTTCCGAGATGTAGCGCTGCCCCGTTCCCGCAAGCCCCGCCAGCATTTCCTGCGAGATTCCCTGAGACTTGCGAATCTCCCGAATTCGGGCTCCAATCTCAATTGTCGTTCTCAATTTCATCGTTCATCAAAAAATCAGTACCGAGCGGTACTATAGCACATCTTTTTGCCGTCAGTCAACACCGAATAGTACCGTACGGTACTAAAAAACCGTCCCAACAGTGTCGTCGGAACGGCGGAGGAGAATGGTCGCGCCGGAGCGCGACCCTCCCAAGACAGAATGGCCAGAAGAAAGAGGGGTTTAGTCCTAGCGGAAAATCATCATCGTGCCGCGCTGGTAGCCGAACTCGATGGCCTTGCCACCGTTGGCGAGGCGGAGCGTCCACGCGGGACTGACGGCGACTTCGTCCCCGTCCGCGCCGACGAACGCCACCGGCGGCAGCGCCGCAAGGGCCGTCTCGGTCGTCACCAGCGTCTGGAAGCCGCGGCAGCAGTTGGGGTCGAGCTCGTCCGCGTTCGTCACGCGGATCTTCGCCCCCGCGTTGAACGCGAGCGTCTTCGCCACCACGCACGGCGCGGCCGCATTCGTCACGACGGACGCGGCCAGCTCGAGGTCGCCCCCCGGATAGCCTGCCTCGTGCGTGAACGCGATCGTTCCGCCTTCGACGCGCGTCGCACCGCCATAGGTGTTGGCGCAGTTGAGCGTGAGCGTACCCGTGCCGACCTTGCGCACGCCACCCGTCGTGGGCAGATCCGCCAGTTCGTATGAACTAATCCCGGCCAACCCGTGCGCGTTGTTCTCGATCTGGATCGTCACGTCCTCGTAGCCGCAGCCCGCACCCGTCACGTCGATCCGCTCGACCTGGCGCGTCTTCTCGTTGAAGACGGCGAAGGCCGATGCGCCCGTGCCCGTGCTGCTGGAGATCCGAATGCGCGGCGAACCGACATAGTAGTTGAAGTTGGTCACGGCGTTCTTCGGCAGCGTGACCGACTTGAGGCCCTTGCCGAACGGTTTCACGAGCTCCGTGAAGAGCGTGATGTCCTTCCCGGTCGTGTCGAACGTCACGCCCTTCTCGTACACCGTCGCACGGGACGGTCCGCGCGCCCGGTCGTTCCCCCAGATCTCCGCAGAATCCAGAGATTTCAGAACGCCGCCGTTCAGGTTGACATAGAGATGCGTCGTGTTGGTCATCTGCGGGGCGAGCGTGGACCAGTTCGACGAGCTGTAACCGGAAAATGTGATGTCCCGGTAGAGACGTCCCTGCAGCGTCGCCCCGTCATTGACGTTGACGATCGTGTCAATGGGCTTGCGGGACATGAAGACCTTCATGTTGTTGCACTTGAAGACGCTTCCTGCACCCGTCGTGGTCAGAATCGCCACGGCCGCCGTGCATTCGGTGTTGTTGTTGTAGCCAATCCAGGCCGACTGGCCGTCGAACGTGCCGCCCGTCTGATGGTAGCAGCCCCAGGAGTTGCCACCCGTACGGGCGATCTTGAGCGGATTACCGCTGTCAATGCGATGGACGCCGCCACGCTGGTCGATGCAGCCGCGCCCCGTCGCGCCCAGGTTCATGTAGCCGCCGTGGGTGAGGGAACCTGCATTCTGGCAGAAGTAGCCGTAGCCGTAGCTGTTCTGTCCGATGAAGCCATCGTTGCTGCCGCCAGCTTTCCAATAGACGGTTGCATCGTCCATGTACACCGCGCCCGCCGTGACCGTATTGTTCTTGCCGTCACTGCCGATCAGGAAGTTATTCGAAACGACCGCCCCGTCCCCGATCGCCACGATGCCAAAGCGCCGCGCCCCGGTGTCCGTTGTGGACGCACCGTCAGAACGGGCCACACGGATGCCTGCGGACGAAATCCCAAGATTCGAATACGTGCGACTGTTCGCGCCGAGATTCAGCCGCGCAACACCGGTTTCCACAGCCGTGCCGCCCACGTCCCAGTAGTTGGTGACCTGGTAGGTTGAACCGTCCTTGTTGGCCCCCAGCGTGAGCGTGCCCTGCACGGTCGTCAGCTTGCCGAACACGTGTGTCGCGTCCGGGGTGATCGTGTAGATGCCGCTACCGGTCTTGTAGATCTCCGCCGCACCATCGATCGATCCCTTCATCGTGCCACAGCGGTTAAAGGCCGTCACGTTGAGTGCGAGCCGCCGTCCCGTACCCAGATGCCAGTCTCCCCGCCAGGTATTCCGCGTCGCTTCCAGGGGCGGCTCGGAGGACTTGTTTCCGCCCGTGCACTGCAGTGTGGCAGACGCGTTCGGCTCCAACCGGATGCCGAGCGTGGAGGCCTGGTAGGTCGTCGGTGTATCCGGGTGATTGTACATGCTGATGGTCGTTTCGTCGGCCAGCTCGTAGGACTGGTCCGTGACGGCAGGCGTGAACGTCATCGCACGCTCAATGAGCACCTGGCCTTTCTTGACATGAATGTTGCCCGCGTTTTTGATTGGGAAGTACATCTCGTACTGGGCCTGGCCGTTCGTACAGTAGGTGTAGAGATCATATCCCTGCATGTCCATCGTGGCGAAGCCAAAGCGGCCGCCGCCGACCGAGGTGTCAGACGAGAGCGTGACGCCTCCGCCGAAGTTCTGGTGCGACGTCGTATAGGGGCTGCCGTTGGGCAGCATGGTGAAATAATAGGCCGGCATGTCGTCGCAGCCGAAGCCGCCGATCGTGAGTTTTCCAGACGGCTTCAGGTACTCGCCTCCCTTGTAGTCGGACGCGGCCGTGTCGAAGCGCAACGCCGCGCCCTCGGCGATCTTCCAGTCCGCCGGCGTGCCGAACTTCGCGCGGTCGCCGTGCAGCGTACCGGCCTGGATCTCGACCGTGCCGGTGAACGAGATGGATGCCGGCGCCATCTCGCAGCTGCCCGTACCCGTCTTGACGATCTTCGTGAGGGAGGACGGCACCGCCTGCGCGTAGGTATAGCTTTCCCCGGCCGGCACGTCGATCGTCAGCACCGTCCC
>JAUNMP010000314.1 GCA_030537465.1 bacterium
ACGCCGTCAGGCGGACGTCCGGCACGACTTCGCCGAGGTTTTGCAATTACCTCGACTGTCAATCACCAGATCCGCCAAGTCCTGCAGCGTTTTCCATTCCCCTTCAAGTCTTCCTGTCCATTCATAAGTCCCCGTCCAAACTGTTGCAGGGGATCTGCTCATAAAAGAAGAGACGTTCATGGTTACGCGAAAGCATTCCCTGCCGTGATAGTCCCAATCTATTCTCGCTTCGCCAGTATCAAACAACGGCGGAATACAGGATTTATGGAGAAGGTCGTAGTACTTCTTTTTCCAATCACCTTGCAGTTCCCAACGCCCCAGCTCCTTGCCACTCGTAAAATGCCTGAATCGTTCCGTCATGTCGCGACACTTGTAATCTCCGCCCCTCACAACGCGTTCATCCCTCATCCCGTCTTCGCACGTGGGAAAAACAAGACTCACACGGTCGACACAACCATCATGCACAACACCAGAAGAAATGCAGAACACGCACTCGCGACAGTCGAAACAAGAATCGGGTTTGTCCGGCCCCGCATAGGATACAGTAACAGTATAGTCACTCATTCAAGATTCCTATTTCATGACCGTCTCTTCTTCGCCTGTTTCATGCTTATCCGTCCGCGGCTGCGTTCGATCTCGAAAATGAGCTCTTCGCGCGTGGGCATGTACGGGAGAAGCTTCACGGCGAACATCCGCTCGCATTCGGACATGATCGAATACTTCACATCCTCTTCATTCACTTCCGTGCAGAGCAGAATGCCAATCGTCGGATTGTCGCCTTCTGGTCGCTTCAGCGCATCGAATATCCGCCTATAGGCGTCCATCTGCCCAATGTCGCGACTGGTCAGCTTCTTCGTCTTGAGGTCAACGAGGACAAAGCACCGAAGCAAATAGTTGTAGAACACGAGGTCGATGTACTTCTCGGACGAATCCAGCGGCACACGATATTGGCTCCCAGCCAACGTGAATCCCTTGCCAAGTTCAAGAATGAACTTCTCAATGTGACTCAATATCCGCTTCTCGACCTTCTTCTCCTTGCCGCGCAAATTTTCCTTGAGGTTCAGGAACTCCGCCACACACGGATCGCGCAGGAGCTGCGCAGCCGTCAGTTCGGACGCAGGCGCAGAAGGCGTTTCGACCTGATGCGCAATGACACGGTCATAGGCAAACATGCGGATCTGTCGCTGCAGTTCGCGAACATCCCAACCGCCGTCAGCAGCCGCTTTCATGTAATAAGCCCTTGCCTTCGGTTCGGCAACACGCATGACAAGGCGAAGATGCGACCAGGACAATTTGATACACAATGTGTATCGAATCTCCTCTTCCGTGGGAAAAGCCTTGTAAAACAACCGGCAGTTGCGAAGTTGCGATTCGCCGAATCCGTTCCCGAAGTCCGCCGTCAACTCGCGGGAAATGCGCTCCAGCAAGTGCTCGCCATAGGCCGCCCGTCGTTTGCCCTGCTGCTCTTCAACGACGATTCGACGCCCGACCAGCCAATAGGCAAGCGTCATCGTCGTATTGACATGGCGAACGACGCTCCGCCGTGCGCGCGTGATGATCTCGCGAATGTCGGCAACGCAATCACGCGTCATCGGCATAGACGTCGGGGTCAGCGAATCAGAAGCCACGACTATCCGTTTTGCCTTCATATTCAGTTCCCTTTCACTACCGCAGCGTAGAGGTCGAAGAGGTGGGCGACGCGCTCGGCGTCGTTCGCGAACTTCTTGCCGTAGGCCTTGTCCACGAGCGCATCAAGATGCTGGTGCGCCTTCAGGAGATCGGGCGGCATGGTTTCGGGATTGTAGAGAATCGCCAGCGTACAGGCCGAATCGGCATCAAGGTATTTCTGCCGCACGTCCAAAATCACCTGCGCGGCTGTCTCGATTTCACGCGCATTCGTCGGTCGGGCGCGGACTCCGGCCGCGCCGTCCTGTGCCAACGCGCGAACGTAGTCCATCGCCTGGACGTAGGCCGCGTCGAGGTCCTTGCCCTTCGACTTCATTTCCACGAGAATCGTCCCGGGCCAGAAGCAATCGACAAAACCCTGCGAGCCGTCCGCGAACTTCACGCGATGCTCGAAGGTCGCCTGCTGGACGGTATCGACGCCGAAAACCTCGAAGAACTCCTTCAGGAACGACTGCGCCTGCGACTTCTCGTCAAAGGCGCTCTTCCAGCGTTTCGAGAACGCCGTCGCGTTTCTGCGAATCTCATTCCACGATTTCATGGGCGTATTGTACCACATTATGGCCACCGAGGCGTAGGCGACGCGACGAATCACGGATTACAAATGCCCTTTGACAGTCGCACGCAAATTCCGTACATAATTCGAGCCAACAGGAGAACAGGATATGCGCACAGCCGAACACACCCTTGAGCGACCGATTCTTTCCGAGGATGTGGTGTCTGTACTACTTGACGAACTGAGCCATTTCATCTTCGAGGCAGCACGGCACGTCTCCAAGTCTTCTGTGGAACGCACGCGCATTCCGTGCGCCAAGTGGGGAAGCGGTCTTCCGACCGCTTCGCCCGCGTACGCAATCTCCATGAAACGGTCAGGAGACCGCTTCCCCTTTCTTCGACCACGGAAGACCGCCCCGCGAGGCCTTACCTGTCTCGCGGTAATAGGTGCAATTCTGGTAGGGCGGCATCGACGATGCCGCCGCTTTAACGAGGTTGTGCAATAGCCTCAGAACCGAACCTATTCTGAACTGAAACTGAATCCAAACTGAATCCAACTCGAAACGAAAATCGACATTAAACGGCGTTTTCGATGGAAATGACGCATTTCCATCTATTTATACATTCCTTCCCAATCATGTCGCTCGCGTGCTGGTTCCAAGTCCGAGAGCTCAGCGGACAGTCAGCTTCTAAAAGAGTCACTGTCTCAAATCCTTCCCGTCACGATTTGTTGATGGAGGTCGCGTGCCTACGGTGATTCTGCCGGTCGGCGTAAGATAGTCCACGGTGCGATCCAGGAGAACACCCTTCTCGCCAAAGACAAGCCGTGGCCGAACGTACTTGCGTTTGAAGGTACAGGATGCCCCACCTGCGCGGACAATCACAGCATACCGATCTCCAAGAGACTTCAGCAACGGATTCTTTGAGAGAGGGACGATCTCCCACCACCTGGAGGGATCCAATTCGGCGCAGAACAGCCGCGCAAGGTCCACATTGCATGAGACCAACACCGGGAACATGTCATGGTCGGGGGCGTTGATCGCAATGGACCAGGGGCATTGGCCTGCGACAAGCAACCCGTTGCAATCCGCGTCCGGAAACAGGCGACGGACATAGTCCGTGGAATTCGAGCAGGTTGAGGGATCGACCCACGCGCCGCCAGTCTCCAGGGAGTCACGATTCTCCACAATTCTGACGAACAGGCTCCGCGCCAGGAAGCTCATATGCCCGACTGGTGAACGCGACATCGGGCTAATCAAAGCGGGGAGAAGTAATTCCGCAAGGAACAAAAGGACGAGCACGCCCAATATCTTCCAGCTGTTCCGCCCAGAAGAAGCGAACCACGAACTGGACACGGGATTAAACAGGAATACGAGGGGCAGTGCGTAGACGAGTGTTGCCAGGCAGTATACAGGTGCCCCGAAATCTGCCATGGCGCATACGAATCCCACCGCAGCCATTTCCAGTGTCCATGCAAGGGTCGAGGCCAATCGTTGTCGCATATGCACGGCCCACGCCAAAGCCAAATGAAACGCCGACACCAAGATCAGTCCGATAACCAAGCCGGGAATCTGTCCACTGTCGTTCTCCAGACTCAAAGCACTCCCCCAGACGTACAGCCCAGCGACAATCAGCGCATAGAAGACGAATACTCCCTCTGCAGCCTTCACCGTCCAGGGGCTGGACACCCACTTGTCTGTTCTCTGGATTCCAGTGTCCATGACATCAATCCTCCGAAACAAAATGCCGACATCCCTCCGCGTCGACTCCGATGGATACGACCTCGGAGGACGACATCATGTCCAGGAGCTCCCTGCGCTCTTCTTCGCTTAAAGAGGATATGAAAGTCTCCATCCTGTCCAAGTTCCGCCAGGACTTCCCTCGACGAAGAACCAAATCACCATCCCGAGAATTGAGAAGGAGAAAAAGGACTATCAACCCTCCCAATGCTGACAAAATGAGGTCATGAACCTTCTGGAAGAATGTCTTTTTCTAAGCAATTTGGCTCTTCAGGCATAAGTGTGGGTCTATTCTGGTACTCGGAGCGCCCAATTTGGTACGCAGATGCTCCGCATACGCAGATTTTTCGACCGAATCGACGTGGCTACGACGCCCGCGCCAATGA
>JAUNMP010000051.1 GCA_030537465.1 bacterium
CCCCGTCAAGCGACCTCCCGGCCCCGATACACCGAGGTTTTGCAATTACCTCAGGATAACACGGTTGTGACCAACAGCTCGGCCACGCCGGCGCGCGTGGTTTTGGAGGCCTCCAGCAATTTCAAGAGCGAAATCGGAAACTCGAAATGGTTGGGTGGCCCTGCGAATGTGATCGACGTGACGGGCAACGGCCGTCTCTACCTGGACGGTCGGAGCGAAGGCGATTGGACGTTGCGTCTCAAGGGCACCGTTCGTGGTGAAGTCAGCGCGAGCCCGCAGACGGAAGATCGTTTCGGCTGGTTTGGCCCCGGCCCCGTGGTGATCAACGGGGGCGTCACGATTGGAAATGCGGACAACCAGACCGGCGGCGTCTTCCCGCCTGGATATGGCCTTGTCCTGGCGGGGCCTGTCTCCGGTGACGCGTCTGCCAAGATCACGGTCGAGCGCGGTGCCTGGGTTGCCTTTGCAGGATCCTGCACGGATTATGCTGGTGAGTTCGAGCTCAAGGGACAAGGCAATGCGACCTACCGCTGCACGGCCTGTTTCCGGAAGGATGTGCCGTTCCTGACGTCTGCGGAAAAGACGGTGAAGATTGCCGATTCGGATATCTGGATGGATTCGGAAACCGTCCGCCAACTGCCGACTTTGTCCATCTCCCAGGGAACCTCCACCATCACCGGCAGCGCCGCAGGATCGACCATCGCCGCGATCACGGTCGCGGGCGGCGCGGTGAATACGCTCGACACGCCCGCTACGGTCGGCATGTATACGCTGACGAAGGGGACGCTTGTGATTGGCGCGTCTGTGCCGACGATTGAAAAACTCGTCTGCGAGACGGGTGTCATCGATCTCGGCGGGCGCAATTTGTCCGTTGGTTCCCTTTCGGGAATGCCGCAGGTGAAGAACGGCGGCACGATCACGCTGGCCAGTCTGTCTCTGGATGCCGCGAAGCCTGTGCCGGCGTGTGTGGCCGAGATTCGCTTCGCCGACGATGCCACCTTCCTGGTCAAGTCTGCTGGCGGCGACGTGCCGGCCGGCGTGTACGAAGTTCTCCATCTTGCGCCCGGCGCGGAACTGCCCGATCTGACGAAGTTCACGGCGTCTGTTCCTGCTGGGTTCACGGCGGCGTTTACGACGCGTCCTGTCACGACGGGCGAGCGGGTCGGATGGATGGCCGTGGTGCTGACGGTTTCGCCGGCAGAAATTCCCGCGGCCGTCTCCTGGACGGATACGGATGGTACGCTGTTCGAAGCGGGGGATCGCATCCTGACCATCACGGTGCCCGAAGGCGTGACGAACGCCCATGACTATGCGGGGTTTGTCCAGACGCATTTCGTGACGAACATCGTCAAGAAGGGCGTGGGCGGCTTGAGCGCCCAGCCGGTAGCCGACTATACGGGCGACTTCACGGTTGAGGTGGGGCAGCTGCTCGTCAACGCGGTCGCGGATCTGGGCCGGGAGCGGATGGGCTGCGTGCGCGTGCGCGAGGGAGCCGCATTGACGTTGCAGGACAGTGCGCCGGATTATTGCATTTGCGGGGCGACGGTCGAGTTGGCCGGGACGGGGCCTGATGGCCTGGGCGCGATGCGCGGCGCGGCCAACCGCTCCGTGACGATCACGGGCAACGTCTATCGCCTGACGGCGGATGCCAAATGGCTGAACAGTAATGGCCAACGTTTTGATCTTCGCGGCTCCTTCCTCGATGTCGCGGGGCATGTCCTCTCGATCCGCAACAAGATTGGGTCGAGCTGGTCTCAGATGGGTTTCTTCGCAAACTGTGTGGTGACGAACAGTGTGCCGGATTCCAATGGCGGGGTCAAGGTTGTCGCAGATGAGGGGATGACCAGTCCGAAGTTCCAGATGGACGGTCCGTCGGCCTGGTGGGGAGGTCCGGCGAATGAGATCGACTACGGCCGCATCTACATCGGCAAGACGGATGGCGACTGGACCCTGCCGTTGAAGGGGAAGGACGTCTGGGGGGCGAACGGCGCCGCGGACACGTCCGTTTCGAATGCGAACTCCTGGGCGGGTACGGTGCGCATCGATTCGAACAGCACCTTCGGCAACAACGAAGGCATCCAGACCAACCAGTACACGAAGGAGAGCAAGCCCTATCCGGTCGCGGTCCATGGACCCATCCACGGTGCGCGGGAGAGGACGCTGACGCTCGACACGGCCTTTCATCTTTTCTCGACGGAGAACGACTTTGCGGGCAAGGTGATCGTCACGTCGGCGTCGATCAACTCCGCGATCAACAACAAGCGGTTGACGCGTTATTTCCGCAACGGTCTCTGGTTGCACGACGGCGCCGTCTTCTCGTGTGGCGCGGAGTACTCGGTCGAGTTCAGGGATGCCGACCTCTGGTTCGCGGACGGCACGCCGCTCGTGATGCCGGCATTGAAGCTCGTCTCTGGCGACTGCTGGATCACAGGAGGTGCACATGGGGATGGCGCGGTGCCGCGTCCGATTGTCGCGTCGATCGAGAAGACGCAGGACGGACTGCTCGCAATTGAGTCCTCCGTTGCCGTGACGGGCGTCCTGTCCGTGGCGAAGGGCACGCTGGCCCTCGGCACAAACGGCCTTGGCTCGGCGCGTTCCGCGGCGGAACTGCCGGTTCTCTCCAATCTCGTCTTTGCTGCGGGAACGACGTTCAATATGAATGGCAGTGCATTGACCGTGCCGAACTTCACGGGACGTCCGGCCGTGACGAACGCCGGTGCGCTGACGATTGGCACGAGCCTGCTGGTTGATTCGGCCGACGACGTGCTGGAGACGGCATCTTCGGTTTCGTTCGCGCCAGGAGCCGTGATCAAGGTTCCCGCGACGTTCTCGCCGCTCGCTGGACGCCCCTTTGAGGTCTGCGTGGCGGATGGAGGCGTTCTGGGCGATCTGCCGCTCGTCGACGATCCGCGGGCGCGCCCGTGGCGCGTGGAGAAGTCCGCAGACGGGACGTCGCTTCTGCTGACGCGTGTTCAGGATGGCACGTTGATGATTTTCCGTTAATTCAAGAAGAGTTTTCAGATGAAGCGAATTGTCATTGGAGCGATAGCGGCGGCGACGCTGGGCGTCTTTGCCGCGGAGCCGGCGTCGCGGGCGACCGTGACGGTCGATCTGGCGCGTGAGATGGGGCCGATCCGGCCGATGCATGCCGTCAACAACGGACCGAGCGTGAGCAAGCCGGGTGGCGACCAGCTGCGCGGGAACTTCGAGGACTACAAGGCTGCGCGGATTCCGTTTGCGCGTCTCCACGACTCGATCAACTGCGTCTCGGGTGGCGCCCACAACGTCGACGTCAACGCCATCTTCCGTGATTTCGATGCGGACGAGAATGATCCTGCCAACTACGACTTCGTCTTCACCGACCACTATCTGGACACGATTCGCCGCGCGGGCACGGAGGTCTACTTCCGTCTCGGTCAGACGATCGAGCACGGTCCGAAGAAATACGGCGTGCTGCCGCCGAAGGATTTCGGCAAGTGGGCGCGCATCTGCGAGCACATCATCCGCCACTACAACGAAGGATGGGGCTGGGGAACCGATCAGGCCTACACGACGGTCAATGTCGCCTGGTCCAACCAGTTCAATATCGTCTACTGGGAGATCTGGAATGAACCCGACCTCGATCCGGTTGACGTGGGTCTCCCGAAAAATCCGCGCTGCTGGGGCGGTACGGTGACGAACTTCTTCGAGTTCTACGAGACCGCGGCGAAGCACCTGAAGGGCAAATTCCCGAACCTGAAGATCGGTGGACCCGCCCTCTGCGGCAACGAGAAGTGGGGACGACGTTTCATCGCCTATTGCCGCGACAACAAGGTTCCGCTCGACTTCTATTCCTGGCACATCTATTCACGGACGCCCGGGGCCATCGCCGAGCGCTGCACGGCTTGGCGCAAAATTCTCGACGACAACGGTTTTACGAAGACGGAATCGATTCTGAACGAATGGAACTACGTAAAGGGTTGGTGTGACGACTGGGTGTACTCGCTGCGGTCCGAGTCGGGCGACAATTGCCTCAAGGGCGCGGCATTCATCGCCTCGACGATGATCCAGTGCCAGAACCGTCCGCTCGACTTGCTGATGTTCTACGACGCCCGCCTCGGCACGGCGATGAACAATCTCTTCGACCTTGTCACCTACTGGCCGAAGAAGGGCTACTATCCGTTCTACCTCTGGTCGAAGATGGTCGATCGCGGCACGCAGGTTGGCTGCGCCGTCTCGGTCCAGAAGGGCAAGGAGTCGAACGCCAACACGGGCAACGTCGAGAAGAAGGACAAACCGACGGCCGGACAGTTCGCCGCCGTCGCGGCGAAGGGCAAGGATGGGTCCGCGGCAGTATTCGTCGCCCGCTATTCGGACGACGACAATACGTCCGAGACCGACAAGGTTACGATCCGCGTGCCCGGTCAGGATCTCTCAAAGGCACGCTGCCTGCTGACGGACCTTGTCCGCACGTGCACGGAGGTTCCGCCGACGCGCAATGCCGACGGCTCCGTCACAATCCGTATGCAGCCGAACAGCTTTGCCCTCATCGAGTTCTGAGGGGCTGTCCGATTCTTGCTAAGAAAACGGCCGTGCGCGTCTGCGCATGGCCGTTTCGTTTCTCTTTACTGGGACGCTTTACTGGAGCGCGAGTTCCGGATGGTTCGCGTTGAATTCGCGAACGAGTTCGTTCAGGAAGTTCTCCGTGGCGTGGAAGAAGCGCGAAACGGCCCCCGCGGTCTTCTCGGCGTTTCCGACGGATCCGCTCCGGGTCATTCCTGCCGTCTGATCGGCGTTGGCCTTCTGGGCGAAGTCGAGGAAGTTCTGCAAATCGTTGTTGACCGTGATGTTCATGGGGGACTCCTTTCTTTCAGGTCGGGGGGGGATGCCCTGCCGACATCCCGATTACGAAGTGCTCCGCAGGAGGTTACACGCATGTCAGTTAATTTTTTATGCGTGCATCATGGAACGGGAATGAGTCCTCGACGGACTTATGTCTTTTTAACGTGTTCCACTTGACGAAGGTGGAGTTTTTCGTGTAGAATTCGGCTGGCTTTTGAACGGATAGGCGAGTTTAGAGGGTGCGGTCGCCATCTGACGGTCTAGAATGTTGGGATGTGACAACCTTGGGCAAGAAGGGATGTATATGAGAATTCTTGGAGCGATTTGCGTCGTTCTGATGGGGGTGGCATCAAGTGCGTTTGCGCTTGACGCGCCGCGGAACGTGCGGGCGACGGACGGGACCTCTTGGGAGAAGGTGACGGTGACGTGGGATGCCGTGCCAGGCGCGGAGAAGTACATCGTCACGCGCAACAGCGGGTTGTCGTCTCAGACGGGCAAGTACGAGGCGACGGTCACGGGAACATCCTGGGACGACGTGGATTGCGAGGGGGTGTCATTTGCACCTATCGTGTTCGTGCAGTGAAGGGCGGCGAGACGAGCGGCTACAGTGCCTACGAGACGGGGTGGTGCAGCGTCCACCTCGTTCTGCCGAACGACGACGCGTGCGTGGCGGTGGTGGCGGGCGGCGGTTCGTCGCCGCTCCAGTCCGTCGACATCACGTGCAACACGACGTGGCTCGCGTCCAGCATGGACGACTGGATTGAGGTTCTGCCGTCCGCGGCCAGCGGGTTCCGGGACGGTGTCCTGAAGCTCGACTGCCGTCCGAACGACACGGGCATGCCGCGGCGCGGCACGGTGAAGGTCGCCGCGAAGGGGCAGAGCATTACCTTTGATGTCGTACAGGGGACGGTAGGTCCCGCGGAGCTCTCTGCGGTCGATGCGGTGGGCGCCTATCTGTATCTGGATGGTGGCACGGTGACGCAGGCGCTGGACCATGTCGCGGACCGCACGCTGGGCGGCGGCTTCGTGGCGGTGGCGGACGAGCAGGCGCGGGACGGCATCGCGCTGCGGAACGGCCCGATGCGTCCTCGCGACACGGCCCTGATGCGTCTGAAGGTGACCGGCGAGGGCTCCCTTTCCTTCAAGTGGAAGAAACTGCCGGGCTCGGACGACATCTTCGAGGTGTTCACCAGCAGTTCGGACAAGCTGCCGAGCCGCGCGGAGGCGGCCTGCCCGACGTCCGACGACTGGGACTCGCGGAGTTTCTACTTCGGCGACGACGGGGACCACTACGTGTTCTGGCGGGTTCGGCGCGGGAGCACCGCGGATCCGCTCGCGGGCGGCGCGTTTCTCGACGCGGTGGACTTCACAGGCGTGCCGCAGAGTCTCGAAATCGTCGGATGCCCCGAGTTTTTCGACTACAATGGCGAGTATCGCCTGTATTGCCTCCTGACCGACTCGCTGGGGCAGACGCGTCCGGTCCATCCGTTCCTGTGGCTCTATTCGACGTCGGACCCCTCGGGCCAGACCTCCATTTCGTTCCAGGGCTGCACGGGCTCCTCGGCGGTCTACGTCCGGCCCTGCGAGCCCGAGCTGTACGACGTCCTGACGGGTCCCCCGGGGTTCTACCTGAACGAGCCCCGGACCTTCGCGCTGAAGGCGGACTACCGCATGGACATCGGGGGCGGGTTAATCAAGACGGCCGAGGCCGTGGTGCCGAATGTCACGATGCTGCCGCCCATCGCCTACGC
Organism: bacterium; assembly: GCA_030537465.1. GTDB lineage: Bacteria > Verrucomicrobiota > Kiritimatiellia > RFP12 > UBA1067 > RUG572. Next base: position 6,573 of record JAUNMP010000051.1, read on the forward strand.
GCTGGGCCGGAACTTCGTCAATCCGAACGGCGACTACCTCCACGACGCGCGGGCCTCCGGAGGCTGGCGCTGGACGAAGGACGCGTCGGCCGACGAAGGCGTCTCGGCGAGCTCCGGCCTCGGCACGGGGGCGGACGACCTGACGTTCCCAGTCATGCGACGCGGCCGCATCTGGTTCGCGTGCCGGTTCGAGAACCCCGCGGCCGACACGCGGCTGGAGGTCTACGCGGACGGCGAGCCCCTGATGACGGTGGATGGCGCCGGCCGGACGGCCTGGGAGGACGCGCAGTTCGACATCGCCTCCACGAACGGGGTGCAGATCGCCTGCCGCTTCGTCGCGGGTTCCGCGACGGATGCGCGCGTCTACGTCGACAACGTGCGCTGGGGCGCCATGCCGGCGCGGCCCGAGAACCTGCGCGTCCTGGCCAATCTGGAAGGGGAGGTCCGTCTGGGCTGGACGGGCCACTTGGACGCGGCCTCCTACCGCGTCTACGCCTGGCGTCCGGACGAGGATTTCCCGGAGAAGCCCGTCCAGGAGCTGAAGGCTGGCGGACAGGACGTCACCGACGGACGGATCCGCGGCAGCGGCACCTACCGCGTGCGGGTGGAGGCGGTCAGCGGCGCCGGCGTGACGGGCGAGCCGGCGGAGATCGAGGTGACGGTGAACGACTCCTGCGAAGTGTGGTCGATGGACGGCGGCGGACTCGCGTTTACCGGCACCAACGACTATCCCTGGTTCGTCCAGAGCGAGTACGTGCTCGACGTGACGCTGGACGACGGCGGGATGGAGCCGACCGGCGCCCCGATTCCCCCGACGCGCCTGCGTTCCTACACGGCCTTCCAGAGCGGCGATGCGGGCGACAACGAGTCCTCCACCCTGCTGGCGACGGCGACGGGCCCCGGCACCCTCTCGTTCTGGTGGAACGTCTCGAGCGAACAGCGCTATGACCGGCTTTTCTTCCTGGTGGATGGCGAGGCGGTGGACGAGATCAGCGGATCCGGGCGCGAGAGCGGCGACTGGCGGTCGGTCTCGCGCGAGGTCGGCGTGGGCGACCATGTCTTCGGCTGGAGCTACAGGAAGGACGGCAGCGTCTCTTCCGGCGACGACGCGGGCTGGGTCGCGGACGTGAAGTGGACGCCCTGGACCCAGCTGGACGAAGCCTGGATCGAGGGACCGCAGGGATTCGGCTCGTATTCGTCCGAGTGCGTCTACACGGCGCACGCGCGCTACGAGACGGCGGACGGGGAGGTCCGCGACGTCGAGATCCCGGTGGTGCGCTGGGATGTCTACAGCACCTACGGTTCGCTGGCGTTCGGTTTGACGACGAACGTGGTGGGGCAGACGCTGGTGGTGCGTCCGCCGGAGGAGATCGTCTTCGCCGACGAAATCGAGATCGTCGCGACGGTCGTCCTGAACGGCGAGGAACGGGAGGTGTCCCTGCCGGTCCGCCTGACGGACATGACGTTCGAGGAGGCCTTCGACGCGGCCGGACAGCTCTTCACGCAGGCGGATCCCGAGTCGTGGCGGATCACGGGCCGGGACAGCGTGAAGGGGGATTTCGCGGTCAGCGTGGGCGGCGCCGACAACGTGGCCTGGGGCAGCGTGACGTTCGGGACGACGGTCACGGGCGCGGGCACGGTGTCGTTCTGCTGGCGAAAGGACGCCGGCGCCAACAGGGGCCGCTTCTACGTCGACGGCATGGACGAACGGGGCGAGGCCGCGGCGGCGCTGGAGACCGACGGGGCGACCGAATGGGAGACGGTCTCCATCCACGTGGCGGAGGACGGGCCGCACGATCTGGTCTGGCAGTGCTACGGGCGCGGGTCCGACGGCGGCGAGCTCTTCCTGGACGCCTTCGACTGGACGCCGGACGCGCCTTCGGCGTGGACGTTCGCGCGGGCGGAGATCGCGGGGCCGGATCCGGCGCTCTTCTCGTCGAAGGGCTCGGGACTGAGCGAGTACGGCGTCGAACTGGTCTATGTCCGCGCGGACGGGGCCGAGGAGCGGCGTGAACGCTGCGGGTACGCTCTCTGGGAGGTGCCGGGCGGGTCGTTCGCGTACAACGACGAGGTGCAGGTGGGCAGGTCCATCAGCCTGGACGGGGCGCGCGGCGACGAGGTGACGCTCGTGGCTGTCTTCACGCTGGACGGCCGCGCGTACGAGGTGCGGCGGACCGTGGGCATGTGCCGTCTGGCCGATCCCTGGGAGTCGGCCGTCGACGAGCCCGGAATGCTGTTCGAGGGCTACTACACGGCGGGATTCCAGGGCCTTCCCGACGCGACGGCCGTGGGGGGCAGCGCCGCCTTCAGCTCGAACCACGAGCCGGATTCGGAGGACGACTTCTCCTTCGGCGTGCTGGGCGGCGGCCGCCTTTCGTTCAACTGGAAGGTCTCCTCGCAGGCCGGCGGCGACGCGTTCATCCTCGAGGTCGACTACAAGGAGGTCGCGCGGATCTCCGGCCCGGACACGGGCTGGATCGCCTACGATCTCGACATCCCCGTGGACAAGGACGACCCGCGGGCCTATCATTTCGTCAAGTTCATCTACAGGAAGAACGGCGACGGCGTCTCCGCGGGCGAAGACCGCGGCGGGCTCGACAACATCGTCTGGAAGGGCGTGTGGAAGCCGCGCGTGATGGACGGTTCCATCGTCGACGATACGGGCATGGGCGTCATCTACGGCGGGGCGGAAGCGACGTTCGCGATGGAGTTCTGGCTCGAGACCGAGCGCTGGGTGCGGGGCCTCGACCATCCGGTCGACTGGTCCTTCGGCGTGGATTCGCCCGCAAGCGCCGGGGCGGTCAGCCTGACGCCGGGACCTCTGGGAACCTGCCGCATCGCCGTGTCGCCCGGTCTCGCGGCCGACGACACGCTCGTGGTGACGGGGCGCTTCGTCAACGCCCTCGGGGAGGAGAAGGTCGTCGCGCTCGACATGCAGCTGCGCCGCACCTGTCCGCTCGCGACGGCGCTTGACAACGAGCAGGCCGCGTTCACGTGCACGGGCGACGGACTGTGGGTCGGCCAGTTCGGCGATGCGTCCTTCGGAGGCTCGTCCGCGCGGTGCATTGGCCTGGAGTACGGGCGGAAGACCACGCTGGCGACGGAGGTCGAAGGCCCCGGCACGCTCACGTGCGACTGGTACCTGGCCTCCGGGGAGTCCGTCCTGTCGCTGCGCGTGGACGGTGTCGAGCGGGCCCGCCTGGACGCCGGGACGAGCACGTTCGACTGGGAGGAGGCCTCCGTGGCGGTCGAGGGCGAGGGCGTCCATCTGGTCGAATGGGTGGCCCTCGACGGCGCTTCAGGCGGCACGCTGATGGTCGACCACGTGCGGTGGACGGGGGCGTATCCAGTCTCTTCGACAGAAACATCACGTGGCGTCGCCTATGCCTGGCTGGAGTCCTACGGCATTGATCCCAACGGTGACGCGTGGGAGACGGCGCAGAACCTCCCGGCCGCCAATGGCGTCAACACGGTGCGCGACTGCTATCTGCTGGGACTTGACCCCACGAACGAGACGAGCGTCTTCACGACGAAGATTACGATGGTCGACGGGGAGCCGCAGGTGACGTGGTCGCCGGACCGGACGGGAGATCCGACGGCGAAGATTGAGTACGTGATCGAAGGCAAGACTGGCCTGGACGACCCGGTCTGGGAGCCGGCGGATATCGAGAAGCACCGTTTCTTCAAGGTACGGGCGGTTGAGAAGTGAGAAGAGGAGGTGGAGCGAAAATGAAGAAGACACTCCTGGCACTAGGACTGCTTGCGTTGCTGCCGACTTCGGCGCAGTGGATCGAGCAGGTCGTGAATCTTAAGAAAGGCTGGAATGGCGTCCACCTCAAGGTGAACCCTGCGGACACATCCTGTGCGAAGGTGTTTGCCGGTACTTCGGTGGAGTCTGTGACCTGGTGGAACCGCGACCGGCGGGACGACGGTACGGGCATTGCGCCGACGGCTACGTCGCTGAACTGGTACCGCGTGCGGCCGGAGGCCAGTACGTTCGGTCGGATGATCGGTGGGCACACTTATATCATCAAGGCCCCGGAGAACCAGATTGTGCGGATTGTCGGCACACCGGCGCGGCCGCGGACGAAGACCTGGCTCGGCGAGATGAATCTTGCGGGCTTGTGGATTCCGTCTGGATCCCGGCTATTCTATCCGGATTACTATGCGGGTTTCCTCGACAAGCTCTCTGGCAATCCCTTCTACACGATTTCGGCGACGACGGGCGACCCCGTTCTGGCGAACGTGAATACGCCGATCGCGGCTGCTGACCAGGCCATCTGGATCGAAACGAAGGGGGCTGGCGAGGCCGATTGGGCGGGACCGCTCCAGGTTGAACTCTCCACGGCGACGGAGATTCTGGACTGGGAGGCAGACACTGAGGTGCGCCGGCTCAAGGTGACGAACAGATCCGGGATGGATCGGCCTCTCCGCATCCGCCTTGAGGGTTCGCTTCCGCCGCCTGCCGGACAGGGGGTGTTGGCAGGTCCTGTGACGCTGCTGAAAGAGGAAATCGACTGGAGCGCCGGGTTTGCACGGCGGGTCTACGTCCCGTGCACATTCCCGATTGCGACGAACATCGCGGCGGGTGCCACGCTTGAGTTCGGGTTCCGTCCGGATCTGCAGACAATGGGGCATGCCTCTGGGCACTTCCAGGGAATTCTCTCCTTTGACGATGCGGGGGTCGTGCTTGATGGTTCGGCGTTGCCGAACGGGTCGGTTCTGCACCGTGTCGGCGTGCGGGTGAACGGCGATCTGGCGGCCTCGCGTACGCCGGCTGGGCTCTGGCTGGGCAACGTCACGCTCACGGGCGTGAATCGCGCCAGACCGTTGGCGTCGGCTTCCGTCACCAATGCCTGGGATTCGTCCGCCATCCAGCCGGCGAACCAGCCGTTCTCGTTCCGCCTGCTTGTGCACGTGGATGCGATGGGACGATCCACGCTGCTCAAGGAGGTCTATGTGGCGAGCGACGGTTCGGGTGCCGATCCCGTGTTGCTGGTCTCCCGTGCGGATGCGGTCCAGTGGCGCAATGGTCATCCCCGCGCGAAGATCCGCCGCGTCTCAAGTGCAAACTTCCACTTCTTTGGTGAACCGTTGGCGATGGAGGGTGGTCTGTTCGCCCAGCCAGATGCAAAGTTGACGTGTGCGTTTCGCCAGGGTTTTGACGACAAGGTGAATCCGTTCGTCCACCAGTTCCATCCGAACCACGACAATGTGCGGTTCCGGAACAAAAAGATGGAGGCGAGGCCGGATGGCGACTCCGGGACTGGCGACTTCGAGTCCTGGTCAGTGCGGCGTAGCCTCGAGCTGACGTTCGCAGCGGAGGATCCGCTGGGGGCAAACTACGATTGGAACGGCACTGTCACGGGTGGCACGTACAAGGAGACGGTCACCACGCTGATCAAGGACGGCGTGCCGATCATCACCACGGGGCTTTTCCGGCTCACGAAGATCGCCGGCACGACAAGCCTCACGAGGATCATGGAATAGTAATCTTAAACCCTTTTCAAAGTTTTACACCCCTTAAGGAGAATGAAAATGAAAATGACGACCGGAATGATGATGGCGGCTCTTGCTTTGGGTTCCTGCATGGTTGCGGAGGGGGCGGCGCAGATGCCCTCCGCAGTGACGGCGATGCCCGGACAGATCAGCTACCAGGGGTTGCTTCAGGAGCCGACGAAAGGCACGCCCTATGCGAGCGGTCTCTATACGATCGATTTCCGTCTCTACACGCAGCAGTCCGGCGGAACGCCGATCTGGGGCGGCAGCTATCAGGCGTATGTGAAGGACGGCTACTTCAGCGTGATGCTCGGCGACTCGGCCTCGAAGCTCTCCGGCTGCACGTACGGACCGGCCGACCTGTGGAAGGCGATGTGGTTGACCGGCTCAGGGTCGAACAAGGCGCTCTACCTCGGCGTCACGCCGCGGCAGGACAGCACGGGCAGCACCCTCGCCGGGACGCCGGCGGAGATCTCGCCGCGGCAGCGCCTGCTCGCCGCGCCGTTCGCCCTGCGCGCGGAGCGCGCGACATACGCCGACAAGGCCTCCGGCGACTTCTCCGTGTCGGGCAAGCTGACGGTCTCGGGCGAGATCGAGGCGAAGTCCCAGAAGCTGACGCTCAGTCACATCTCCTCCGACGAGAAGTCCGTCTCGCTCGGCACGGCCACGGACAGCCCCGCGACCACGACGGTCCAGGGTGGGGCGGTCTACGTGAACGCGAAGAACAACGTCAACGTGAATCCCGGCAACCAGTTCCGCGTGAACGTGCCCTCGAACGGTGGCTTCTACCTTTCGGGCGGCTCCAATTCGGGACTCTGGTCCGACGGTCTTGAGCTCAACGCGGAGGGTCCGAAGTCCGGCAAACTGGATGTCTACGCGGACTTCGCCCAGATCCACGCCAACAACGTGTACGGCACCGGCAACGTGCGGTGGAAGGCTCGGACCACGGGTGCCTACCTCGCGCCGATGGTGCAGAAGATCGTGACCCTGAAGTTCCCCAAGGGCACGCAGACGCGCAAGGTTTCGTTGCAGAACGCCGTCGGCGTCGACATCGACAACTACACGTGGAGCGTTGGCGGCGTCCATCCGGGCCTGTCCAGCATGGCCGTCGTCGCGTCCTTCTGCGACGCCTGCTGGCTCTACGTCCATTTCCTCAATCCTGCCACCGAGGACACGACCGTGAATATCTTTCTCTTCGGCCACCACCGGCAGCTCCTGGACGTGCAGCCCTCGGTCTCGCTCGAGCTTTAGTGCGGACCACCCGCATCCGACCTTCGTTTCCACGGCCTTCCTGAAGGAGGTTCCGCAGCATGATATCAAGATTGAAAAGCTTTGCCTGTCTAGGGGCGCTCGCCGCGCTGGGGGCGGGCGCGCACGGCCAGGGAGTGCCGGAGCCGGTGGACGGCGTCCGGTCCGACTACCGCAACTATGTACACGTGCGCAACTACGCGAACGTTGCGACCAATGCCGCGCAGGCGGGTATCGGCAATGGTTTCGCCGGGAGGCAGACCGTCCCCACCTTCCGCACGTCGATTGGCGTGCCGATCTCCGCGCAGGCCGCGAACCTGCAGCTTGGCGAGAAGGTTGACCCTCCTGCGAACTGGAACGGCGCGGCGCCGTCGATCACGGCGGACACGGGCGGTTCGGTCGTGTGGGTCGACTACGCGAAGACGGTTATCGCCATTGATGCGGGACCGGTCGAGATCCGCTGGCCGTTGTCGACGGGCGGGACCCACCAGCAGGTGGGCGTGGTCTCGGCGGCGCCGTCCAAGCGTCCCGTGCGCCTCTATTGGACGCATGAGCGACCAACGTCTACGAGCGACACGACCTATGCGGCGTTGCAGAACGCGGGCCCGACGGTCTCCTTCGGCAGCAACTACCGGGTCGATCTGCACGGCACGTCTTCAGTGAAGGTCTGGGACCCGAAGTCGGGTACGGTCGGCGGTGTGCGCCTGAAAGGCAATGAACTGCAGGCCTTCAAGGACACGCGCGGTACCTTCCTCATCACCTATTCCCGCCTCGACGAGGCGCAGAACCAGCGTGTGCTGCTGGCCTACGAGCTTGTGACGGTGCTTGAGCCGACGCAGACGCAGATCGACGTGAAGGTCGGCGAGCAGCTCAAGCCGATTACGCGCGCGTTCGATACGGACGCGCTTTTCCCGAAGATCACGCGTGGTCTTACGGATGACGCGGACAACGGGGAAGTGTACGTCTATCAGCATCAGGCAGAAGGTGCCCAGAAGAACTTCATCTGGGCAATCCGCGACTCAAGCGAGGACCCCTGGAAGATCGAGATCTTCTGGCGGGCCAAGGAAGAGCTTGATGTCGTGTGGCCGTTCGAGGTGGATATCTACGCCGCCTCCTGGGATCGCGCGGGCGCCCAGGTCTACACGCGCGTCTGCGAAAAGGACTCCGGCGGCAAGGCTGAGGTCAATCCGAAGGTCTTCGTGCCGCCGTCCATCTCCGTCACTGCGATGGACTATCAGATTCCGAAGAAGCACATCGTGACTGAACCAGGCGCTTTCTATTCCAACTACGCAGATGGTGACACGTTCGCCTTGCTCAAGTACTCGACTGGCGAGAACGTGTGGTTTCAGACCGTTCGTTCGGTATCCCACCGAGACACGTCGCTGCTTGCCGAGTTGGGCCTTGATATCGGGACCGTCTCGACGAACCGTACCTGGTGGACGGGGGCATCGGACGAAGAGCCGTCGTCTGTGCATGCGCTCGACGTGGCGTGGCTCGCCGAGGAGATTCGCGCGCCGTTTGCCGGTGGCGAAGGATTCTTCTATCCTGGCTGGATCCACCGTGCGACAAACACGACGCATGCGGCGGGCGTCCTGAATCCCTACAACACCGATGTCTACGCCTATCCGACGGCCTACGTGGCGACGAATTCTCTTTACGCGCCGATCTTCCCCGTCAATATTGGTGAGCTCGAGGTCTGGTGGGCGCTGCCCAGTGCGCTGAATGGCGAACAAGACCCCACAACAGGACATGTTGGTCCTCTGACGGCACCGATCTACTTCCCGTCCGTGCCTGTCACCTACCAGATTGAACCGCCGACGGAGAAGTACTTCTGGGACAACGGCGTGCCGCAGATTGTGGTTTCGTCCGGCAAGGGCAGTGCTGGCTATGCGTTGAACGACACTGATCCCTGGGTCGCATCGCCGACGCTCGCGTTCCTTCCGTCCTACCTTGGTGATGCGGAGTGTCTGTTGGCCTCGGCGCTCTCCTGTGGCGGCGAATTCCAGAGTGCAACCAACTTCACCGTTGAGGCGCGGCTTTCCCTGTTCACCTATAACTACGAGACCAACCGCGTCGAGATCCCCTGGGCGACCTTCTGCCCGCGTGGTGGGGGCGAGCCATTGCTGCGCCTCGGCTTCGATGCGTGTGCGAACCTCTATGTCGATGGCACGAACGTTACGGACTTCTCCAGGATCCCGGCGATGATGTACACCAACCGGTCCGAGGACAAGCCGAACGCGGAGTTCCACCTTGCGGTCACGCATGACGAGAAGGGCGAGTTCATCTACTACGTGAATGGAATGCGCGTGGCGGCGTTCACGCCAACCAACAAGTTGCATGCGTTGAACTTCTCCGCTGGGCTGCTGCGGTTGTTTGAGGCGAATCCCGAATTGCAGGGCGAGGACTGGCTCTATTCGAGTGCGACCTTCTCGGGGTATATGTCAGGATTCCGTGTGTGGGCTACGACGCGCACATGGCAGGAAATCTTCGAGAACCGCTATCTCGAGGTTCCGGCGAACTCGAAGCTCGTCGTCCAGTACGGCGAGCAGCGTCCGCCGGATGATGGTCAGGAACATGACCAGTGGCCAATTTCAGGCTCAGTTCAGGATTCATCTGATTTCGGTAACCATGCACGACCGGGGTATGACCGTGCCGTACTCGGCGATCTTGTTCAAGCGGGTGAATTCGCACAGGCCCCGCTTAAGCCGCACTCGGGTTCCCTCGTGGGGGCCAACGCAGAAATCTACCGTCAGAATGACCGCAAGAAGGACGGCTACAACCCGAACGAGGAGCACGCGCTGATCATTGACGGCGTTGTCCACGCTCTCCGCACTGATCTCAATGTCGTCGCGGACACCGTCGTCACCAATGAGCAGGGGGAGACGACGCGCAAGTTCACGTCGCTTCCCTATGTGCTTGTGCAGTTCCCGGACGAGGACCGTCCGGGTCGGATTGGCATGCAGGCCTTCCGCGTCGTACCCGAAAACGACATGTACCACTTCGGCACCTTCCTTGATGCCGGTCACATGATCCAGGCCCCGGATCCGATTGCGCGCCTCCAGCCCGCGAACCTGCACAAGTTCATTGATGGTCCGCGAGCCCTCTCGAAGGCGCTGCGCGCGAAGTTCAACGGCTACACGACCCTGGCGTCGATCGCTGAGGTCACGGGCGTTTCCGCCACGAACGAGGTCCTCCAGGCGCTTGTTGGCGTCCAGCTGTCCGAGTCCGAGATCAAGGCTCTTGAGACGAGCACCTGTTTCAAGGACCGCAAGGGCTGGTACTGGGCGCAGCAGGCCGGAAACGATGGCGGCGTGACGAACTACGTGTTCGAGTTCTCGTATCCGAGCCAGCCGTCCTTCGACTTCCCCGACGGCGTGGATGCGGTCAAGGTTGGCGAAACGGTTGCATGGATGAAGAACTATCGTCAGCGCGACGATTCCTGGATGGGCGAGCCGACGCAGTTCATGCGTCGCAGCACGAACGACGTCGACGGTATCAACTACACCTTCATCGTCAAGTGGCCCGATAGTGTGCCCGAGCTTTTCGTGAATGAGACGCTCTATGACGCGAAGAATGGTCTGCCTGCGATCCACAACCAGCTCAGCGTCAAGATTGCATACGAGCAGAGCGACATGGTCGCGAACAAGCCGAGCGTGCAGTTGATCGATCCGACCGTCATCCAGTATGGTTCGATGACCAATATCCCGGACGAAGTCAACTGGTACGAACGGTCCTCGACGGGGCTGCGCCACTTCAGCGATTTGCCGCCCTATCTCCGAAACCGCTACGTGTGGAATGGCTACGGGGCTTTTGATCTTGCGCACGGCAATACGCATGAGATCGAATTGAGCGGCAAGTACATCGACGAGGCAGGTGTTGACAACTATCTCTGGTTGAACGTGCTTGATCCGCGTGCCAAAAAACTGATGTTGAACGAAAAGCTATTCCCTGGCGCCTCTGATGCGGAATGGGTCAAGGGTGTAAATTCTGTTTCGACGAATGTCGTGGCGGTCAACGACGATGTCTCGCCGTTCGATACGCTGGCGTTGACTACGACGGGCAAGGGATCTGGCTATGTGACACTCGTCATGAACGACTCGACGAATCGCGATCTGGTTCCGAGTTCCGAGAATGTGTTCATGTATGTGATCAAGGTTGTTCCCGAGCTCTACAATGGCACGTTGCACCCGATTCTTTCTTCCAATCCGCTGGACAAACAGCAGAACATGAAATACACGGCGGACTTCGGCGGTCATCCCGAACTTTGGGAATTCGAATGGAGCTACGCCAATCCTCGTGCCGATGGTTCTGCGCCTGCGATGGATTCCGCCAACTGGAACCATCTGGGCGAGACATCTGGAAGTGACCTGCCGATGCTGGACTGGGTGACCGTGGGCGATGAAGGCGTGTTCGGGCTTTCCGACCACTACATCCGATGCCGTTATCGTGCCCTTGATCCGGAAGTCCAGGCCCTGGTGGGCACGAACTGGACCGCCTGGACGAAGGGCGCCTATGCGGAGGGCTGGATCAAGCGTGTGCTGAAGGCCGTCAATCCCTTTGAGCAGCGCTATATGAGCTACCTTGAGAATGCACAGGACCATGAGCTCAACACGCAGCTCTCGATGATCCAGCAGGCTGGTGCGCCCTATGACGGAGATGTGCCGCTCAACGAAGAAGCGCTTGACCAGTACGGACTCATCCAGATCTATGAGACGGTCCTCAACCAGGCGAAGAAGCTTTCGATTGATGGAAACCACGATGCGCTGGGTTCCCTCGCGCTGTCTCTGCAGATGGCGGCCGGTCGTATTGCCGAGCTCTACATGGTGCTTGGTAATGAAGCTCTCGCCGATGCGATGAATCCGACGGTCGATCTGGGTGGCGACTCCCGTGTGGACAGCGGAGCGGAGAGCTCTATTTTCCCGTTCATGAACCAGTGCGAGAACCTGTTGGACGAGGAACTTTGCCTGCTGCGCGGCCGCGATTGTGCGGAGGATTACTTCTATGCGAAGCAGAATACCGTTGAACCCTGGTATGCGCCGACCTACAATCGCCTGACCTGGAACCTGTCGAGTGACATTATGGGTGGTCAGGTCGCGTATATGCTGAACTATGGCATCAACGACCTGAAGGGCGACAAGGACGGGCAGCTCGATGTGTCTGATGCGCAGGCTCTCTATCCGCAGGGACATGGCGATGCCTATGGACATTATCTGAGCGCGGTGAAGGGCTACTACTCGTTGCTGAGGCACCCGAACTTCGGCTGGCCGACCCAGATCGAGGGTGTCCTCGCCTATGGTGGGTCCGCGCAGATCACCTGCTCGTACTTCCACGAGAAGCGCTTCGCCCTGGCGGCCAGCGCGAAGGCGCGAACGGCGGAAATGATCGTTTCGCGCACTGCACGGCAGGCCTATGAGGCGGGAGAAGACGACCCGTGGATGCACGCAGAAGACACGTTGACATCGCAGGACGACAAGCGTCCGACGGCAGAGCGGGAAGTCATCCGCCATTGGGGCGTAGACGAGTGGGCGACACGCGGCCATCTGGGTGCATACTATGACTGGTTGGTCGCGAATGCGATTCTCCCTGCCGCGAACGCAGCTGAGTCCGGTCTCTTGCAGATGATTGACCGCGAGTCTACGCTCGAAATCGGCGAGATTGCAACTTATGCGAAGCGTATCCAGCAGGATGTCGATGCCGCGGATTCAGGAATGAACCCGCTGGGCCTCTCCGAGAGCACTGTGCCGTTTGACATCTCGCCGAGCGAGATCGACGAGGGGAAGACCCACTTCGAGCAGGTGTACGCCCGCGCCCTCCGCGCAACGCAGGTCGCGCACGACGTCTTCAAGCGGATCAAGAAGTCGGCAAATGCCCTGCGCGACCAGAACGAGGAGCGCGACTTCGAACGCATGGTCGACGACGAGGAGGCCGCCATCAACCGCAAGCTGGTCGAGATCTACGGCACTCCCTACATGGAGGACATTGGTCCGGGCAAACTCTATCCGCAGGGATATTCGGGACCGGACCTCCACCACTACTACTATGTCGAGACCTATGACATCGACGGGTCGAATACGAACGCCAACAAGGGGCGCTACATCAGCTGTGTCGTCGACAACTACAAGCTTGTCACGACCAACTGCACGGGCACCTACGAGGCGGAGATCGACAAGTCCGTCGAGGACTATGGCGCTCTGGGCAATCTCGTGTCGGGGGCGTTGACCCTTTACAACACCGGGCTCAGCGCGCTGGGCAAGGAGCTCAATCCGTGGTTGAAGTATGGGGGTGTGACGGTTGAGGACACGCTCAAGCTTCCAGTCGAGCTGATCGATACAGGCGCGGATCATCTTGACGGCAAGGTGGACTATACGTTCGCCGTCGCCGCCTGGTCCAATGCCCCGTACAATGCCAGCTATTTCGTCGGCATTGATGGCTATACAGTGAAGCCGTGGCAGTACACTTCGCAGCGTCGTGCGGAAGGCGCGTTGCAGATCGCGCTTACGGGCTATGGCGACAAGTTCGCCGCCATTGAGGCGGAGCAGGCGAACTGCAAGAAGATCACGGTGGAGATTCGCGGACTGATCGAGGAGCTCAACTCGAAGGACTATAAGACGCAGATGGACTATGTGATCGAGGCTGCGACGAATGAAGTCAACAACTACTACGCCGCCGTCGCGAAGAATGCAGAAACGATCGCGAAGGTGCTCGAGCAGTCCAAGGACCTCAAGCGTCTGATCACCGAGTCGATCTCCGAGGGATTGCCCAAGGTCACGGGCCTCTCCTTCGACTTGAGTTCGCTCGGCCGTGCCGCCGCATACCTTGCTCAGGAAGGCCTCGAGGCCCTCACCAACAACCAGATCAAGGAGCAGGAGGAGGTCATCGAGCAGGTCAAGAGCGAGACCGAGAAGATGCAGGAGGAGCTCAAGAAGCAGTACGACGCCTACATGGGCAACGAGGAGCGCCAGAAGAAGATCGCGGAAATCCAGGCGAAGGCCGCTGAGCTCACAGCCGCCATCTCCAAGCTCGAGAGCGCGATGAACGTCGCAAACGAGCAGCGCATGTCCTATGCAAAACTGCTCGAAGAGGGCCGCCAGCTCCAGGCTGAGCGTACACGCCTGCGTGTCGCCTGGTCGAGCGACCTCTCCACGCGCCGTTACCGGAATATGTTCTACCAGATTCTCCGCAACGATGAGCTCCAGCGCTACAATGAGGCGTTTGAGGCTGCGGCGAAGTACACGTACCTCGCTGCCAAGGCGTATGACTACGAGACGGGCCTCCTTCAGAGCGACAGCTCGAATGCGGCTGGGCGTGAGTTCATGAGCCAGATCGTGAAGAGCCGTGCGCTCGGTCGTTTCTCCGAGTATGATGATCCGCTTGGCGGTGGCTCCACCGGTGATCCCGGGTTGGCGGACATCCTCTTCCGGATGAACGAGAATTGGCAGGTCTTGAAGGGTCGTCTCGGGTTCAATAACCCGCAGAATGAAACTGACGGCTTCAGCCTGCGGCGTGAGCTTTTCCGTAAGAATGTGGACGACGACGGCGATGACGCCTGGAAGCAGCTGCTCCAGGGGTGCTGGTGCGATAACCTGCGCACGCATCCTGCCTTTGCACGTCTTGCGCAGCCGTTCGATCCGATGGAGACGAGGGAACCCGGTTTTGCGATTCCGTTCCGCACGGTGGTCGCGGCGCGCTACGGGTTCTTCGGCAATAATCTTGAACCAGGGGACAATGCGTTCTCCTCCACCTATTTCGCCACGAAGATCCGCGGTGTCGGCATCTGGCTTGAAGGCGAAAAGGGACGTGTGGCGAACCGACCCGAGGTTTATCTGATTCCCGCCGGTCTTGACTACATGCGCGTGCCGGTGAAGTCGTCTAGCTCTGCGGCGTCCGAAATCCGTGCTTGGGACGTGGTAGACCAGACATTGCCGATTCCGTATCCGCTGTCGGAATCCCAGTGGGAGACGACAGACTGGAGCATGTTCAAGAACGTCTTTGGAAACGAGTTCTGTGCGCAGCGGCGCCATCCGACAATCCGCGCAAGCGTGGCTCCGACTTTTGAAGAGAGCGCGATGAGCTACAACGCGCGCTTAATTGGACGTTCTGTCTGGAATGACCAGTGGTGGTTGATCATCCCCGCCGCTTCACTCCATTCGGACAATGCGACGGCCCGCGAGAACTTTGTGAACGCGGTGCGCGATATCCATCTCTTCCTGAAGACCTACTCCTTCTCGGGAAACTAAGGGAAAGGATTGAATTGAAATGAAGAACTCTGTTCTGTCGATGGCTTTTGCGTTGCCGTTTGCCGCTCTGTTTGCGGCAACGCCTGCCGTTCCCAAGGCACCGGTCATCACCTATGGGCTCATTCGCGATGAATACGGGTCACCTTTGACGGCGGCGGCATTGGCTACCGCCCGGCTCGTAAAGGATGCCGAACAGGAGGGGCGCCTGTACGCGTTGTCACCTATCGCGCCGGGCGCCTATCCGGGCATGAACTATAGACTGTCGCTGGAAATCGACAGCAAAGGGCCTACGCGACGCGAGGCCGTGGTCAAGGGGACTGCAATGCGTGTCCAAGTGATGATCGGCGGCGAACAGCAGCAGCTGACCCCCTCGCCAGTCTTTACAACACCAGCCGCGGGAACGGCGCAGCGCCTTGATTTCTCGATTGCCGAGGACGAGGACGGTGACGGATTGCCGGATGCTTGGGAATACTGGATGATGGAACTCAACCCGAAATACGGCGAGGATGGTCAACCGGAGTCGCTTGAGGACTTTGATCCCAATGCCGACTATGACGGCGACGGCATGTCGAATCTTCACGAGTTCTATGCGGGAACGGATCCGTTCATTGCGACGGACCTGTTGAAGGTCACGGACTTTGTGAAGGGTACCGATGGGAAGCTGTCTGCCGTATCTTTCACCTCCACCAGGGGACATCGTTACCAGGTTCTGATGACCGAGTCGCTCGAGAATCCGAACTGGACGCCTGTCGCCATGGCTGAGACGCCAGCAGGGGATCTTGTCTATGGGGCGAAGGATGGCACGGGACGTACGATGACGGTCTATATCGACCCTGCTTTGAACAATGCGTTTTTCAAGGTGGCCTGCGACTGATGGTTTGGACAAACGCCGTAGGTGCAGTCTTCACCGCCGCACTTCTCTCTGTCTCAGATAGGGGTGCGATGTTTGTCTTCCCTGAGACGGGGCAGACGAATCTTTTTGCCTGGGCGCAGCTGTCTCCGGAAACGACGAAACGGATTCAGCAGGAGTGGGACTTTGTTTCAATCCCGCCCGCCCTCGCAGCAACTTGGGTGAGGGCACGGATGGAGCTTCAGCGTGCGGATGACCTGTTGGCTGATGGACGAATGACGAGCGAGGACCATGTACGACGTCACGCCGCGATATTCAGAGCATTTTCGAAGGTGTGTACCCAAAAAGGTGTTCCAACAGACGAGGTGCGGCGACTGCAGAAACGTCTTCATGGTGGACGTAAATAGTCTGTCCCCTTATGTCCGATGACTAGTTGTCTCTTGCCGAGCATGGGGAGTGTTTTGTATAATTCTCTCATGAAAAAATCAACGTGCTGTCTGTTGGCCTGGTCGACTCTGGTATTTGCCCTCATGGGTGCCTGTCCGGATTCAGAAGCTGTTCCGGGATTCGTCAAGGTCGAATGGTCCGAGAAGGGGGGCGAGACATGGACGGTGCAGGGGCTTGCCGACCGCGAGGCGAACCGGCCGATGACGAAAGACACGGTTTTCGCCATCTGCTCGAACACGAAGCCCGTCACCTCGGTGCTGGTGCTGACGCTGGTCGAGGAGGGCAAACTCGATCTCGACGATCCCGTCTCGAAGTATTTTCCCGAATACGCGGAGATTAAATTCAAGGGACAGCCGCCCAAGAGTCCCATCACGCTCCGTCAGTTGGTGACGCATCTGTCCGGTTTGCAGTACAGCGCGTCGCGTCCTGGACGAAATGCGGACATGATTCCCTACCGCGAGGCAGTGGAGTTTGCCGTCGAGAAGGGCCTGCGCAAGGAGCCGGGCGAGTCCTACCAGTACTGCGGCCTCGGTTTCCAGGTGATGGGCGCGGTGATCGAGAAGGTGACGGGACGCAAGGTGTCCGAGCTGATGAAGGAACGCATCTTCGATCCGCTTGAAATGAAGGACACCACGTTCTATCCCGATGCGGCGATGCTGGCGCGGACGGCCATCCCCTACCACTATCCGCCGAAGGGAGGTGCGCCGCTGCGATATGAGTTCACGAATCGCTGGACGGCTCCCCTCGACAATCCGGCCCGCACGGCGCTGCTTTCGGGCGGTCTCTTCTCGACGGTGGGCGACTATCTCAAGTTCTCCCAGATGCTCGTCCGCAAGGGCGTGGGCCTGAACGGGAAGCGGATCCTTTCCGAGAAGATGTTCGATGACTATCTCTTCAAACGTCAGACGCCGCCCGGCGACAAGGCGAATTCCTCCTTTGACATCGGATTCAACAAAGACCATACGGGAGGCGGGAAGGGCGGTCTCTTCGCGACGATGGCCCAGTGGAACTGGTCGGACAAGAGCTGCGTCGTCACTTTCCGTGCAAAGAGCCCCTATGCCCCCAAGGGCGTGAAGTCCGACCTCGACGCCTCTGGTTTCGATGGCAAGAAGACGACGTTCGTCATCTCCGAGACGAAGGTCGCGGAGGGGCGGGCGAGCTGTCTCGTCAGCAACAACGAGGACCGTCACGGCACGGGCGTCGTCAAACTTCTGGTGAACGGCAAGGTCTCCGCCAAGAAGCGGGTGGCCCTCCAGATCGGTGAGTCGAAGCGAATCGATTTCCCCTGTACGGTCCTGCCGACCGACAAGGTAGAATTCAAAGTTGGGACGCAGTCTGCACGAGAGAAAGGCAATACGAAATGAATACGAGATTTTGGATGGCGGCGGGACTGTCGCTGGGCATGCTGACGGCAAGCGCGACGACGCTGTTCTTCGCCGGCGATTCGACGCTGGACGACCACAAGCGCGATCCGAAGTGTCTGTATCAGAGCTGGGGCACCACGCTCGAGCCGATGATGAAGGCGGGGAACAAGGTCGACAACCGCGCGGCGTCGGGACGTTCCACTCGGAGCTTCATCAATGAAAAGCGCTGGGAGAAGCTCGTCGCCTCGATTCAGCCCGGCGACTATGTGGCCATCGCCTTTGGACACAACGACCAGAAGTGCAATCCCGGACACTATCTGGAGAAGGTCTATGCCGCGACGCAGGGGCTCTACAAGGAGAACCTCCGCAAGTTCGTGAACGAGATCCGTGCCAAGGGCGGCATCCCGGTTTTGATGTCTCCGATTGTCCGCGGAACCTTTGACCGTGAAGGCAAAGTGATCAACGAGCATGCGAACGCCAATGGCGAGAAGCTCGGGGACTACGGTCTCGCCGCGAAGGAAGTCGCGGCCGAGATGAAGACGGACTTCGTCGACATGCATGCGCTTACGAAGGCCCATCTCGAGAAGATTGGCAAGGACGCGTCCATGCTGTACTTCATGATTTCAACCGGCCAGGCGAAGGCCAAGGACGGCGAAGCGAAGAAGGACCTGACGCATCCCTGCAAGGCGGGCGCCGATGCGTTTGCGAAGATCTTCCTGGAGGACGTCAAGGCGCGCAAGCTCCCTGTCGCCGAATTGTTCAAGAGGTAATTGCAAAACCTCGGCGTTGACGGCTTGTCCGTCCGCCTGACGGCG
>JAUNMP010000052.1 GCA_030537465.1 bacterium
TGTCGACCGTGTACGGCACGATGTTGTAGATCTTGCCGGAGAAGTTGACGGGCGAACCGTGGGAGAGGTGACCACCCTGGTCGAGCGAAAGCGAGAGAATCGTGTCACCGGGCTTGATCGTGGCGAAGTAGACCGCCATGTTCGCGGCGCTGCCGCAGTGTGGCTGCACGTTCGCATGGTCCGCGCCGAACAGCTTGCAGGCGCGCTGACGGGCGAGCTCCTCGGCGGAGTCGACCGGCAGACAGCCCGAGTACCAACGCTTCCCCGGATAGCCTTCGGCATACTTGTTCATCAGCACGGACCCGGCGGCGAGGCGGACGGCGCGGCTCGAGGTGTTCTCGGACGCGATGAGGTTGATCTCGGTATCCTCCTGGACGACCTGCGCCTTGATGGCGGCGTAGATCTCGGGATCGGCCTTGGCGAGACCACTGAAGTCGCTCAGGCGCTTCGCACGCTCGAGCTTGGCACGGCGGCGCGCGTGGCGGCTGGCGTTGTCGACCTTCGTCGTGGTGAACGTCTTGAGGATCTTGAGGGCGGCCGCAGGCTTCGTGCGGTCCTGGCCGAGGCAGAGCACGTTCGCGCCGTTGTGGGCGCGGGCCAGCGTGGCGTCCTTCTCGTCGCGGCAGAGCGCGGCGCGCACACCCTGGAACTTGTTGGCGGCCATCGACACGCCCATGCCGGTCGTGCACACGAGCACGCCGAAATCGGCCCCGCCGAGGGCGACCGTCTCGGCGACGGCGTCGGCGTAGTCGGGATAGTCGCAGGAGTCGGCGGTCTCGGGACCGAGGTCCAGGAATTCCGCATCCTTGTACTTGGCGATGATCGCCTTCTTCAGTTCAAAACCACCGTGATCGGAGCCAATGGCGATTTTCATGTGCTTTCCTTGTTTTTGGGGTGTGGAGGGAAATCTATAGATCAAACCTTTGCGACGGCGATCTTCGCGGCATGGCCGTTCAGGTCGCACGCCTCCGCCGCGCAGGCGGCGAAGACGAGCTCGGTCGCGAGCGTCTCGGTCTTCACGTAGTCGGCGTGCGCGGTGAGCGCGGCCTGGAGTTCGGCGTCGACCTCGGCGGTGACGACGATGCGCTGCGTGACCTCGAAGTCCGCCTCCTTGCGCATCGACTGCACGTGGCTGACGAACTCGCGGGCGAGGCCCTCGGAGATGAGCTCGGGGGTGAGCGCCGTCTCGAGGCCAACGACGATCGCCCCTTCGGAGGCGACGACCATGCCGGCCTTCGGCTTGCGCGTGACAAGCACGTCCTCGGCGGTGAGTTCGAAGCCTTCGACGACGAGAGGTTGAGAGGTTGAGAAGTTGAGACTGGTGAGAGAGGCAATCGCCGCGGCGACGGCCTTCATCTTGGGGCCGCACTTCTTTCCGAGCGTCTTGAAGTTCGCCTTGAAGCTCACGTCGCAGAGCGCCGTCTCGTCGGCGATGTATTCGACCGCCTTGATGTTGAGCTCGTCGAGGAGCAGGTCGTCGAGCTTCGTGTCGACGCCGGCCACGAGGATCTTCGCGAGGGGCTGGCGGACCTTGAGGTCGTTGTCCACGCGCAGCTGGCGGCCGAGCTTGACGATCGCCTGGACGGCGGCCATCTCCTGCTCGAGCTTGAGGTCACGGGCGCCGGCGCGGGCCGTCGGGAAGTCGCAGAGATGGACGCTCTCGGGGTCGTTCTCGCCCCTGAGGTTGCGGTAGATCGTCTCGGAGATGAACGGCGTGAACGGCGCGGCCACCTTGGAGAGCTGCACGAGCACGTAGCGGAGCGTGCGGTAGGCGTGGAGCTTGTCCCCGTCGTTCTGGCTCTTCCAGAAGCGGCGGCGCGAACGGCGGATGTACCAGTTCGTGAGGTCCTCGATGAAGGCCACGAACGGGCGGACGGCCTTCTGGAGATCGTAGGCGTCCATCGCGGCCGTGACGTCGGCGATGAGCGTCTCCATCGAGCTGCAGATCCACTTGTCGAGCACGTTCGGGGAGTCGGGCACCACGACATCCTTGTCGTGGAAGCCGTCGACGTTCGCGTAGGTGACGAAGAACGAATAGGCGTTCCACCAGGGGATGAGCAGGTCGCGGAGGAGCTGCTTGACGCCGTTCTCGGAGAACTTGAGGTTCTCGGCGCGGACGACGGGAGAGTAGATCATGTAGAGGCGGATCGCGTCCGCGCCGTACGTGTCGAGCATCAGCGTCGGATCGGGATAGTTCTTCAGACGCTTCGACATCTTCTTGCCGTCCTCGGCGAGGACGAGGCCGTTGACGACGACGTTCTTGTAGGGGCTCTTGCCGAAGAGCATCGTGCCGAGGAGCATGAGCGTGTAGAACCAGCCACGGGTCTGGTCAAGGCCCTCGGCGATGAAGTCGGCCGGGAAGAAGTCCTTGAACGTCTCGAGGTCGGGCTTGCCGTCCGCTCCGCCCATGTAGTGCTGCTGGGCGTAGGGCATCGAACCGCTCTCGAACCAGCAGTCGAGCACTTCGGGCGTGCGGTGGTAGGTCTTGCCGTTCTTCGTGATGACGATCTTGTCGACGTAGTGCTTGTGGAGGTCGGTGACCTTCACGCCGCTGAGCTCCTCGAGCTCCTTGATGGAGCCGACGCAGATCATGTCCTCGGGGTCGGCGTCATTGACCCACACCGGGATGCAGCTGCCCCAGAAGCGGTTGCGGGAGATGTTCCAGTCGCGGGCGTCCTTGAGCCAGTTGCCGAAGCGCTTGTCGCCGACGTACTCGGGCGTCCAGTGCACGCCGTCGTTGTTCGCGGCGAGCTGGTCGTGGAGATCCTCGACCTTGACGTACCACGCGTCGATCGCGCGATAGATGAGAGGCGTGTCGGTGCGGTCGCAGAACGGATAGGAGTGGGTAATCGTCGCCTGGTGGACGAGCTTGCCCTCGGCCTTGAGACGCTTGATGATGTCCTTGTCGCAGTCCTTGCAGAAGCGGCCAGCGTATTCAGGAACCTGGTCCGTGAAGTTGCAGCTCGCGTCGAGCGGGTCGACCATCGCGAGCATGCCAGCCTCCTTGCAGACGCGGAAGTCGTCCTCGCCGTAGGCGGGCGCGATGTGGACGATGCCGACGCCGTCGTCGGTGGTGACATAGTCGTCGTTCAACACGCGGAACGCGCCCTCGGCCTTCTTGTCCGCGAAGTAGGGGAAGATCGGCTCGTAGGAGGTGCCCTTCAGCTCCGTGCCCTTGAACTCGGCGACAACCTCGTACTGCTCAGGCTTCTTGAAGATATGCGGGAGACGGGCCTTCGCCATGATGTAGACGGGCTTCGCGTCGTCCGTGACGTCGCGCACCGCGACGTAGTCGATCGCCGCGCCGGCGCACATCATGAGGTTCTCGGGAAGCGTCCAGGGAGTCGTTGTCCAGATGAGCAGATAGACCGTGGGCTCCTTCGCGAGGAGGTCCTTCATCGCAGCGCTCTCGGCCGTGAGGGCCTTCGTGCGCACGGTGACCGTGGGATCCTGCACGTCCTTATAGTTCGAGCCGGCCTCGAAGTTGGAGAGCGGGGTCGAAAGCTTCCAAGAGTACGGCATGATGCGGTGGCTCTTGTAGACGCGGCCCTGGTTCCAGAGCTGCTTGAACACCCACCAGATCGTTTCCATGAAGTCAGGGTTCATGGTCTTGTAGTCGTGGTCGAAGTCGACCCAGCGGCCCATACGGGTGACGGTCTTGCGCCACTCGGAGACGTACTTGAGCACCATCGAGCGGCACTGCTCGTTGAACTTGTCCACGCCGAGCGCCTTGATCTCGGGCGTACCGGAGACGCCAAGCGCGTCCTGCGCAAGGGCCTCGATCGGCAGACCGTGCGTATCCCAGCCAAAGCGGCGCTCCACGTACTTGCCGCGCATGGTCTGGTAGCGCGGGACAATGTCCTTGATCGTGCCGGCGAGCAGGTGACCGTAGTGCGGCAGGCCCGTCGCGAACGGAGGCCCGTCGTAGAACTTGTAGCGTTCCTTGCCCTCATTGCGCGCGAGGGACTTCTTGAACACTTCGGCCTCGGCCCAATACTTGAGGACGTCCTCCTCCATCTGAGGGAACTGGGCCTTGTTCGATACCGGCTTGAACATTACGTGAACTCCATTCAATTTGCGAAAAAACGGCGTGTATTATAGCATAAGAACGGCGGTCCGACAATTCCCATTGCCGAACCGCCGCGCCTTGCACCGAACGTGCCGTCAAGGGGTCAGAACGTCACTTCGGAATCGTCCCAGCAGCAGCGGAGAACCTTCTCCATCAGCTGGGCGTCCATCGGGCGCGGATTGCAGCCCGTGCAGGCGTCGCCCATCGCGTTCTGGGCGATCTGCGCGGCCTTCGCCTCGAACTCATCCGCCTTGACCATGCCCTCGCCGGGGAGGCCGTTGGCGGCGTAGTCCTTGATGCAGTGAGGGATGTTGAGATCGTCGTTGAACTTGCGGACCCAGGCAATGAGGGCGGCGATCTTCGCCTCCTGCGAGGTCTCCGCGCCAGCCAGCTTGAGCTCATCCGCGCACATCGCATAGCGCTCGGCCGCGAACGGGACGGCGGCGTTGAACTTGATGACCTTGGGGAGGTACATCGCATTCGCGGCGCCGTGGATGATGTGACCGCCCGAGAAAGCCGCACCCGTCTTGTGGGCGAGGGAGTGGACGATGCCGAGGAGCGCATTCGAGAAGCTCATGCCGGCGAGGCACTGCGCGTCGTGCATGACCGCGCGGGCCGCGGCGTCGCCGTTGTAGCTCTTGACGAGGGAGTCGCGGATCATCTTCATCGAGTGGATCGCGAGGGCGTCCGAATACGGGCTGTGCGCGACGGCGACGATTGCCTCGAGGTCGTGCGTGAGGGCGTCCATGCCCGTGTGGGCGCAGAGCTTCTGCGGCATCGTGAGCGTGAGCTCGGGATCGACGATGGCGATGTCGGGGGTGATTTCGAAGTCGGCGATCGGAAACTTGATCCCCTTCGCGTAGTCGGTGATGATCGAGAACGCCGTCACCTCGGTGGCCGTGCCAGACGTGGAGGAGATGGCGACAAAGTGCGCCTTGGTGCGGAGCTTCGGAAGGCCGAACACCTTGCACATGTCGTCGAACGTGCACTCGGGATACTCGTACTTGATCCACATCGCCTTCGCGGCGTCGATCGGGGAGCCGCCGCCCATGGCGACGATCCAGTCGGGCTGGAACTCCTGCATCACCGCGGCGCCCTTCATCACGGTCTCCACGGACGGGTCACTCTCGATGCCCTCGATGAGCTTGACCTCCATACCGGCCTCCTTGAGGTAGGCCTCAGCGCGCTGGAGGAAGCCGCCGCGCTTCATCGAGCCGCCGCCGACGCAGATCACGGCGCGCTTGCCCTTCAGGGTCTTGAGGGTGGCAAGGGCGTCCTTGCCATGGTAGATGTCACGGGGAAGTGTGAAACGGGCCATTGTTCAGTCTCCTTATTGGGTAAAAAGATATTGATATATTACCATCCATTTACTGGAGGTGCAAGGGAGAAATCGGAAGAGTTTCGAAGGAGAAAATCGACAGGGAATCGAATGCGGCATGCGAAACGGAACGCACAATGCCGAAAAAACTGGTGGACCCGCCGGGACTTGAACCCAGGACCAAGGGATTATGAGTCCCCCGCTCTGACCGACTGAGCTACGGGTCCGAAGAAAGTTGTCTGGATTATATCACACCCTTCAGCGTCATTCAAGCGGGTGCAACCGAGTTTCACTGCGCGCGCGGATGCGTCTTCATGTACTCGTCCTTGAGACGTTCAATGGAGACGTGGGTGTAGATCTGGGTCGTTGCGAGGGAGGAGTGCCCCAGCATTTCCTGGACGCTGCGGAGGTCCGCACCAGAATCAAGAAGATGCGTCGCGAAACTGTGGCGCAGTTTGTGTGGTGTGAGGTCCGTCGGGAGTTCCGCAAAGGCGAGCCACACCTTCATGCGGCGCTCGACTTCGCGCGGGGAGAGAGGGCGCCCCTTCTCGTTCAGGAACAGCGCCGTCTGCGGGGAGCCTCCATCGGGCCAGAGTTCATCCGCCTTCGCGCGGACAGCGCGCAGTGCCTTCAACGCGGGCTTGCCAAGGATGCACAACCGCTGCTTCGAGCCCTTTCCGGTGACAATGACGCCGCCGTTCGTGAAGTCGATCTGATGCCAGACGAGCGGCGTCACCTCGGAGATTCGGCATCCTGTCGAATAGAGGGTCTCAAAGACGGCCACGTCGCGCAGGCGCACGTATTCGTCCATAGGCGTGATGGCCAGACCCGCCTGCCGCCGCTGGCGGAGATCCTCATGGGGAGCCGCGAGGAAACGGCTCACCTCGTCGACGGTGAGGACCTTCGGCAAGGGCTTCGGGAGCTTGGGTCCGCGCAGACCAAGGAAAGGATTGGAGACGACAAACCTCTCGCGAACCAGAAACTTGAAGAAGGAACGAAGCGAGGCGAGCTTGCGACGCGTCGTGGTGGGGCGCGCCCCGTCCTGCGCAAACGCCATCAGAAAGCTTCGCGCATCCTCGACAGTCGCCCGATCCCAAGGGAACGCCTCCTGTGGCTCAACGCCCCAGCGAAAGGCGGCAAACTGGGCGATATCCTGCTCATAGCCGGAGGCCGTCAGCACGGAGGCATTCTTCTCGGCAAGCAGATGCGCGCGAAAACGGCGCACGGCACCGTCTTCGCGCGCAGCTGGATTCACCGGCAATGGCGCAGGCACATTCACTTTGTGGAACGTTTTCTGGTCGTACGACGCTCGGCGCGGGCCGCAGCCTTCGCGTCTTTCTCCGCGTCACCGGCCTTCTCATGCTGCGGCAGCTCGCGAAGACCAAGGTGGTCGGCGACCTCCTCAAACGTGGGAATCTGGGCCTTGTAGTTGACGCACACGCGACGAAGAGCGAGAACCTGACGCGGGGAGAGCGAGCTGCGACGCGCGTACTGATCGCGCAGCGAGGCGACAAACTCCTGGTCGTTGTAGGTGCGGCGTCCGCGGCGGACAGGCTCCTTCCACTCCGTGACGGTCTCAAGGAGCTTCAGAAGCTCGGGGACGGCGGGGTCGACAGGAGCGATCTCGAAGCCACCCGGGACGTAGGGCGCGAGGCGCGCACGGACCTGGTCCGCGTCGTCCAGAGCGCCGGCGTTCTCACCAACGCTGCGGGCGAGAATCTGGAACTGCTTCTGGGAAAGTAGGCGACCGCGGTCGACCTGCTCACGCAGCGAATTGAGGAACGGATTCTTGGTGAGGCCGCCGATGCGGTCGATGGTCTGGAAGCACCACTTGACAAGCTCGTCCGCCGGCGAGTTCTTCACGCGATCGAGATCGGGACCGTATCCAAGGTCGATGAGCTTGAGTTCGCCGTCGGGAATCTGGTCGCGATAGCCGATCGCGAGCTTCACGAGGGCCTGGAGCTGACGGTCCGTCACGGCGAGCTTGTTCTCGGCGAGCTGCTTGCGCACCGACTCGACGAACCCGCGGTCGTCGTAGACGCGGTTGCCGTTCTTGACAGCCGGCTTCCACTGCCGCACCTGATCGAGCAGGGCGAAGAGCTGATCGAACTTGTCCGACGATGGTGGCGGTTCCTTGGCCGCCTCCATCCAGGCGTTGAACTTGCTGTAGAAGTCGGAGAGCATGCCATCACCTTTGACGGCCCCTTCCTCGACCTTGTCGAGCTCGCCTTCCATCTCCGCCGTGTAGCCAACGTTGAAGAGAGGCTCGAGCTTCTTCACCAGCCAATCGTTGACGTCCATGCCACGCTGGGTCGGGACGAGCTGACGTGCCTCGCGGGTCGCGTACTGGCGGTCGACGAGCACTTCGATCGTCTGCGCGTAGGTGGAGGGGCGGCCCACGCCGTTCTCCTCAAGGGCCTTGACGAGAGAAGCCTCGCTGAAACGCGCCGGCGGCTTCGTCTCCTTGCGGTCCGACAGCCAGCGCAGGGCCATGAGCTCGTCGCCCTCCGCGAGCGGCGGCAGGGACTTGACCTCGTCGCTCTCCTCGTCGGCGTTCTCCTTCGCCTTCTTCGTGACGGAGACCTTCATGACCGCCAGGAAGCCCTCGAAGTCAACGGCCGTCGTGGAGGCAGTGAACAGGTAGGAATGACGCAGGGAATCCTTCTCGGCCTCAATACCAACCGTCTTCTGCGAAAGCTTCGCGTCGGCCATCTGGCAGGCCATGAAGCGGCGCCAGATGAGGTCGTAGAGCTTGGCGGACGAGGCATCCAGCTCAAGATCGCCCGGACGCTTGGAGACGTCGGTCGGGCGAATCGCCTCGTGTGCCTCCTGCGCACCGGCCTTCGACTTGTAGTAGTTGGGCTTCGCGGGCACGAACGCCTCGCCGAAATCCTGCATGATCTGGCTGCGAACCGCATCCAGCGCGACGGCCGCGATATTGACGCTGTCCGTTCGCATGTAGGTGATGAGACCCGCTTCGTAGAGCTTCTGCGCAAGGGACATCGTGCGATGCGGCGAGAAGCCGCACACGCTTGAGGCAGCTTGCTGCAGCGTCGACGTCGTGAACGGCGGATAGGGGTGACGCGTCTTTGCCTGGACCTTCACCGAAACGACACGGAGCACCGATCCATCTAGGTCGTCGATGTAGGTGACGGCCTGTCCCTGGTCGGTGACATTCGGCTTCTCCCCATCCAGACGCGCAAGCTTTGCGACGAAAGAAGCATCCTTCGCCCCCTTCGCAGCCTCGACGCCCAGCACCCAGTAGGCAACGGGATTGAACGCCGCGATCTCGCGCTCGCGCTCGACGAGGAGACGCAGAGCCACGCTCTGGACACGTCCCGCGCTGAGGGAATAGCCGTACTGGAGATTCCGCCACAGGAGCGGGGACACCTTGAAACCGACCAGACGATCAAGAATGCGACGTGCCTGCTGCGCGTCGACGCGCGCCATGTTCACCTCACCCGGATTCGCCACGGCGGCGCGAACCGCATTGGTCGTGATTTCGTTGTAGGTGACGCGGTGAACGGGCTTCCCCTTCGTGACGTCGGCAAGCACCTCGCCGAGATGCCAGGCAATCGCCTCTCCCTCCCGGTCAGGATCGGGTGCGAGGAATATCTCATCGGAGGCCTTCGCCGCCTTGCGCAGCTCGTCGACGATCTTCTTCTTGTCGGGGGAAACCTCGTAGCTCGGCGTGAACGTCCAGGCGTCTTTCTTTGCGGCGTCCGGAGCGATTTTAATCGAAAGCCCCTTCTTGGGCAAATCTCGAACGTGTCCAACGGAAGACTTGACGGTGAACTCCCCGCCCAGATATTTTGCAATGGTCTTCGCCTTCGCCGGCGATTCTACGATCAACAGCTTCTTACTCATGATATCCTGAACTCTTCTCTCAAAAATTGGAGCGCATATTTTACGATAAGGTTGACGAAAAATCCATATGGGAAATCAGATTTTTTTAGCCAGGGAAACGCGGTTTCCCGGCAGAAAGCGAATTCGGCCCTTCAACCGCAGTCCCACCAGAAGCGCATTCACGCGCGAGGCCGCATATCCCGTGGTCCTTGCCAATACGTCAATGGTCGTTCCCCCTTCGGGGACTCCCCGAATGATCGCGGCCTCCTCCATCGAAAAGGCCATCTCCGGTACCTTCTGAATTCTTGCCGCAGTCTTTGCGGGGGGAATTATCGCCGTCTTCGAAACGGTGCTGTCTTGTCGAGGAAACTCCACACAGCGCCCGATCGGAGACAGTTCCTCGACAATGTCATCCACACTCGTGACCATTCGAGCCCCCTCGCGAATCAGATGGAGGCACCCCTCCGCAACCTTCCAGTCAATTCTTCCCGGAACCGCCATGACGGGACGCCCCTGCTCCAACGCCCGCATACAGGTGATGAGGGTGCCACTGCGTAGGGGACACTCCACTGCGACCACACCACGCGAAAGCCCCGAAACGACGCGGTTCCGCTGGGGGAAGGTCTGTGGATCCGGACTTCGCCCCAGAGGAAATTCGCTGACGACGCACCCGCCACTGTCGATCATCTTCCGCGCCAGATCGCGGTTCTCCATTGGATAGAACTTGTCCAACGCCCCTCCCAGGATTCCAGCCGTCTTCCCTTCTCCAGAGAGAGCCCCCCGATGCGCAGCCGCGTCAATGCCCCGCGCAAGCCCAGAGAAAACCGCCCATCCACGTTGAGCCAGCCCCTGCGCAAACCGTTCGGCGGTCTCACGACCGTAGGCCGTGGCGGCACGCGTTCCCACCAGCGAAACGCCTGCCAGCGACAGGACTTTCGGATCGCCCACGACGTAAAGCGCAAGAGGTGGCGAGGCGATTCCGCGCAGCTGTGGCGGATAGTCCTCATCGTCCAGCGTGACGATTCTGATGTTCATCTTCTCTGCACGCTCGATTTCGCGTTCCCAGGCAGGCTCGCGCCCTTCCCAGTCCTGCTTCTGGGGATAGCGTTCATAGGCTTCCGCAACGCTGCCCCCGGCCTCGCGGGCCAGACGTTCGACCGTAACCGCCCCCACGGTCGGAATCATATTGAAAGCAATCTTCGCCTCTCGTTCTGTCATCTGCAAAACTCCTTTGTTCGCGGATAGAATAGCAGAATCGGGAAAACGGCGTGTCAAGAAAGCATAAAACCAACGTCAAAAAAACGTCAAAGTTTTAAGTAGTTTGGCTTGTGAAAACAAAAACGCCGACCCAAAGGTCGACGTCTGACTTGAATGGCAGTCCCAATGAGAGTCGAACTCATCTTACAGGCATGAAAAGCCCGTGTCCTAACCGATAGACGATGGGACCGTCTTACGTGAACGGAAGAGGAGTATATCAAAACTGCCGCCCCTGTGCAAGGGCGGCAGTTCGAAAAAACAACTTTTCTCGAAGACGCGCTTAGGCGCCCTTCTTCTCGTTGATGATCTTGTTGATACGGAGCATGCGCTCGTTGAGGTCACCAAAGGTGACGTCGTTCGAGTAGACGTCCTTGTAGTAGGCGTAGGCGCGCTCGTAGTCTTCCGCTTCCTCGGCGCAGAGGCCCAGCTGGTAGACCACCTTCTTCTTGAGGTCGTCCATCGTGGGGATCTGGTCGCGGGCAGTCTCGAGCTGCATCACGGCCATGTCGCGCTGTCCCTTCTTGATGAAGCACATCGCGAGGTAATAGAGCGCCTGGAGACGGTCCTTCGGGGACTTCTGGGCGAGCTGGAGGTGCTTCTGCGCCTCGTCGTAGAACGTCTCGTCCTGGTCGCCGTAGATGAAGTACTGGTAGCCGAGCTCGAAGCGGAGGTGCAGGTCGTTCGGATAGCGCTCCACGCGGGTGGCGAGGTCGTCGAACACGAACTGGTTCTTCTCCATCTCGAGGTTGTCCGCCTCCTCCGTGCGGCCTTCCTTGCGGAGCTGATCGATCTGGAACTCGTAGTTCGCGGCCTGCACCTGGGAGAGCATGCGGTCGAGTTCCGGGTCAGCCTGGCTGACCGTCTGGGCCTTCTGCAGCGTCTCGATCGCCTCGGGGAAGCGCTTGTTCTGCATGAAGATACGCGCGAGGGCGCGGTAGAAGTTGAGGTTGTTCGGCTCGCGCTCGATGGCGGCCTTCTTCTCCGCGATCATCGCCTCGGCGTCGTCGCCGACGACAACGGCCTTGTTGGCCTGGTTGATCTTCTTGGCCTGCTCCTGGTTGGCGAGAATCGCCTGGTAGCCGCCCTTCTTGCCGACCGTGTCGCTCCAACCAGCGGACATCGTGGTCTGCGCCTCGGCGTTCTTGAGCAGCTGAAGAATGCGCTGGTCGCCCGGCTTGAGCTGGGAGAGCTTCACATACGCGTCACGCGCCTTGTCGTAGCGCTTCGCGACCATGTAGTACTGCGCGATGCGCTCAAGCAGATTCGCGTCCCCCTGGTTGCAGGAATAGGCGGCCTCGATGGAGATCGCCGCGGCCTCGGGCTTGCCGGCCGCCTCGGCGGCCTTGACGGCGCACTCGATGTTGTCGGCGTCAAGGGGATTGATGGCGAGCAGCTTCTCGGCTTCGGCCATCGCCTCGGCACCCTGCCCCTTCTTCGCGAGGGAAAGGATCTTGGAGCGCTTGCCCATATTGGTGAGGCCCTGGATCTTGAGAGCGAAACCGGACGGGGGATTCTGACGGAACTTCGCGATCTGCGCCGCGCGGAGAAGACGGCGCGTCTCCAGCAGATCCGGCGCGCAGTCAAGCGCCTGGGACAACATCTCGACAGCCAGCTCGTAGCGCCTGGCCTCAAGGGCCTGCCGCCCGCGGTTCGTCAAATTCTGTGCCTTCTGGGCAAGTACATCGTTAGCCATTGTAACTCCTTCGTGAAATTGGAAGCTGAATTATACCACAGACGCGCGGATTCGCGCAATCTCAAGACTTCTTCGGTTTCGAGCCGACCGTCCCCTCCAACTTCCGCAACTCGCGGATCTGGTCGCGCAGATAGGCGGCGCGTTCGAACTCCAAGGCCTCCGCCGCCTGGACCATCTCCTCCTGCAGCGCGGCAATGGTCTCGTGGACGTCGTGGCTCTCGGGCGTCTCCGCGGCGGCGGCGTATTCGGTCTTCTTCGCCTCGGAATAGACGTAGACCGCCTCGTTGATCGCGCGTTTGACGCTCTTCGGCGTGATGTGGTGCTCCTCGTTGAAGGCGATCTGCCGCTCGCGGTGGTGCTTCGTGATGCGGAGGAGGTCGCGGATGGCGTCCGTCTGATGGTCGCAGTAGAGGATCACCCGTCCCTTCACGTGGCGGGCGCAACGTCCCGCGGTCTGCACGAGCGAGGTCGTCGAACGCAGAAAGCCCTCCTTGTCCGCGTCGAGAATCGCGACGAGCGCGACCTCGGGGAAGTCGAGACCCTCGCGCAGGAGATTGATGCCGATCAGGCAGTCGAACTCGCCCTTGCGGAGACGCCCGAGAATCGCCACGCGCTCGAGGGCGTCGATGCCGCTGTGTAGGTATTCGACGCGCAGGCCCGTCTCGTGGAGGTAGGCGGTGAGGTCCTCGGCGCTCCGCTTCGTGAGTGTCGTCACGAGCACGCGGTCCCCCTTCGCGGCGACTTTGCGGATCTCCGCCATGAGATCGTCAATCTGGCCCTTGAGCGGACGCAGCTCGATCTCGGGGTCCAGAAGGCCCGTCGGACGGATCACCTGCTCGGCCACGGTCTTCGAGACGCTGTACTCGTAGTCGCCCGGCGTCGCGCTGGTGAAGACGATCTGGTGGACCTTCTGTTCGAATTCGGGGAACTTGAGCGGACGGTTGTCCTTCGCGCTCGGAAGACGGAATCCGAAGTCGACGAGCTTCTGCTTGCGCGCCTGGTCGCCGTTGTACATCGCCCGCAGCTGGGGGACGGCGACGTGGCTTTCGTCGATGATCGTGAGGAAGTCGTCCGGGAAGTAGTCCAGCAGGCATTCCGGCGGTTCACCGGGGGCGCGTCCGGTGAGCGGACGCGAATAATTCTCGATGCCGTTGCAATAGCCCAACTCGCGCATCATCTCAACGTCGTATTCGGTCCGCTCCCGCAGGCGCTGGGCCTCGAGGTACTTCTTCGCGCCCTCGAAGTCCTTGAGGCGCTCCTTGAGCTCGTGTTCGATGCGCGAATACGCGGCCTCCATCTTGTCCTTCGGCATCACGAACTGCTTGGCGGGGGTGACGACGGCGGCGGGCATCGAGACACCCATGTGGAAGTCGGGAACGGAGAGCGCGCGGATGGAATCGATCTCGTCCCCGAAGAAGTCCACGCGGATGCCCTCCGTCGCGTAGGCGGGGAAGATGTCGACGGTGTCGCCACGCACGCGGAACGTCCCCGGCGAGTAGTCCATGTCGTTGCGCGTGTACTGGGCGGCGATGAGGCGCTCCACGAGGTCACCGCGCCCGCAGTCATCTCCGACGGCGAACTTGACGGCGAGATTGCGGTATTCGGTCGATTCGCCCAAACCGTAGATGCAACTCACGGAGGCGACCACCACCACGTCGCGGCGCGCGATGAGAGCATTGGTCGCCGCGAGGCGATAGCGCTCGATCTCCTCGTTGACGGAGGCGTCCTTCTCGATGTAGGTATCCGTCTGCGGAATGTAGGCCTCGGGCTGGTAGTAGTCGTAGTAGGAGATGAAGTACTCGACGGCGTTCTCGGGGAAGAACCCCTTCAGTTCGGCAAAGAGCTGGGCGGCGAGCGTCTTGTTGTGCGAGAGGATGAGGGTCGGTCGGTTCCACCGCTGGATCAGGTTCGCCATCGTGAAGGTCTTGCCGCTTCCGGTGACGCCCTGCAGCACCAATCGGTCCTCGCCGCGCGAAAGCCCCTTCACAAGCGCGTCGATCGCCTCGGGCTGGTCGCCCATCGGCTTGTAGTCCGAAACAAGTTTAAACAGTCTCTCGTCCATCTGGTGTACCGAAGCCCATCCTCACGAATGAATCAATTCCCGCAGCGCCGCCAGCTGCGGCGGTTCGCCGATTGCGCTCACGACGTCGCCGACCTCGAAGCACCAGGTCGGACCCGGATTGCGGAAAACGTCCTCTCCGCGGATGACGGCCACCACGCTCGCGCCGGTCCGGGCGCGGATGTCGAGCGAACGGATCGTCTCGCCGATCGCAGGCGAGCCCACCTCGACCGGCAGGCGCGAGTAGAAATCGGTCGGCACCGACACCGTCACCGCCACAGGACGCTTGTCCCGCAACGCCCGGCGCCGCTCCGCCGCCACCGCGCGCTGGAACCGATAGCTCGCGGCCCGCCCCATGCGCTTGAAGCGCTTCCATCCGAAGACGCCCACCCCGACCAGAAAAGCCAGCTCGACCACCCGCGCAAGAAGCTGATCCGGCAACAAGTGCACGTTCAGCATCAGAATCTCGGCGAACGCGAGCAGCAGAACCGCCATGGTCACGGCCCACGTCACAAACTGCAGCACGGCCTTCTGCCACTTGCGCGCCCGACGCATGCCCCCCGCAAGGACCTGCCCCACGTCGCGTCCCAGCGACTGCGCCATGCCGGCGATCGGCGCCAGCAGGGAAATGCACAGGATGTTCGCCGTCAGGCAGAAGAAGATCCGCTTGTTCATCTCGAAGAACGGCGAGAACTTCGTGTAGTCCTGTGCGTTCAGGATGGAGGCGACGACGGCAATGCAGAAGTTGAGCGCCCCCAGCACGACGAGCCACGCGACGCGGCTGCGAAGGTGGCGCTGGAGCTGAGACGGGACGGCGGCGGTGCGGAACCGCCTCAACCAGTCCTGATAGGCCGCGAGCAGGCCCCGGACGCGCGTGGGCAGATGGTTCTCCAGCCAATCCCCGACCGGATCCGAGGCGCGCATCAGGAACGGGTTCAGACAGGTGGTGATGAGCGACACGCCCACGACGATCTGGTACATCGGGCTCGTCGCATCGCCCGTGAGGCCGATGTACATCAGCGCCACCATGTACGCGAATTCGCCGATCTGCGCGAGGCCGAACCCCGTCTGCACGGCATCCTTGACCTTCTGGCCCGTCAGGAGCGACATCGAGAAGCAGTTGAAACCCTTCCCCAAAACGACCAGAAGCGTCAACCCGAGAATCGCGGGCAGATGCCGCGCGCAGACCGCCGGGTCGACCAGGAGCCCAATCGTCACGAAGAAGACGGCGGCGAACATGTTCCGCAGAGGTGCGGCGAGCTCGTACAGTCTGTGGCGGACATCCGTCGAGGCGCCGAGGACCCCCATCAGGAACGCTCCCATCGCCAGCGAGAAGTCGAACTTGTAGGCGATGTAGCTTACGAAGAAGCAGCACCCCAGCAGCGTCAGCAGCAAGGCCTCGTCGTCCTTCATCCGCGCCACCTGGTTCAGCAGGCGGGGAACGAACACCAACCCGAAGACGAGCACGCCGATGAAGAAGACGAGCAGTCCGCCCAACGACATCCCGACCGCTCCGAGGCTCATCCCCTTCCCCGTCGCGACGCCCGTCACCAGGGCGATCACACCCACGCAGAGGATGTCCTCGCAGATGGTCGTGCCGAAGATGTAGCGCACGAACGGACGATCACCCCACCTGAGCTCCTCGATCGTCTTCGTCAGGAGGGTCGTCGCGGAATCGCAGATCGCGGCACCGAGAAAGAGGGACGGCACATGCCCCCAGCCCAGCAGATCGTGTCCCACCGTATACCCCAGCCAGATCATCATCACCGTGTCGAACAACGCGGTCGGCACCGTGACGTGCTTGATCTTCTTCATCTCGCCGGCGCTGAATTCGAGCCCCAGCGTGAACATCAGGAATACAATGCCGAGCTGGCCGATCGCCGTGATCGACTTCGAGTCCACGAGGAACGCCCCTCCCCAGGTGTGTTCGCTCATGAGCACGCCTGCGAGCAGATAGCCGATAACCTTGGGCCAGCGCAGGCGGGCGAAGAGAATCGACACGCCGCCCACGACGGCCATCAAAACGGCGAGATCCTGGAAGAAGGAACTCTCGTTCATATGCTCAGACCGCCTCCCTTAGAACGGCTTCGGACGGAAGATGGAACCGTTTGGATTCACGAGCACGTAGCTGACGGGGCCAACGGCGGTTCCGTTCCAGCTGTACGGCGCGGTTCCGTAGTTCGAAACGATCTTCGAACCATCGCCAAATGTCGTCAGGAAGACCTGGGGCGCCAGCGTGTCGTGGCGGACCATCTGCTCCCTCTGGAGATGGCGCACCGGCACGAACTCATCCCACGCCTTCTTGATGCGCGGCACATCCGCGAACTTGTAGGTGTAGAAGATCGGGCGTCCGCCGAACTCGACGATCTTGAGCGCCACGCGCGGGTCCTCGATTCCGTCGCCGATCATCCAGCGCGGGTCGCCGCTCTTCTCGAGCTTGTACATGCACTTGCCGCGCGTATGGTTCTGACACCAGCGGTCGGACGTGTAGAGGATGATGCCATGGTAGACGAGTTCCCAGAGCGGATAGACGCCCGTAGCGAGCTTCGGCAGTTTCCCCTCGTCCAGCAGCTTGAGGTCGCGCTCGATATAGTTGATGTAGTCCAGGTTGCCCGCCACATGGTCGTAGCCGCTTTCGCTGGATGCGCCACCCATCAGCCGCCTGCCCTCGGCCAGAATGCGGTTCTGGTACTCGGCCATTCGCTCCGGCGTGCAGAGGTGATTCGGGTCTCCGCAGCGCTGCGGATAGGTCGCGGAATAGACGTCGATGTAGTGCGGGCCGCGAATGCCCAGCGCCGCCATCTCCTTCATCTCCTGCGGGAGCCACCGCTCCCAGGCGCACTTCTGGCAGACCCAGTAGCACTGACCGCCGGCCCAGAGCCCGCCCTTGTCAAGCGAGCCGTCCGCGCGCTTGCAGACCCAGTCCTCGTCCCAGAGGCGCGAGCACATGTAGCCGTCCGTGTTCGACGCGTGCAGCGCGAACTGATAGCCCAGCTGCTTCGACTTCTCGATCAACCGCGCGAACGCCTCGGCGCCGCCCGCCTCGGCCCCAACAGGGAAATGGCCGGGGATGCGTCCGTCGTAGCCGCCATCCTGCCAGCCGGCTGAACAAATGGAGAGCTTGTCGACACCGGCGTCCTTCAGCGCCTGGAGGAACTCCTCCGTCACGCCGAACGGCATGTGCACGACGACCGGAAGCTCCTCGCCCCGCTTGAAGAAGAGCTTCGCGTCCTTCGCGTCGGGAATCGGCTTCGCGGCGTGGGTCTGGATGCGGACGACGATCGCGTCGCAGAGATAGGCAAGCTCCGGGTAGTCCTTCACGCGGTCTTTGATCGTGCGAACTGTTCCGCCGTCGAGCTGGAACTTCCGATAGGCGTGGGCCAGTCCGTTGTAGTCGGCCTCCGCACCGTCCAGACGGTGGAAGTCGACGACGATGTCGTTGTAGTACTCCTTGAAGAACGAGCGGACCCCGTCGCAGCGGAAGCAGGGGAAGACCTCGTACTGTCCCTTCTCCGCCTTCGCCGTGAAATCGTAGTCGAAGCGCCAGGTCTTCACGTGTCCGTACCAGAGCGTGCCCCCCTTCTTCAGACCGTAGACCGGCATGAGCTGGCGGCCCTTGGCGTAGACTCCGTCGTCCTTGTCGAAGAGGCCGTAGGTTCCGCGGGCCTGGATCCAGTAACCCTCGTCACCCTTCTTCGCCCGCATGAACTCAGGGATCACCTGCACGCACCAAGCGTCGGCGGGAATCTGTTCCATGGGGAGCGTGAAACGGAAACCGCCATCGGGGAGCTTCGCGAGCTCGACGGTGTGCGACTCGGTCCGCGTCGCCTTCTTCGGGGAGCCCCAACGGATGCGCACCTCCGCCGTCTCGGCGAAGAGCGAGAGAACGCAAAGGGAGGAAAGGAGGAAAAGAGATTTCTTCATAGCTGCATCATTTCTTCTTGTTGCGGGACTTCGGCGTCGCGGTCGTCACGGCGTCCACGGCCGGCTTGGGATGCTGCGTGGCCTCGTCCGGGAGTTCCAGGCCCTTCTGGGACCAGATGCCGCGCTTCGCCGCCTTCGCGGCCGCCTCGGCCTTCGCGTAGGCGGGCGGAAGTTCGACCTTCGTGCAGCGCCAGGCGAGACCGGCCTTCAGCATCGTAAGCGACAGATTCTGTCGCCCCAGGATGACGGTTCCCCACGGATAGCCGACCTCGTTCTTCCGGTCCCAGGTCACGCGGACGTTCTCACGCGCAACCAGGTCGTCCAAAAAGGTCTTCGCTTTCGCACCCCAGGGCTCAGTCTTTGGGAAGGCGTCAATGCCGAAAAGGCGGACGATATGGGGGATGTTGTCGCCCCCCAGCACCGTGATCGTCTCACCATTGAGCGCGTCAAGCGCCTTGCCATCAAGGGACATCGTTCCCGCTGGTGCAGACTTCGAAACGGCCTTGGACGCTGACATTGCCGCAGATACGGCAAAAACGGCTCCAACAGCCAGCAATGTGAGAATTCGCTTCATTGGCGGCTATTATACCACAAACGAACGCCGCTCCCAAAGAGCATAACGTCCGTCCGAGTTCCTGGGGAATTCCTCGTTACTTGACGTGCACGGCGCCAAGACGATAGCGACGCGTTTTCCCGACCTGGTCGGCAAGCGGCAGGGCGATGCGCGGGGTACCGTCACGTCGACCGATGGACACACAGAGCGTATACACGCCAAGTTTCAGACTGACGACACGCGGACCATGATGACGGCTCGTGCCGTCATGCCGAAGCTCGGGATTTCCCGTGGAGTAGTAGAGACCGTTGTAGGGCCAGTCCCACCCGAAACGGACTTTTGACGTCCGCGAGACGGAATGCTCGCCGTCCTCCAGCGTCGGCACGAGTCCGCGCATGTCGAACGTCTCGTCGACGCTCGTCCAGTGCACGACGTTCTTGTCGTCCAGAAGCGTCCAGGCGACCATCAATTCCTCACGGGGCTGTGCCACGCCGACATTGACCCACGTGGCGGCGATCTCGACACAATCGCCCATCTTGACGACCTCGGGCCAGGTCACCTCGCGGAGCTCGAAACGATAGCCGAGACGCAGATTGGTCGCTTCGATGTCCTTGCGATGATGCTGGAGATATTCGTCCGGCCACCAGTGGATGGCCTGGTAGCTTGCCTGATAGGCAACGGTCGACTCGAGCAGACCGCCCTCATACCAGTTGTCGCGATCGTGGTCGGCGAAGAAATGGCGCGTCTCAACGGCCACGGGGAGTCCTGCGGCGGCGAAGGTACGGGCCCAGCCGGCAT
Source organism: bacterium (assembly GCA_030537465.1). GTDB lineage: Bacteria > Verrucomicrobiota > Kiritimatiellia > RFP12 > UBA1067 > RUG572. The sequence goes on from JAUNMP010000052.1 coordinate 19,518, forward strand.
GGAACCACTGCCGAGGGCGGGGGGCGACCATGATCGAGTCGTCGCGGAATCCAATGCCCATGTCACGCATCGCCTTCATGCAGGGATCATCCGACGCGGGATTGGAGCCCCCGGCGACGTCGTCGGAAATCAGGATCGGCGTGCGGGTGAAATGGCGCTTGAGAAGCTTCGCGTGCTCGATGGCGAACTCGCGTGTCTTGTCCGGCGGAATCTTCGAAGTGAAGCCAGTGTGTCCTTCCCCCCACATGCCGAAACTGCCGACGTCGATGAACGCGACGGAGGGATTGCCGTCCCAGCGCCTAGCGGCAGCGGCCAGGAAGTTTCCGTACTTCTCGAGGAAGACCGGATCCAGCCATTCCGGTTCCCAGAGTCTGAAACCAGCCTGCTCGGGCTTCTTCTTCATCAGCATGAAGCGTCCCTTCGCTCCCGCCGCCGGCAGCCATTCCGGCACCGCCCATTCGTAACCGGATTCATTGCAGGTGAAGCGGAAGGCAACCTGTTTCCCGGCGGCAATCCATGGTTGGGCCACCGAGTCGATCACGTCCCAGCGGAACTCACCTTCAACCGGCTCGAGATCGCGCCAGGGAATCCGAAAATAGATTGTCGACACGCCGGGAAACCAGTCCAGCGTGTCACCCACGGCCGTGTCGGCTCCGTAGTTCCAGTTGGAATTGTCAAAATGGTAGTGGATCCATCCCATTCCTGGATTGATCAAGGCCTCCTTCGTCGCAGTGGGACGAACGGTGACGGCCGAACAGGCAATCGCCGCCAGGGCGGTAACACTCAGTGAGAAAAACATCTCCTTATCGAACCACGGGAACAGCACAGGCTTCCTCCATTGCACGTATCGTGCGAAGCGACCACTGTTCCTGCGAGACGCACGCCCCTCGCACGGATGAATCCTCGCCCACCTGCCAGATGAACACCTCTCTCGACGTCAAATGGCGAACCAGTGCCAGCTCTCCTGCACCCGCCGTCTGGATTTCAGACGGAGCTCGCGTGCACACGGCGCGGAAAAGGGTGTTGGACCGTCCCTCCTCAACAGCGCATGTCATCCATCCTCTCCTGGGACGGGCCACTGTCTCACCCTCTCCAATCGAAAGAACAGGGCCTCCAACAATCTCCTCGGCCCCTTCGATCGAGAACTCCGACCGGCAGAGTGCGAAACGATCCATCCGATCCTGCTGCACGCGGCGCCGTTCCGTCACGCGGACGCCACCACCACAGTCGACCGGCGGAAACTCGTACTCGACGACCGAACGAACCGGGCCCTCCACCACCACGCGATGAGACGACGGCGCGCCAGCACGATACGATCGCCCTTCCCGGACGAAGGCGAGAGTCGCCTCCGTTGTCGCCTTAACGGGTATATCGGCAGACCTCAAGGTCGGATCCGAGAACACGCGTACCACGCGCGGCACGCCAGCACCCAACGCCACGCGGAAGAGCAACATGTCCGGAACGCCGTCTGCATCCTCATCCCAAAGCTGGGAGGGCAGGATCGATCCGTCCCGCTCATCGAAGACAACGAGGGCGCTCTTCGTGGGAAGCAGACCCTCCACCCGAACCTGTGCCGTCAGGACGCCGAAGTGGTCCTGCGGGCCAATCTGAAGTCGTTTCGCCTCGGGATGAGCTTTGCTGATCAGGTGCTTGCGGATCTCCGTTGCGGCGAGCAGATACCCACCGACGGCATAGAGCGCCGTGGAATCAACGCCATAGTTCGCGGCGGGGCCGATGGCGGCCTGCTGCACCCAGCCAAGGGCTCCGTCAGGGGAGACATTCCGGCACATTACCGACCAGGCTTTCTTCACCACCGGAAGATAGTCCGCCTCGTCGAGAAGGCCTTCGTTGACGCCCCACATCAGGGCGTAGCAGAACAAGGACGTCACGCTCATCTCGGGCAGATCGGGATCCTGTCCATCCAGCAGATTCGGTCCCCACGCCCCATCCTCGCGCTGGAGCGTCTTCACCTTTGCGCACATCTCGCGGTAGAGATCAACGAAAAGCGGCCGCGACTTCAGATGAGGGGGGAGCTCACGGATGACGAGCGGGAGCCCGCCAAGAACCCAGCCATTTCCCCTCCCCCAGAAAACCTTCAAGCCGTTTGCGGACCGCGTCTCGCGGACAGGAAAGTCCCGGTAGAAGAGATTGTGTTCACGGTCGTAGAGGCGGGCGATCGTCGCGCGGTATTCGCCGATTAGAAAGTCCCGATAGCGGTCCTCGCCCGTCAACGAGGCAAGCTTCGCCCAGACCGGCGGCGACATGAAAAGCGCATCGCACCAGGACCAGCGCAGGGAATTCGAGCTGAAACGTCCATTGGCGGTGCGCTGGACCACAGGCGCCCGCGAACGATTCTCCAACACGTAGTCGAAAACTCCGCGCGTACCCGCGAGGGCCGCAGAGGAGTCGTCGTGCCGAGCCAGCTCAAGCCAGGCCTGGCCAATGCAGTGCGTCTCGGCGAAGAACGGCCGCCCGCCGTCAAGACGCCACGAATAGCTCGTCCCCTCCTCCCGAAGCGTCTCCAGGTAGGGCAGATCCGGATGCGCCAGAGCAAAGGCCACGAGCCCCGAATAGAACACACCATACGTCCAGTCCCTGTGGTTGGCGAGCGTGGGGTGCCGTAGCGCGAACTCCGTCACGCATACACCGTTCGAAGCGATGACGTCAAGCTCCCAGGAATCGGGAGCCGCAACGGCAACGCCCCCCAGGAGAAGCAGTGCCCCTGCGCTGGTAAGGATGCGGCTACTCATAGCGCAGGCAGTCGATTGGGTTCAGCCGACTCGCACGCCACGCGGGATAGAACCCGAAGAAAAGTCCGACCACGGTCGAAATCAGGAAGGCGTACACGGCCGAAGTCGGCTGAATGAGCACCGGCCAGCCGGCAAGGCCACCGACGACGTAAGACGCGCCGATTCCGATCACGACACCCGCGAAACCTCCCACCGTCGAGAGCACGATGGCCTCGAGCACGAACTGCGTGAGAATGTTCGCGGGGGTGGCGCCGATGGACATGCGCAGACCGATTTCGCGGATGCGTTCGGTGACGGAGACGAGCATGATGTTCATAATGCCGATGCCACCCACGACGAGAGTGATCACCGAGAAGATGAGCAGCAGCACGCCGACGATGCCCGTGACGGAGCCAATCGTGTTCATGAGCTCGGTCGTGTCTCGCGTCTCGAAGTCGTTGTCCTGATAGTCCGCGAGATGGTGCCGCTGGCGCAGGAGCGCCCCCACCTCGCGCTTCGCCTCATCCAGATCGTCCATCGAGACGAGAGAGATGTTCATCATGTTGATGTTGTTGAACTTCGACCGCTGGAGATAGCGCTGAACGCTCGTGTAAGGGGCCATGATCACGTCGTCCTGATCCTGTCCCCAGTTGTTCGCGCCTTTCGAGCCGAGCACGCCGACGACCTTGAACGTGATATTCTTCAGGCGAATCGTCTTGCCGACGGGATCGTCCTCCTCCGCAAAGAGGTTCCCCCGCACAGTCGTGCCGATTACGCAGACGCGTGCGCAGGCCCGCGTCTCCTCGTCCGTGAAAAAGCGGCCGTCCGTAACGTCCCAGTTGCTGATCTGCTGGATGTCTGTGGCGACGCCCTGCACGTTCCCAGACCAGTTTTTCGCGCCGTACATCATCTGCACGGTCGTACGGACCTGGGGACTCACGCCCTTCACGAGGCCGGCGAGTTCGCGCTTGACCGCCTCGGCATCGCCCGCGGTCATCGTCTGGCCCTGCCCCATACCGCCGGAGACCGGCCCATGGTTGCGCCGTTCGGGGAACACCATCATCAGGTTGTCACCCAGGGACGAGATCTCCTTGACCATCATCGTCTTCGCGCCCTGGCCAATCGCCATCGCGAGGATGACGGCCACGATGCCGATGCCGATGCCGAGACAGCTGAGGAAGGACCGCACGGGGTTGCGTCCGAGCGACATCAACGCCACGCGGAAGATCATGAGTGGATTCATGCCAGAGCCTCCTTCACGAGACGGGCCACCTCGTCCTGCGTCTTCGGGGCGCCGCCGTCGGCAACGTCATCGCGCATGACATGTCCGTCGCGCATGACCACGTGGCGGCGGGCATAGGCCGCGATATCGTCCTCGTGCGTGACCATGACGATGGTGATGCCCTCGTGCGAAAGCTCGGAAAAAAGCTTCATCACCTCGATGGAACTCTTCGTATCCAGGTTTCCCGTAGGCTCGTCCGCGAAGACGACAGGCGGATTGTTCATGAGCGCGCGGGCAATCGCAACACGCTGCTGCTGACCACCGGAGAGCTGCGCGGGCGTGTGGTCCTCGCGTCCGGCGAGCCCAACGCGGGCCAGAAGCTCCATGGCTCGCTCACGGCGGGCCCGACGACCGAGGCGCCCCATGTAGAGGTCGGGCAGCTCGACATTCTCAAGCGCGCTGGTACGCGGCAGCAGGTTGAAGTTCTGGAAAACAAAGCCGAGTTTGCGATTGCGAATCTGCGCGAGCTCGGTCCGTGTGCGGGCCGCGACCTCGACACCGTCGAGCAGATAGGAGCCACTGGTCGGAACGTCGAGGCAGCCGAGGATGTTCAGCATCGTGGACTTGCCGGATCCGGAGGAGCCCATGATGGCGACGAACTCACCTTCGTCAACTGCCAGGGACACACCGTCCAACGCGTGAACCGGCTCAGCGCCGATCGCGTAGATCTTGTACATGTCCCGGATGTCGATCAGATGCGCCATCACTTGCCCTTCTTCGGCTCGGGCGCCGTGCCCTTCGTGCCACGTTTCGGGAACTTCGGCATAAACGGATTTGTCGATCCTCCGGGGCCCTGCATCCGCGCGATCGGATAACCGACGATTGCCTCGCGCCCCTCAAGGGAGGCGACATTCTCGCACTTGATCTCGACAAAGGAATCGTCGGAGACGCCCTCCTCGACGCGCAGGTACTCGAGTGTACCGTCGGGCTTCGCGAACCAGAGCTTCCGTCCGCGTGGGATCTCGCCGCCGGCACGCGCACGCTCGTAGTCCTCCTCCTTCGGACGGAACCTGAAGGCGGCGGCCGCGACGGCGAGGACCTTCTCCGCGCGCGCTGTCTCGATGGAGAGCGTCGCCGTCATGCCGGGGAAGAGCTTCTGGTCGGGATTCTCGGCCTCGATGATCACCGGGAACGTGACGACGTTGTTCGTCGTCGTCGCCGCACGGCGGATCTGCTTGACCTTTCCAACGAAGCGATCACGGTAGGCGTCGGCCGTGAACGTCACCGTCTGCCCGACGCGGATGTTGCCGACGT
>JAUNMP010000315.1 GCA_030537465.1 bacterium
CGATGTCGCCCTCGTACTCGTCGGGCGTGTAGCCCTTGGAATAGCTGACCGCGCACGTCCCCTTCGGCGGGTTCACGCCCTTCGACCGGTTCTCCACGTCCTTGACGCCGTTCATGATGAGCCACCCCATCATCGGCTTCACCGTGAAGGCGTGGATCAACCCAGTCTTCGCCGCTGATGGGTTCTTCGAATTCTTCTTGCATGAACTTGTTCTGGCCATACTCATTCTCACTTTCTTCTGATAAGACATCCTGAAAGACATTGGACATCACGCCGCATGCAACATGGGTTCGTTGTTCAAAGCGCGATCCAGGAAAAGCTGATAGACACGCTGTGTGCCATCCTCGAACATCACGCGGTCGAACTCTCCATCCAGCCGAACGGCACAGGCCTCGGCGATGAAATCCTTGACCTGCAGCTTGGAAGGTTGATACTTGAACCATTCGGAGGGGAACGCCGCCGACGGATTCGCCTCAATCGCCTTGACCAGATCGACCGCCGCGAGCTTGGCGGCCCGTTCCTGCGATTGGGTCAGTTTCCGTCCCGCGCAGAGAAGATCGTAGATTTCAAGCTGCTGATCCGTCAACCCTTCCCGTGTCGCGCGTTTCGCCTCCTCATCCATCGCCTGCATGAGCTCCATCAGACGTTTGAACGCCTCTTCGGACGCAAGGCTGCCGGCATTGTACTCATCGACGATTTTCTGATACCTTTCGCCGAAGGCCGTACGGGTCTTGTTGCGGGCCAGAATCTTCGCCAGCATATCCTCCACCACTTTACGCAGATCATCCACCATGAGATGCGGGTAATTGACCTGCTTGAGCGTCGCCTCGACCTTGGCCACGTCGATCTTGGCGAGATCAATCTCATGTCCTTCGCCGTTTTGGACGCCCGAAGCCGAGATCGTCACGCGGCCATCCAATTCCGCCGCCAACTTGCCGATCGCCTTCTCCAGCCGAGACGTATCCGCCTTGGTGTCCATCATCTTGCGAAGATAGATCATCGGCGACAGATACTTGCTCACCCGCCCAATGTGCTCGAACACTTCCGGCTTGGAGGCCGTCCAGATCGCATCGACCTTATTGGTATACAGGTAGAAGCGATTGCGGTAGTCATCCTTCGAAAGGACGATGTCGAGGAATCGATTAAACGCCTCCACCTTGTCGAAGCTCTGGCTCTTCGGAAGGTTCGCGACTTCATTCAGGTCAACGCCTATCGAATCCAGAAACGCCTTTGTGGCCTGCACGCTCTTTTCCAGCGAGTCAAGAAGCTCGTCAATCGGCTTGACGGGGAGTTCTATCCCCGCCCCCGGTTTGACGTAGATGCTCAACGCCTTCTCGACATACTTGAAAATGTTGACGAAGTCAACGATGAGCCCGTGATTCTTGCCCGGATAGACCCGATTGACGCGCGCAATCGTCTGCATCAGCGTATGCCCCTTCATGGGCTTGTCGAGATACATCGTGCTCATGCAGGGAATGTCCGTGCCCGTCAACCACATGGCGCAGACGAACACCAACGAGAGCCTGTGATCCGGATCCTTGAAGTTATCCTCAATGTCCGCGCCTTCGGCATCAATCTGCTCCATGCGCGCGCGGATGGCCCGGATCCCCGAGATCCCCTTTTTCGCGAACTGCGCCTCTTCGTCGGCATCGCCGGATATGACAACCGCGCGCTCCACGCGATCCATGTAGTCGATCGCACGCTGCAGAGAGGCGCGCCTTTCGGCGTCAACCTCGTGGCTGCGCTCCTTGACCAGCTCTTTCCGGAATTCGGGCCAATACGTGTCGACGGCATTGTAGTATTTCACCGCCGTGTAGCGGTCAACGGCAACGACCATCGCCTTGCCGCGATATTCACGCCGCACAAAATGCTCGACGATGCGCTTGGCGTTGTCCTGAATGCGTTCATCCCGCGTCAGCACTTCGATCTCGGCGGCAAAGCGCTTTTCGAGCTTTTCGCGTTCATCCAGCGCAAGCTCCTCCTCGTCGCCAATGGACTCGACCTCCTGATCAATCAAGTTCTTGCAGAAATCGACCTTCGGCGCCATGTTGCGGTAGTAGATCGGGCAGGTCGAGCCATCGGCGATCGCATCCGCGAAATTGTACTCGGAGACGGTGCCGCCGAACCACTCGCCCGTCTTCCCGAGCGGCGTCCCGGTGAAGGCGATGAAATTCGCATTCGGCAGTCCCCTGCGCATATTCGCCGCCAGATCCATGTACTGCGTACGATGCGCCTCGTCCACCAGAACGATGATGTCGTCACGCGTCGACAGCACCGGATACTCGCGTCCCGGGTCGTAGCGGAACTTCTGGATGAGCGTAAAGGTGAAGAGATTGTTCTTCGACAGGAGCTCCCGCAGTTTCTCGGCATTCTTCGGACGCGCCGGATCCTTCTCCTTCACGACGCCGCACCGCACGAACGTCTTCGCGATCTGCCCATCCAGATTCTCGCGGTCCGTCACCACCAGGAAGGAGAAATTCCCCTGCAGCTTATGCAGGATCTTCCGCGCCAGGAACACCATCGAATAGCTCTTGCCGCTTCCCTGGGTGTGGAAGAAGATGCCCAGCTTGCCGCCCAGCTCCCGCCGGTTCCGGACATTCTCCAGCGCCGCGTTCACGCCCAGATACTGGTGGTTCTTGGCCAGGATCTTGACGATGTTCGCCTCCGTCCCGTCAAACAGGATGAAGTTCTCGATGTAGTCGATCAACCGGCGCGGCTCCAAGAGGCCCTGGGCGACGAATTCCAGAGAACACCCCGCATAGGAGGTCAGATTCTGCCGTAGCGCCTCCCGACTGACGCGCGCGCCCTTCTCATCCAGGCGAAGCCACTCGAAGAAGTGTTCGTAGGGGCTCTTGAACGCGCCGATCCGCGTCTCGCTCGCATTCGAGAGGATGCACACCTGATTGAAGGCGAACAGGTTCGGAATGTCGCGCCTGTAGTTCGTCAGATTGTCCGTGAATGCATTTTCGACCTTCTTGTCGGCGTTCTTCAGCTCAATGAAGACGAGCGGCAAACCGTTGACGAAGATGATCACGTCGGGACGCCGCCACACGTCGTCCCCACCGCAGATCCACATCTGCCGCACCACCTTGAAATCATTCTCTGCCGGATCGTCGAAGTCGATGATGCGCACGATCTCGCTTCGCACGTCGCCTTCCGCATCCGTGAACTCAACAGACTTGCCATTCCGCAGAAGTTCGTAGAGCTCGCGATTGGTGGCGAGATTCACGCCGTCCGCACCGCGATACTCGGCAAGATCGGCGGCGATTTCCGCCAGTTTGCCGTCCGGCACTGACGGATTCAGCCGCTTCAGGCTCTCACGCAGCACCTCCGGCAGCACGCAGAGCTTCTTGTCCGTCCGCCCCGTGCCATCCGGAAGCGCCGCCCGATCGGCGGTCATGGCATTGATCTCACGGTAGCCCCACCCCGCCCCCGTCAGGAATGCGACGAGTCCTTTCTCGATATCGTCTTCCGTCAAGATCTTGGCCATCTTAATGCTCCTTTTCCGTTGTAGTCCTTCGATCACGGATGCCCTTGCCCCCACCGACGAAATTTGATAGAATTACCGGCGAAAGGTTTTTGCGATGCCCGCCGTAATGGAAGCCATAGACCGCATGACAGCGGATGAGAAGATCCAGACCATGGAATATCTGTGGTCGCAGATTGAATCCTCGGACGCTGGTTTCGTCCCGCCGCCTTGGCATGGACAGGAACTTGCCCGTCGTGAAGCCCTTTATCAGGCCGGCAAGGTTCCCGTCTACAGCTGGTCGGACGTCAAGGCTCGCCTTGAAGCCCGTTGTGCCGCACGCTGACGAATGGAACTCAGGCTCACAGCCCTCGCCGAATTCGACCTCATCGAGGCACAGGATTTCTATGCCCCCAAGGGGAATTGGGTTCTCACCCATTTCATGAACTCCATCTCCGAGGCGATGGACGACCTTGGGAAATTCGCCGGCATCCACCCGATACGCTACGGACATCACTGTATGCCAGTTCCGCATTTTCCCTTCTCGGTCTACTACGACATTGAGAACGAGACGATACTTGTGAAAGCCGTTCTCGACAACCGCTTCGGTCCCGCGAGAATCGCAGCGCACTTCGGCCCCATTTGGGTCAAAGACGAAGAGCCGCGTTGATTTTTCCGCCGTTCCCGTCACTCGGCCTCCTTCACGAGTTTGTCGAGATCGATCTTCCCGCTCATCAAACGCGGCAAAAGCCGGTCGCG
>JAUNMP010000316.1 GCA_030537465.1 bacterium
AGCAACGGACTGAAAATCCGTGTGTCGCCGGTTCGATCCCGGCCTTGGCCACCATACAGCTCGGCATTCGCCGAGTTTTTTTGTTTTCCGAAACTTGCTGCTGTCGGAGTCTGAGTTGATCTTCTAGAGTGTCTAGAAACTCTAGATTATCTAGAAGCTCTAGAGGCTCTAGAATCTCTAGAATTTCTAGAGCATCTAGAATGCCTAGGCCTTCCAGAGTTTTCTTTCCAGCTTCGTTGCCCTTGCATCGTCTTTAAATAAATGTTACAATCATCTACATCTTACCGACAACAAGAAGCACAATGGATCTGATTGAACAACTGACGACGGAGACATTCCCGGCATTCTGCCGCGAGCATGGGCTGAAGTGCACCGTGCAGCGGCTGGCGGTCTTCTCCGCTGTGCGCCAGGCGATGGGGCGCCATCCGTCCGTTGACGGCATCTGGGCTGATGTGAAGAGAACCATTCCCACTGTCACACGCGAATCGGTCTACCGCATTCTGAACGAGTTCGACGGACTGGGACTCGTCGCCCGTCTTGACGCCTTGTCGTCGGCACGGTACGATACCAGCTGCGCGCCTCACGCGCACTTCATCTGCGAAGTCTGCGGGGACGTGATGGACCATGCGCTGCCGGATGGCATTACGCCGCCGGGCGGTGTCCCCGGCGAGTGGCGTCATCTGGAGCTTCGCGTCACTGGCGTCTGCGGGAAGTGCCTCAAGCTCGGAAGAAAGGGCACATAAGGGTACAAGGCTATTTGAAGCGGGTCGGTGACCCCGCTGCATCTACAACAACAAACAAGGAGAATACCATGGAACTCAAGGGATCGAAGACGGAAAAGAACCTGATGGCGGCGTTCGCGGGCGAGTCGCAGGCGCGCAACAAGTACGACTACTTCGCCTCCAAGGCGAAGAAGGACGGCTATGAGCAGATCGCGGCCATCTTCCAGGAGACCGCCCTCAACGAGAAGGAGCACGCCAAGATGTGGTTCAAGCTCTTCGAGGGCATCAAGTCCACACCGGAGAACCTCCTCGCGGCTGCCACCGGCGAGCATGAGGAGTGGACCGAGATGTACAAGCGCATGGCCGAGGAGGCCGAGGCCGAGGGCTTCGCCGACATCGCGAAGAAGTTTCGTGGCGTCGCCGAGGTCGAGGCGCACCACGAGGCCCGCTACCGCAAGCTCGCCGCCAACATCGAGAAGGGCGAGGTGTGGGTCAAGGTCGGCGTGAACAAGTGGCAGTGCCGCAACTGCGGCGCGATTGTCGAGGGCGAGAAGGCCCCCGAGGTCTGCCCCGTGTGCGACCACCCGCAGGCTTACTTCCAGCTCGAGCAGAACAACTTCTGAGGAGCTTGGAGCTGCTAGCTTTTAGCTAGGAGCTGGAAAAGCCGCCGTCTGCCTCCGCAGGCGGCGGCTTTCGTTTGGAGACCGTCTCCTGTCTCCTGTCTTCTGGTCTCGCGTCTTCGCTCACGTCTCCTGTCTCCCGTCCGTCCTTTTCGTCTTCTTCTCCACTCTCAAATCGGCAATACCGAGGACGAAAAGAGAAAATCGTTCCCTTGGAGAAAAATCCGACACCATTTGAAAATGGAATTCTCGGTTGTCCAGGTGTAGACTTTCTTCCGTCGGCGGGAATTTGTGTTAGAATAAATCCCCGACGGCATCAGGTCGGAACCTCAACTTTCAACAACTCATCGATCGGAGGGACGAGAGTATGGCGAAATTCAGAGAGACATGGAGCGAGAGTCCGGTACAGGATACTCGCCTGGACGGTAAATCGGGCGTCACGCTGCGGCTGCTTTCGGACGCGGTGGTGCCGCGCCGGGTCTTCGTGGACAACTTCTACTTCACGGGACTCAACGTGATGCGCTGCTACGGCGGTCGCTTCGCCTTCACCTTCAACGACCGTGAGCCGATTGAGCTGAAGGCCGGCGAGCTGATTGTGATCTATCCCGGCCACTACGTGAAGATCGAGTCGCTCGAGGCGACCAACCGCATCGTCTACTGCGTCTTCGACGGTCCGGACGTCGAGGCGTTCTTCGACGATCTCGGCTTTTTCGACTGCGCGCGTGGACAGACCATGCCGCGCCTCGCGGCCTTCGTCGACATCCGCCGTCAGGTGGACGCCGAGCAGAATGACGGACCCGATCGCCGGCGAGCCGTCCTGCGGCTTCTCACGGATGTGCTCGTCTCGCAGCTCAACGACCTCAAGTCGAACGGCAACGCCCTGCTCTTCGAGGCCGCGTATCGCATCCACCAGAATCTCAAGCATGGCATCGTGCGGCTCGATCCGCTGTGCAGCGAGCTGAAGGTGAGTCGGTCCCATCTCCATCATCGGTTCGTCGAGGCGGGGCTGCCGAGTCCCTCGGAGATCATCCGCCGCGAACAGCTGCGTCTCGCGGTGCGTCTGCTGCGCGAGAGCACGCTGCCCTTCGTGGAGGTGATGGAGCGGGCGGGCTTCATCTCGCAGTCGCACTTCTCGACGTTCATCAAGCGCTACACGGGGCGCACGCCCTGCGAGATCCGCAACGGACACTTCTCGCCCGCCGCCATCGCTTCGTAGAGGAGGTTTCCCATGACAAACGACAATGTACCCCAGATGTTCTGTCGCCAGTGCCAGGAAACCCTCGGGAACGCCGGATGCACACGCATGGGCGTGTGCGGGAAGCGTCCCGAGACGGCGCGGATGATGGACGAGCTCGTCGCCGCGCTCGAGGAGATCGCGGCGACGCACGACCCCACGCAGGGTCTCGGACGCTTCGCGTCGCAGGCGCTCTTCATGACCCTCACCAACGCGAACTTCGACGACGGACGCTTCGCGGAGATGCTCGATGCCTGCGAACTCATCCTCGGACACGCGCCGACGCGGAAGATGCCGAGTCCTTTCCTGGAGAGGGATCCCGACGTGCGGAGCCTCAAGGAGCTGACACTCTTCGGGCTCAAGGGCATTGCCGCCTACTGCCACCATGCGGCGGCGCTGGGAAAGGAGGACGGCGCGATCTACGGTTTTCTCCAGTGGGCGCTGAAGTCGCTGGGGGAGAGGAAGAGCTTCATGGAGTTGATCCGGCTCGTCCAGGAGTGCGGACAGCACGCGGTCCGGGCGATGGCGCTTCTCGACACCGCGAACACCGAGGCCTTCGGGCACCCGGAGATCACGTCCGTCAGGCTGGACGCGGGAGACCGTCCCGGCATACTCGTCTCGGGGCACGACCTCCGCGACCTGAAGGATCTCCTTGAGCAGACGGAGGGGTGCGGCGTCGACGTCTACACGCATGGCGAGATGCTGCCGGCGCATTACTACCCCGCATTCCGGAAGTATCCACATCTCAGGGGCAACTACGGCGGGGCGTGGTACAGCCAGCAGCGCGACTTCGCCGCCTTCAACGGCGCGATCCTGATGACAACGAACTGCATCGTGCCGGTGGCGTCCGCCTACCAGGACCGCATCTTCACGACGGGCGTTGCGGGCTATCCCGGCGTGCCACACGTCGCCGGACGCGTGGGGCGGCATCCGAAGGACTTCTCGATTGTCATCGAACGGGCGCTGCGCTGCGCGCCGCCGAGAGAGCTTGAGAAGGGGACGGTGACGGGCGGCTTCGCCCATGCCCAGGTGCTGGCGTTGAAGGACCGGATCATCGAGGCCGTGAACGCCGGGAAGATCCGGCGGTTCGTGGTGATGGCCGGCTGCGATGGACGCCACGCCACGCGCGAGTACTATACGCAGGTGGCGAAGATGCTGCCGCCGGACGCGGTGATCCTTACGGCGGGCTGCGCGAAGTACCGGTATCTCAAACTCGGGCTGGGGGATATTGACGGCATTCCACGCGTGCTCGACGCGGGCCAGTGCAATGACTCGTATTCGCTTGCGGTGATCGCGCTCGCGCTCAAGGACGCATTCAATCTCAAGGACGTCAACTCGCTGCCCATCGCGTTCGACATCGCGTGGTATGAGCAGAAGGCGGTCGCCGTGCTGCTGGCGCTGCTCTCGCTCGGGTTCAAGAACATCCGCCTTGGCCCCACCCTGCCGGCGTTCATTTCGCCGCATGTGGGCAAGGTGCTCACGGACCATTTCGGCCTCAAACCCATCGGCACCGTTGAGGACGACGTGCTGGCGATGATGGAGGAGTAGCGGTTCCGAGTCGTCCCCTTGCGCCCGTGCCTCCACCCGTAGACGCGACGGCTCGTCGCGTCACGGTCTCTCTCGCGCCCCCCTGTCAAAAAA
>JAUNMP010000053.1 GCA_030537465.1 bacterium
GTCGGGCGGCATGGTCATCGGCACGGTGTCAGAGGGGTTTTGCAATTACCTCTTACGAGAAGGAACCTTTCCATGGAATTTTCAAGACGCCAGTTCATGGTCGGCGCAAGTGTGCTGGCCGCTGCGCCCGCTGTTCTCGGTGACGCGAAGAAGGTTTTCAAGGTAGGACTCGTCGGCTGTGGTGGACGCGGCTGTCAGTGGCGCGGCGGCGTCTGCGGGCAGATCGTCGACGGCACGTGGCGCGGCGGCGGCGCGATCCACGACATCTCGATGGCGGCGAAGCGTCTGGGCTGCACGGTGCAGCTCGTCGCGGCGGCGGACTTTGACCGTCAGCACGCCGTCGACGTCTGCCGGCGCTACGGTGTCGACGAAAAGATGGCCTTCGGTGGCGCCGACGGCTACAAGAACGTGATCGCGACGGACTGCGACATCGTGCTTCTGTGCACGCCGCCGATTTTCAGGGCGCGCCATGCGGCCGCCTGCGTCGCGGCCGGCAAGCACATCTTCGCGGAGAAGCCGATCGCGACCGATCCGCGCGGCATTCGCGAATTCCTCAAGACCGTGGCGGACGCGAAGGCGAAGAATCTGTCGATCCTCTCCGGTACGCTCCATCGGCATTCGAATCGCTTCCTGAAGCAGATCGGTCCGATCCGCACAGGCGCGATCGGCAAGATCATGGCGGGGCGCGTCTACCGCTGCCATGGTTCCATGTGGGTGCGTCCGCGTCGTCCGGAGGATACGAACGCCTCCTATCTCGCGAACAACTGGTACCACTTCTGGGAGATGAGCGGTGACCAGGTCACCGAGCAGGCGATCCACGAGGTTGACCTCGCGAACTGGTTCATCGGACGCACGCCGATCAGCGCGTTCGGCATGGGCGCGCGCTGGCGTCGGCCAGCCGGCATCGGTGATATCTACGACGAGATCGCGATCGACTACGACTACGGCGAAGAACTGCACGTCTCCACGTTCGGCCGTCACATGGATGGTTGTGCGAATCCGTTCGGCACGCGCCTCGTTGGCACCGAGGGAGAAATCTCCGTCGGTGGGAAGATCAAGCGCTTCGACGGAAGGCCCGTGGAGGAGGACAAGGCGGCCATCGCCGGCCGCGACGACAATGGCCTCATTATGGAGCATGCGGACTTCCTCTCTGGACTTCTCAGCGGAAATCTCGTCAACGAGGGCGAACAGGTCGCGATGTCCACGGCGACCTGCGTGATGGGGACTCTTGCGGCTTATTCTGGGCGTCAGGTGAAGATGACGGATATCCTCTCCAATGAGAAGTCCGAATTCTTCAACGGCTGGAACAGTGCGTTCACCGCCAAGACGTTCGAGGAGACGAACGACGTCCCGCTCCCGAAGGAAGGCTTCGGCGTCGTTCCCGGAAAGGAGACTGTTTGATGAATCGCAGGGAATTTCTGTTCACGCTTGCTGCCGCCGGTGCCGCGGGGGCTTTTGCGGTTCCTGATCGGAAGTCCGGCTCGCCATTCAAGACGCAACTGAAGAAGGCCTTGATTCGTCCGCGTCTCACGGAGGCAGTCGTCAAGGAACTGCAGGAGGCCGGTTTCCCCGGCGTGGAGCTCCAGGACAAGACGGTAACGATTGCCGAGGCCCGAGCGGGGCTGCGTCTCGCCCAGGAGAGCGACCTGACGATCCACTCCTTCATGGGTGGATGGTTTGAGTTCAATTCAAAGGATGCAGGAAAACGTCGCCAGGCGATCGACACGGCGAAGCACAACATTGAGATCGCGGAGGCCTATGGGGCTCCCGTGATGTTGATCGTGCCGGGACGCGTGGGTGGAGTCGAAATGCCGAAGCCGTCCGAATTCGACCTCGAGTTCGACGAGACGACACTGGAGCTGAAGAAGGCGACAGCGGAAGGCGGTTTCGCACAATATGTCATCGCGCAGAACGAGGCGACGAAGTTCGCGCAGGACGCCCTGGGTGAACTCATGCCGGTCGCCGCCGAGCACGGCGTGATCCTTGGTGTCGAGAACGTGTGGAACAACCTCTGGGTCAAGCCCGAATTCGCCTCCGCCTTTGTGCGGTCGTTCCAGTCTCCCTGGGTGAAGGCCTACCTTGACCTCGGCAATCACGTGCGCTATGCGGCGGTGGAGAAGTGGCTGGCGGCATTGAGTGACCAGATCGTGAAGCTTCACATCAAGGACTTCAAGATCGAGCGCGGCGCGAAGAACGATGGTGCGTTTGTCCGACTGGGTGAGGGCTCCATTGATTGGAAGCGCGTGCGCCGCACGATCGACGCCGTTGGTTACAATGGCTGGGTCTCCATCGAGGAGAGAGGATGGTCGGACGCAGAGTATTCCGGCATCATGGACCGCTTCTTCGCGGGCGGTCTGTAAATCAACGCTCCAGCGTGTCCAGTGGCCAGACGACGTAGTTGAGGCGTCTGGCCATTTCCTTTGATGCGAAGATGTGGGGTGCGGTTGGACTGTCGGGGATCCAGAGTGCCAGAGCCTCGGGATAGTGTCGCGTAAGGAAGTCCGCTCCGTTCTGGGGGCCGAGCACGAAGAGCGTCGTCGAGAGACCATCGGCCAGAAGGGCTCCATAATGTGCGGGCGTGACAACCGTGACGGCGGCGATTCCATGCGTGGGTTCGCCGGTGCGCCCGTCGAGAATGTGGGAGTAGCGAATGCCGTCCCGCTCGATGAAGCGCTCGTAGTTTCCACTCGTGGCGACGGACTCACCGTTGGTGAGTGCGATCACGCCGACATAGGGGCCTTGTCGGTCGAAGGGGTTGCGGATGCCCGTTCGCCAGACGCCGGAACCGACAACACGGAGATTCCCTCCGAGGTCGATCAGGAGGTCGGGCAGGTCGTTGGTGCAGGTTTGGATGATTTTCTGCGCTGCGATGTCGACGGCGAATCCCTTGGCGATGGCGCCGAGGTCGAAATCTGAATAGCTGGAGCCTCCCGAGACGCCGAGCTCGCGCAGCTTGGTGCCCACACGGGGGTTGAAAGCTCCATCGCTCTGCTCTGCGAGCTTGAGCGCCGCAGCATAGCAGGGTTTGACTTCGGATGAGGCACACGTAACCCAGTCGGGACAGTTCGACGCCGCAAGACGACAGAGCTCGGAGTCGGGATTCCAGGCGGAGAGGAGATCGTCGAGTCTGAGATAGGTCTTCTGCACGAGAGGGCGGATCTGCTCTCCCCTGGTGGTCTCGCCGCGAAGAGAGAGCTGCGCGATGGTTCCCATCACGGGCCAGCGGATGGTCTTGATCTCGTCGTTGTGGCGAAGGCCGAGGGTCGCAAGTCCCACGAGCAGAAGTGCCGCAGAACCGACGAGAAGCCCCTTTCTGGAGAGTCCATGCATAGTGCGAGTGTTTATTCGTGGCGTAGGGCCTCGATTGGGTCAAGAGAGGCTGCGCGCAGAGCGGGGTAGAGCCCGAAGACGATGCCGATGCCTACAGAAATGCCAAAGGCAAGTACCATCGAGTAGGGTTGGATGACGGTAGGCATGCCGGAGAAGAACGTGATGAGAAGGGGAATTGCCACGCCGACGACGAGGCCGGCGAGCCCCCCGCCGATCGAGAGCACGCACGTGTTGATGAGGAACTGCACCACGATGCGACTCTTGCGTGCGCCGATCGCACGGCGGATTCCGATCTCCTTCGTGCGTTCCGTGACGGAGGCGAGCATGATGTTCATGATGCCGATGCCGCCCACCAGCAGGGAGATGCCGGCAATGGCGCCGAGGACGACGTTGTAGGTACGCTTGGTCTTTTCGGCCTCGCGGAGCAGGGAGAGGGGCACGTCGATCTTGAAGTCCTGCTTCTTGTGGAAGCGCTTGAGCATGGCCTCGATCGCCTTGGCGCCGGCTTCGACGACGGACGTGCTCCTCATCTTCACGATGATCTGCGAGAGCTCCACCTTCTCGCCTTCCATGCCGCCGGAGACGTGGCGGATGTTGGCGACGCCGAAGAGACGCGATGCGGTGGACATGGGGATATAGGCGTCCGCCTCGGAGTCGGGGGCTCGCACAGTGCCGCCGCTCTCGTTCTTGACGATGCCGACGACCTCGAAGACGCCGCTGCCGAGACGGATGCGCTGGCCCAGCACCTCCTCCGCGGCGAGGAGCTTGCGCACGCCGAACTCGGTGAGCACGCAGACGTTTGCATGGGTGGAGAGGTCGATCTCGTGCAGCACGCGGCCCGCGAGGATGGGGCGAGGCACCACTTCGAACCAGCTGGACACGGTTTCGACGACGCGAAGCTCGAGCTGACGCTCGTTGAATCGGGCGTTGCGGCGGACCATGCGCGCGGGGACCGTGCTTTCGACGCCCGGCACGGTTTCGCGGATTCGCGTCTCGTCGTCGTTGAGGAGGCCGTAGACGGCGAGGCGCGCCGAGGCCTGGGCCGCGGAACTGGATCCCTCCTCAGAGGTGGGCTTGACGGAGTTGACCATGATGTTCTGGCTGCCGAGGCGTTTGATGGACTCGAGTGCCTGATGGCTGGCGCCCTCTCCCACGGCGAGCATGGCGATGACGGAGCCCACGCCGAACACCATGCCGAGCATGGTGAGGAACGAGCGCGTCTTATGGCGCCAGACGTCCGTCGCGCCGAGCTTGATGAAGGGCCAGTAGAAGTTGAGTGCCTGCATGGGTTACCTGCGATAGTCCAGGAGTTTGCCGTCCTTTACCACGATGTGGGAGTGGGCATAGGCGTCGATATCGGGCTCGTGGGTGACGACGATGATGGTCTTCCCCTGTTCATAGAGCTCCTGGAAGAGCGCCATGATCTGGACGGACGTCTTGGAGTCGAGGTTGCCGGTGGGTTCATCGGCCAGCAGCACGGCGGGATCGTTCGCGAGGGCGCGGGCGACGGCGACGCGCTGGCGCTGTCCACCCGAAAGCTCTGCGGGTAGGTGCATCAATCGGTGGTCCATCTCGACGCGCGCAGCGAGTTCCTTCGCGCGACGCGTGCGCTCGTGCGGGGGAATTCCGAGATAGAACATCGGCATCTCGATGTTCTCCAGCACCGTCAGCTGCGGAATGAGGTGGAAGCTCTGGAAGACGAAGCCGAGGTTCTTGAGACGGTGGTCGGAGAGCTCGTTGTCTTCCATGCGCGCGACGTCGACGCCGTTGAGCCAGTAGCTGCCGGCTGTGGGACGGTCCAGACAGCCGAGGATGTTGAGAAGGGTGCTCTTGCCGGATCCAGAAGGCCCCATGATGGCCCAATATTCGCCGCGGTGGATCGAGAAGGAGACGCCATCCAGCGCACGCACGGTTTCGCCGCCCACGGTGTAGTGGCGACAGACGTCCTGGAGCTTGACGACTTCCTCCTGAAGCGGGGTGGAGGTTTCAGGGTTCACGTTCAATGTTCCTGCGGACCTTTCTTGCCATTGCCCTTGGGAGGCCTGTCCTTGTGCGGCCCGCCGTTCTTCTTCCCCATTGGGGACTTCCGTTCCGCCGCAGGCTTCTTCTCCGCTTCCTTCGACTCCTTGACGGGAGGGGCCATCATGACGACGTCGCCCTTCTTCACGCCCTTGACGATGTGGATCATGCGGTTGTTGTCGAGGCCGGTCTCGACGGGGCGGGGTTTCCATTCCTTGCCCTCCTGGACGTAGACGCAGGGGACTCCGTCAATGCGGGTGACGCACTGCATCGGGCAGTAGAGAACATTGTCGTAGGCGTGCTTGACGAGCTCGATGTCGCAGCTCATGCCAGGTCTGATGACGACGCCGGAGAAGTCGCATTCGAGCTCGCACTTGTACATCTTTAGGTCGGGGTTCAGGGAGGCACTCTGTCCGTCGGGGAGAATGCCGATCTTTGTGAGCTTGCCGTGGAAGACCTTGTCCGGGAAGGCGTCCACCTTCACGTTCGCGGGCATGTCGGTCTCGAGCTTGTTGAGCGAAGCCTCCGGGACCATCAACTCCACAATCATGCCGGTGTCGAGAGGAATGTAGATGAGTTCCTGGCGTTGGACCGCGGTCTCGCCGACGGCAAGGGGCCGCATCCAGAACCGGCGGCGCGCGATCTGCACGGTGGAGGCGTAGAGAATCACGCCGTTCGTGGGGGCGAAGATCTTCGACTTGGAGATCTGGAAGTTGAGCTCGGCGAGACGGTTCGTCGCGCGATCGCGCTCACGCGTGCGCTGGACGATCTCCGTCTCGACCTGGCGGATGATCGACTTGTTCTGGAACTTGGTGCGGGCGAGGGCGCGAGTCGCCTTTCGGACGGCGCTTTCGTGGGTGGCGCGCTGCTGGATGACCGTGTAATTCGTGAGCACGTTCATCTTGGTTTTGGCCATTTCGAGTTTGATCTCCTTCTGGCGGAGGGCGAGTTCATCGGCCTGGAGCTCCGTGCGGGTGAGGAAGCCTTCCTTGGCGAGTCGCTGCGACCACTCGAGCTTCTCCGCGGCGCGCTTCATCTCCTCGTCGGCGATCGCGATGTCCGAGTCGTATTCGCGTTCGGTCTGGGGATAGTCTCCCTTCTCGTACTTCTCCAAGGCCATCTTGGCAAGGGTGAGATCGACCTCCCGTTCGAGGAGGTTCGCGTCGCAGTCGCCCTTCGTGACCTCGAGCTTCTCCTCGGAGATGATGAGATTGCCTTCGGTGGTGGCGACGGTGATCTCCTGTTCATTGCGCTTGTCGACGAGGGCGGCGGAGTCGAACTCGAGGAGCAGGTCGCCTTCTTTGACGTTGACGCCTTCCTCGACAACCCAGATGACGGTGTTGTTGCCCTCGAGTTCGCTCTTGAGGGTGACTTTGTCCTTGCTCTGGATGGAGCCGGAGGAGGTGATGCCGATTGTGAGGGGGCCTTCGGCGATCGTGAACGTGGGAGTTGTCGCCTCCTCTTCCGATCCGCCGCCAAGGAGCAGGGCCGCAAGAACGGAAACCACGACTGCTCCCGCGCTTCCCCAGAGAATCTTCTTCTTTTTAGTCATGGAATTCAACTTTCGGTTCAAATGATCTCAACTCGCTCACTTCTTCCAGGATCCGCTCTGTTCGATCTGGAGGATTCCCATGGCGCTTCGTAGGGAGAGGTCGCTCGTGCGCCATTCGATGACGGCGGAGCAGAGGGCGTTCTGGGCGCTGAGGAGGTCGCGGGCTGCGTCGAGTGTGTCGCGCATGGAGCTGCGGCCGGACTGTGTGAAGAGATCAATGGCGTCCACGCGCATCTTGGCGACCTTGTAGGACTCGACCTTGTTCTCGTAGAGCATACGCGCCGCGACGAGGTTGCGATAG
Organism: bacterium; assembly: GCA_030537465.1. Lineage (GTDB taxonomy): Bacteria > Verrucomicrobiota > Kiritimatiellia > RFP12 > UBA1067 > RUG572. Next base: position 7,203 of record JAUNMP010000053.1, read on the forward strand.
CCGGATCGAACCTCGTTCTTGACCGAGTCCTCCTCCTCCTCGAGCATGCGACGGCTCTGGTCGAGGGTGATGAGCGCCTTGCGGTAGGCGTTGCGCTCACGGCGGCGGTCCCACGGCGGGGACCACTTGAGGCGGACAGACGACGTGGTGTCGTCGTCGACACCGGAATGCCGATGTTCACGGCGGTCGGCGGCGTAGGCGCCTTTGGCCTCGACGGCGAGTTCGCCGCGGAGGTTGTCCTCGGCGACCTTCACGCCGCGCTCGGCGTCCCAGACGTCACCGCGGGTCACCGAGAGGTCGCGCCGCTCGACGAGGGCGATGTTCATTGCTTCGTCTTCGAGAGGGTAGTCGCTGAGGGCATCGGGCTGGTTCGTGGCCTGTGCCGCCATCTGTTCCTGTACGAGGGTTAGTTCCCGTTCATCGAGGGCGATGGGCGCTTCGGGGGCGAGGCCCAGCGTGATTTTGAAATTGTCGAGCGCGTCCTCGTAGCTCTGCTGCGTGGTAATGATCGTCTGCCGGGCGGAGAGAAGGTCCGTGCGGGCCTGGTCGACCTGGATGCGGTCCATGCGTCCGGCCTTGAACATCATCTCGGCGCGCTGCCAGTTGAGGTCAAGTCTCTTCGCGTTGTCGTCCGAGTTGCGGCGCGTCTGGGCGTATTGCAGAACCCGGTAGTACGCCTTGGCGACGGAGAGCGCGTAGGTCTGGCGGTAGCGTTCGAAGGTGAGCAGGGAGTAGGCGAGGTTCCGTTCCGCCTGGGTGAGGGGTTCCCGGACGATTTCACGTGCGCTGCCGCGCAGAAGAGGAATGCTGGCCGTCAGGTCGCCGGTCCAACCGAACGAATGCCAGTCGTCGCGGATCATCCTCGTGACGTCGAAGGCCATGTTGCCCGCGAGCGTGGCGCCGTTCTCGAACTTACGGGCGGCTCCGACGCCACCCTGGCCGTAGTCCTTGTCGATCTCCGGAGACCCCGTGAGCGCACCGAGCAGGAACCCGGTGAACGTGTTATCGAACGCGTACCGCTCATTGTCGAGCGAAAGGGCTCGTTGGTAGACGGTTTCCTTGAGCGTCTGATACCTTCTGTTGTTGCGGGCGCCGAGGCGAAGGGCGTCTTCGAGCGTGAGGTAGGTGACGCCGTTTGAGGGGATAAGGGACGAGACACCCTCGATTCGGGGAAATACGGCGTTTGTGACGCCCTGGCGGACCGCTTCAAGCGCGATGCGAAGGGTCAGCACGTCGGCGGGACGAGTGATGTCGAAGGAGTTGGTGAGGCCAGTCTGTGACCGCCAGACCCCCGTGGCTGCGGCAATGGCCGTCTCGTCTGCTTCCCGAACTGCCTTCTCGGGCGTCATACAGCCCGCAATCCACCCCAACGCGGCCGTGAAGACCGTGAATGCGAGAACCCGCCATTGTAGAGTTGAGAACATGCGTTGTAGTTTACTGAAATATGGGTGTGAAAGCAAGCGAGTGGGGCGAATGACGCTCCACACAAATGGTAGTATGCAGACGGCACACGGAATCAACAGAAAATGATATAATGGGCACATGAAAATACTTGTGACGGGCGCAACAGGGATGCTGGGCCGCGCCGTGATGGGGCGTTTTGCCGCGGAAAGGGACTTCGATCTCACGGGGCTGTGTCATTCGCGCACAGGACAGGGACTCGTCCCCGTGGACCTCACGGATGTCGAGCGACTGACGAACGTGCTGGCGGATGTCCAGCCGGATGTCGTCGTGCATACGGCCGCCATCCGCAAGCCGGACGAATTCGCGGCCGATGTCGCCTCGGCCCGTCGGCTCAATGTTGATGCCACCACCACCCTGGCCCGCTGGACCGCAGCGGTCCCAAACCGTTTCCTTGTCTACATCTCCACCGATTACGTCTTCGATGGGACTAGACCACCGTACACGCCAGAGTCGCCCACTCACGCAATCAACGCGTATGGAATTTCGAAGTTGGATGGAGAAATTGCGGTACGTGCCGCCGCCGAGGGGCAGAGCGCTATCCTGCGTGTGCCGATTCTTTATGGAAACGTTGAAAACCTAAAAGAATCGTCGGTTACGACAGTTATTGAGCAGGTCCTGAGATTGGCGGATCCGGGGAAGGACTATTCGAAGTCCCGTCCGTTGATTCTCGACGACTGGGCGGTGCGCTACCCCACGCATGTCGCGGATGTCGCAGATGTTCTTGCGCAGATTGTCCGCAAGCGCCTTGTCGGCACGTTTCACTGGAGTGGTGCGGAACCAATGACGAAGCTCGACATGGGACGTGTCGTGGCGGAGCACCTTGGCCTGGACGCGACTCTGCTCAAGGGGAGCGGGGCGCCTGCAAATGGCAGTGAGCCGCGTCCGAAGGACTGCCATCTCGATTGTTCCACGCTAGAGACTCTTGGCGTCACGACGTCTGGCACTCCTTTCGCCGTGGCGATGAAGGGTTTGGTGGTGCGATTTGGATAGTTCTGCCGTGGACTTGAAACTTACAGTTTGTGAATGAAGTAAGAGGAATAGCATGAAGAAGCTCATAATGATGACGTTCGCGCTTGTTGCGGCATGCGTGCAGGCGGTGACGAAGTTCGACGTGGCGGAGTCCGTCTGGCCGGCGGGACTCGAGCAGGAGATGAATACGCTGATTGCGTTCAAGGCCGCCTTCGACCTCAATGCGGGAGAGAAGCCCGTGCTGAAGCTAGTCGCATGGTACTCGTACCGCGTGAAGCTGAATGGAACGTTCGTCGCGTTTGGGCCAGCGCGTGGGCCGAAGGGGTTCTTCCGTCCCGACGAACTGGATCTTGCGAAGGCTGCAAAGCCGGGGCGCAACGATCTGGTGGTCGAGGTTGCGGGCTACAACGTGCCGAATTTCTACCTGATGGAGCAGTCGCCGTTCTTCAAGGCCGAGGTTGTGGTGGATGGAAAGGTCCGCACGGCGAGCCGCGCCACGGGCTCGGACTTCTCCGCGATTCGCCTGCCGCGTGTTCAGAAGGTGCCGCGTTACACCTTCCAGCGCACATTCGCCGAGGTGTACCGTCTGCCGGCCGCGGCGAATCCGCCCGCGCTGCCGCTTGCGAAGGCCCCGGAGCCCGTGCTCATCGAGCGCCGCGCCCCCTACCCGGACTACGAGGAGAATCCGCGCATGGTTCCGGTCTCGTTCGCGAAGATCCGTTATGATGAAAAGGCCAAGGTGCACAAGGACCGCTCCCTCACGCTACCGGGCAAATCGAAGTCCTTCAAGGGGTTCCCGATCGCGGAGCTTGAGTTCAATTCGTCTTTCCTCGCCCAGCGTCTTGTGAGTTTCGACCGCCGCGTGGCCACGGAAGCCGAGAAGTCGGCCACGATCTTTCCGCTTGCCGCGGGACAGTCAATCGTCTTCGACAACGGACTGAACGATTCCGGTTTCCCGGGGCTTCGTGTTGAGGTGAAGAAGCCAGGGCAGCTGGTGTTGCAGTTTGACGAAGTCCTGGCCGACAACGGCGAGGCGCGCGGCATCCAGCGTTATCGCGACTGCTGCAACGTCATCGTCTGGGACTTCACCCAACCGGGTGTCTACGAGGTCGATGCCTTCGAGCCCTACACGATGCGCTATGTCGAACTGGACGCGGTGTCCGGCGAGATGTCCGTCTCTGCGCCCCGCTTCCGCAGCTACAAGAACGCCACGGCGAAGCGCGCTTCGTTTCGTGCGAGCGATCCCGCGCTCGTGCAGATTTTCAACGCCGCGAGCGAGACGTTCCGCCAGAACGCCGTCGACGTGTTTATGGACTGCCCGAGTCGCGAGCGCGCGGGCTGGAACTGCGACGCCTACTTCACAGGCCCCGTCTCCATGATGCTCACGGGCGATGCCGCCCTTGAACGCATCTTCGAGGAGAACCACGCGTTGCCGCCGAAGTTCGACGACATCGGCGACGGTATGCTACCGATGTGCTACCCCTCCGACCACCGCGACGGAGTCTTCATTCCCAACTGGGCGATGTGGTTCACGCTTGAGACGGGCGAGTATCTGAAGCGTACGGGCGACAGGGCCACGGTCGACGCCCTGCGTCCGCGACTCGAGAAACTCGTCAAGTTCCTGCAGACGTTCCGCAACAAGGACGGCCTCCTCGAGAAGCTTCCCAGCTGGGTGTTCGTGGAGTGGAGCCGGTCGAACAAGCTCGTGCAGGACGTGAACTATCCCTCCAATATGACCTGGGCCGATGTGCTTGAGACGATGGATCGTCTCTATGGTCGTCCGGACCTCGCCGCCGAGGCGAAGCGTGTCCGCGCCGAGGTTCTGCGGCAGAGCTGGACCGGTAAGTGGTTCTGCGACAACGCCGTGCGCCAGAAGGACGGCACGCTCAAACTCTCGGGCGAGTGCACGGAAACCTGCCAGTACTATGCGTTCTTCCACAAGGTCGCGACGCCCCAGTCCCATCCTGTGCTCTGGAAGACGCTGCTCACGGACTTTGGTCCGCAGCGCTATGATCCCGTCAATCGCAGCAAGCTGCTCAAGTATCCGGAGATCTGGCCGTCCAACGCCTTCATCGGCAACTATCTGCGTCTGAAGCTCCTGGAGCGTGCGGGGCTTGGCCAGCAGATTCTTCGTGAGACGAAGGGCTATTTCAAGTACATGGCGGACCGTACGGGGACGCTGTGGGAGAACGATACGACGTGTGCGAGCTGCAACCACGGCTTCGCCTCCTACGCGGCGGTACTGCTGGTGCACAGCGTGCTCGGTGTTGTGGTCGATCACGTGGAAAGGACCGTGACGGTGCGCCGTCCAGACGTCGATCTTGACTTCTGCGGTGTGACGTTGCCTGTCCCTGGAGGGGAGATCGTCTACGACTGGAAGCGGAAGGATGGTTCATTTGTCGACTCGTTCAAGGCGCCGATGGGCTGGCGTCTCGTGCGAGCCGGGGAGAAGTCCGCCATGCCGCTGGAAAAGGCCCTTGCCCGAGCGATGCTTCCAAAGGGAAATCGCATCGTGTACGACAATGCTGTCAAGGCCGTGTACGAGGCGGATCTCGCCGCAGACGCTGCCTGGACCGCCTGTGCGACGCCGGAGGCGCTGAAGGTCCGCCAGGCGAAAGTACGTAAGGACCTGCTCGTCGCGTTGGGGGGCTTTCCTGAGAGGTGCCCGCTCAATGTCGTGGTCACAGGGCGTGAACAGCGCGACGGCTATTCGGTCGAGAAGCTCTACTTCGAAAGCCAGCCGAAGCACTATGTGACGGCGAACCTCTTCCTGCCGGACGCGGCGAAGTACCCCGGAAAGCGCCCCGGCATTGTCGTGCCCTGCGGGCATTCCACCAATGGCAAGGGGTCCTGCGGCTATCAGCGCGGAGCTCTGCAGGCTGCAAAGGCCGGCATGGTGGCGATGGTCTACGATCCAATCGACCAGGGGGAACGTCGCCAGAGCCGCCAGAGTGCGGCACTGTGGAACTGTTCCGCCCACAACAACGTGGGGCGCCGTGCGGAGCTGCTGGGCTGGAACACCGCGCGTTTCCGCACGTGGGACGGAATCCGAGCCCTCGACGTGCTTGCGGCGCGGTCCGAAGTCGACGCCGCGAAGCTCGGTGTGATGGGGCATTCCGGTGGCGGTACGATGACGAGCTGGATCATGGCGCTCGACGACCGCATCGCCTGCGCCGCGCCGAGCGGGTTCCTGTCGACGATGCGAGCCGTGTGCGAACAGTGCGGACCCCAGGACGCCGAGCAGTTCGTCTTCGGCGAGCTGAAGTTCGGGTTCAACCATCTGGGCCACATCCTGCTGCGGGCGCCGAGTCCTGTGCTTCACTGCGCGTCGCACGGGGACTTCTTCCCGTTCTCGGGAGTGCTAGAAACCTCGGTGCGTGCGCAAGGTGTTTACAATATGTTAGGTGCGGCGACGGCCTATTCGCTCTCGGACACGCTGGGACCGCACCATTGGCACGAATCCACTCGCACGCGCGCCGTTGCGTGGATGGACCAGTGGTTGCAGGACGGGAAGGGTGTGGGCGCGATGCAGGACCACCGCAACCTCCAGTATGGGTTCGACTACGCGAAGGTTGATGTGGGCCTAGGATACGAGCCGAAGAACCTGAGCCATATGCGCACGAATGGATGGGCGGCCACGGTCACCCCCACGGGTAGCACGCTTGATCTGCCGGGGTCGCGCACGGTGTATGATTTGATGAAGGACGAGGCGGAGAGGGCGGCGAAGGCGCGTCCGAAACTGACGGCGGAACTTGTTCGGAAGGTAGCTCAGATCGGTGCGGCCGACTTCACGGTCTGCAACGCGTCCTTCCAGAATGGTGTGGACTGGGCGACGCTTGTGCGTGGCGACGGTACGCCGATTCCGGTCGCCACGGTTGGAAGGGGCACGCCCGTGCTGCTGGTGTCAGATGCGGCGTCGCGTGCGGAGCAGGCGAAGACGATCGCGCAACTGGTCGCCGCCGGAAAGCGCGTCACCGTGGCGGACATCCGCGGATTTGGCGAAACCTCGAAATTGGTCCATGCCTTCTATGGCGTGAAGGAGGCCGACGAGGAGCTCGCGCAGCTCGCGGGCCTGGTGGGCGTGTCATTTGTCGGCAAGCGTGCGGAGGACGTGCTGGCCGCCGCGAAGTATGCGGGGGCGGGCTATCCGGTCGAGCTGATCGCGCAGGGACGTACGGCAGTTGCCGCGGCTCACGCCCGTTTCGTGGGTGGCAAGGAGCTGTTCTCCGGATTTACGGTGGAGAATGCGCCAGCATCTTGGGGCGAACTTTTTGAGAATGACGCCCAGTCCTATCGGTTCGCGGATGTCGTCAACAACGCCTGGCGGTATTACGATTGGACGGATCTTTGTAGATAACGGAGATTTTCTTGTGATCTTTGTGGGGAAAATCTCATTTGAAATTAAAAGTTCAAATAGTTGATTTTCCCCGTTGACGGCGGACGGAACTTATGGCATAATACGTCCCCGTTGCACCCGTGGTGAAATTGGCATACACGCAAGATTCAGGTTCTTGTGCCGCAAGGTGTGTGGGTTCGACTCCCACCGGGTGCACCAAGTGAATGTGGCCCCTTCGTCTATCGGCTAGGACATATGGTTCTCATCCATGTAAGAGCGGTTCGACTCCGCTAGGGGCTGCCAATCAAGGCGAAATGAAGAAGTTCTTCAAAGTCACCCTGCGCTTTTTTGCGTATGTTTTCGTCTTAATCTTAGTTCTGCTCAGTCTCGCGCTCTGTTCGTTGTTGTTCTTCGAGCATTCGGTTCCAAAGAGCATTCTCAAGCGACTGACGGCATGTTGTTCCACGTCGGACTTTCTGGTACATGTAGATTCCGCTACGTTCAGATTTTCCCATGGAATTAAGCTCCAGAACGTTCGTGTGCTGGACAAGGGGCGTCGATACGGGGAGAAGAATGGGCCGATAGTCACTGTTCTGGCCGCTTCGGAGGTTGATCTCGAGCTTGATCTGCGTGCGCTTCTTTGGTCTCGCGCATCGGCCCTGCGGGTGGTGACCCTCACGGATCTGCGCTATCCTCGATTGCCGCGGGGCTATTACATTCCCGATTCGATAGAATTTCCCGGTCAACCAGACTTCACGGAAGTGAATGAACCGTTGATTCTCCATCTGCCCGAGATTCATCCGTTTAGGGTCAAACTCATCCGACCAGAAATTCTGGGAGTGTCTGCACCTCTGGTAGAAGCGGAAGCCGTTGAGTCCACGGCCCATGGTCTTCGTGCGACGGGTATCCATTTACGTTGGCCAGATACGGATGATGTGATGCACGTGGACGGCGGGGTGGTGCTGGATCTAAGCGAACAGTGGCTTCACGGTGACGTGCGTGGCCAGGCCAGACAGCACAACATCCGTCCGATGCTGGAGGCGTTGGACATTACCAACTCTTATCAGTTCATCGATGCCTTCACCAAGGTCGAGAAGCCTGTGGACACGACCTGTTCGTTTGACGTCAATCTGCGTAATAACGATCTGCGTCTGTTGCTGGATCTTCATCCGCGGGGGGGGGCCTATAATGGCGTGCCGCTGCAGCGGGTGGACGGCAAGCTCGACATACGTGTCTTCGTGCGGGATCATTACCAGAATGCCCGAATCGTTGTTGGGCCGCTGCTGGGGACTTTGGCGGATGGCTCCAAGGTTGAGGGAACGGTCGTCTACGAGAACACGAACGATGTCGGCTTCGTCAATTTCGACGTGGGCACGCACGCTCCAATGAAGGACGTGCTGGCGATTGCGGATGTCTGGACGGATGGTACGCTTGACTGTATTGCCGTTACGAATGGAGTTCCCACGGTCACGCTTCGCGGACGTCTTGCGGTTGATGACGCCTATGCGGCGACAAATGACCTACGTGGCACGATTGCCTTTACGGAGGGGTCTTTGCTGGGAATTCCCCTTCGTCGTGTGTCGACTGGTTTCTCGGTAAAGGGCACGACGGTGGACTTTACCGAGGCCGTGGCGCAGGGGCCTCAGGGGGGTATGGTCAAGGGCGTGGGCACGATAACCGTACCGGAGTCTCGTCGGAATCTAGCGTCTTTCGGGGTCAAGATTGCCGGGAGGTCGATGACAGTCGGAGAACTCGCACAGGTCCTCAATCTGGATCCCGGTGACAAGCGGGGTTCTGTTTCAGTGGATATTGACCTTCAGGGTCCGCTTTACAGTGGAACCAACGGACTGATGAACCTCGTGGGCAAGGGGCATATCGAGTGCCGCGATGGGCGCCTGGCGCGGATGAAGCTCTTCGCGGGGCTCACCGACTATCTTGCTCGTCACGTGCCGGGGGTTTCTGACGTAGTGGATCTGTCTCGGTCAACGCAGGATTTTACGCTGAAGAATGGCATCGTCTCCTCAACCAACATCGTCGTCGAGGGAAATGTCATTTCCGTGCGTGCGGAGGGAGGGTATGACATCCCGAACGACAGGCTCGATTTCCGTGCTCGAGTGGCGCTCACGAAGAACGAGTCCTTCTTCGCGAAGCTCGCCACGCCAATCACCTGGCCTTTCTCAAATTTGGCGAGGGTTCTGCTTGATTTTGGCATCCACGGGTCCCTTGAGTCTCCTGATTGGACCTACAGGCGCAATCCTCTGGACCTCCTGCCACTTAAAAAATAGCGGCTACGTGGATTAATGCAGTTTCGCATTGCGTCCGTGAAGGGGAATCGGTATACTTCCTCACATTGATTTCCAAATCTTTTCAAAGCAATAGGAGCAATATGGTTCGCTTGTTCTCGTTTTCGCTTGCTGCGTTGGCGGTGAGTTCCCTTTTTGCCCTTGAGGGGCGTGTGCAGAAGTCCGGCGCCGAGCGCATCGTGGTCTCAATCGAGACGGCCGACAATGGCCCGGCGGCGAAGGCCTTCAATCGGTCGTTGCGCCGCAACCTCGGCATCAGCGGACACTTCCGGGTTGGTCCGAATGGTCAGATCAAGGTGACGGGAACGCCAGGCGCGGGCGTGACGGCTGTAGGTGTCGGCAAGCAGGTTAAGACGTCGGCGGCATTCGCGGATGACAAGACGGCCCGCAAGGCGGCCCGTGACTTTTCGGATGCGATTGTTCAGGCCCACACAGGCAAGAAGGGCTTTGCCAATGACCGCATCGCATTCGTTGACCGCAAGGGCAAGGACAATGCGGAGCTCTATGTTTGCTACCCGGATGGTTATGACATTCGCCAGTTGACATCCGACCACCGTGCCGCGGTGGGCCCCCGTTGGACGCCGAACAAGCAGGAGATCTACTACACGGGCTTCCTGCAGCAGAAGCCTCTTGTCTATCGCATCAATCCGAATGGCGGCCAGCGTTCACTGCTCGCGCAGTTCAGCGGGCTTGCGACCGGTGCCGCCGTCGCTCCCGACGGCCGTCGGTATGCGATCGTGCTCTCCCACCAGGGCAACCCGGAGCTCTACGTGGTTGATCCCGGTGCGAACCGCATGGAGCGTATGACGCGTACGCTCGCCGCTTCCGAGGCATCGCCGTGCTGGAGTCCGAACGGTTCCAAGATTGTCTACGTCACAGACCTCTCGCGCCAGCCGCAGATCTACCTCCTCGATGTCGCGTCGAAGAAATCCACGCGCATTACGAACACCGGCAGCCAGAACACGAATCCCGATTGGGGACCCGACGGCCGCATCGTCTACGCCTCCAAGCGCGGCGGGGTGAACGTGCTCGTGGTGATGGATCCGCTCAAGGGCGAGTCCTCTGCGCAGGTCGTCACCAAGCCTGGTTCCTGGGAGCATCCGAGCTGGGCTTCGGATGGCCGTCATGTCATCGCGGAGCGCGATGGAGCGCTGTTCATCGTCGACACCGATCCGAATGGTGATCCGCCGGTGCAGCTTTTCCTCAACAAGGGTCACTGGATGAATCCGGCCTGGAGCCGCTAAGCCAAGGAGGGTAATGCAATGAATCGTCGTGAGTTTCTCGGCCTGACAGCTGGTGCTGTGGCAATGGGTGGTTGCTGTTCTCTCTGCGGTGGCGGCGAAAAGCCCAAGATTCTTTTCGGTGCCTGTCGTGGCTTGAAGGATGTGCCATTGATGAAGGAGGTCGGTTACGACTTCTTCGAGAGCGGCGTCGCCGCCATGTTCATGCCAGACAAGGACGACGAGGCCTGGAAATCGCAGAAAGACGCGATTCTTGCGGCGCCGCTGCCGCTCCGTTCCTGCAATGGCTTCCTGCCCGGCAAGTTCCGCCTCACGGGACCGAGCGCCTCGTTCGACGAACCTCTCGCCTATGCTGTGAAAGCCTGCGAGCGCGCCGACGAAGTTGGCCTGAAGACGATTGTCTTCGGTTCTGGCGGCGCCCGTAACGCCCCCGAGGGTTTCCCGAAGGACCAGGCTGTCGCGCAGTTCACCGAGTTCTGCCGCAAGCTCGCGCTCCGTGTCGCCGGTTGCAAGGTGACCATCGTACTGGAACCGCTCCAGGCGAAGGAGGCCAACTTCATGAACTTCGTGCACGAGGGTGTGAAGATCTGCAAGACTGTTGGTTCGCCGCGCATCCGCCAGCTTGCCGACATCTATCATATGGAGCAGGGGGACGAGTCCGCCGATTCGATTCGTCTGGCGGGATCGTTGCTGATGCACTGCCACATCGCCGAGAAGGGCACGCGCACCGCGCCGGGTCTCAAGGGCGATGGTTCCGAGTTCATCCCCTACTTTGAGGCGCTCAAGGACATCGGCTACGCCGGTGGCGTCTCCTGCGAATGCAGCTGGGGAGACAAGAAGGATCTGGCGAAGAACCTCGAGCTTGCGCTCACGACGATGAAGCGCGTCTCGGGCCAGGCGTGAGAGAATCATCGGTCTTCGTTCGAACGCCGTCCGTGAGGGCGGCGTTTTTGCTATACTCTTGCCATCATGAAAAAACTTCTTCCCATCGTTTCCCTCGCGTCTTCTCTGGTTTTCGCTGGATGCCAGGTGGCGAGCAGTTCCTGTGAGTCGAATGGTCCTCGTGGACTGACCGCCGAGTATCGCGAGAATCCGTGTGGGATTGATGCCGCGGTGCCGCGTCTTGGCTGGAAGATGGGGCAGGGGCTTGCCTCGAATGCAAAGGGCGTGACGCAGGTCGCCTACCGTGTCCTTGTCTCCTCCTCTCTCGAGAAGCTTGCCCGTGAGGAGGGGGACCTCTGGGATTCCGGCAAGGTCGAGGACTCGCGGAACGTGGGGGTTGAATACCGCGGCAAGCCGCTTGGCACGTCTCAACGGGTCTTCTGGAAGGTGAAGACCTGGTGCGGTTCCGGGAAGGAGAGCGCTTGGAGCTCGCCCGCCGAATGGACGATGGGTGTGATGAAGCCGACGGACTGGACGGCGAAGTGGATCGGGCCTGCGGTCTGCACGCGTCCCGATGAGGATTTCGGCGCCGCGCAGTGGATCACCGCGCCGGCGGACGCAAAGGGCGTCACCACGCTCACGTACTCGTTCAACTTTGGGGGCGTCAAGCCCGATGAGTTCGTCGAGATGGTCCATGCCGGCGTCTCCCAGCACGAGATCGTCGTCAATGGCAGGGATTTCAACAAGTGGAGCGGACACGTCCATGACTGGCGCTACCTCCGCTTCCGCGATATGACGCCCTGGCTGGTGAAGGGGAAGAACACGATCGTCGTCCGCCTCTTCGCAGATAAGCCCCGCACCTCCGCCGATCCCGTCGACCCGATCCGACTCCATGCCCCGAAGGATGTGCGTGCGTTCCTCGCGAAGATCATCCTTCCGAACGGAAAGACGCTTGTGACGGACGCGAAGGACTGGGCTTCGCCGAATGGAACCGTTTCCGCACTTGGCTCGGTGCGGACTCCCTCCTGGGGAAAGGACATGATTCTGCGCGCCGAGAACGCCTCCCCCGCGTTCGCAAAGTCCTTCACGGTTAAGAAGCCCGTCGCCTCCGCAGTTCTGCATGTCACCGGCGTCGGCTTCTACGAGGCCTCGCTGAACGGCGCGAAGATCGGCCGGAAGGTTCTTGATCCATCTCCGACGATGTTCGACCACCGCGTGCTCTATTCGACCTATCGTCTTGACGGTGACCTCAAAACTGGGGTGAATGAGCTGAAGATCCTTGTGGGACACGGCTGGTATGATATGCGCGCGGTCGCGACGTGGAACTTCGAGACGTCGCCGTGGCGTGACTTCCCGCGTTGTATCGCGCAGCTCGAGATCATCTACCAGGATGGCACGAAGGAAATCGTGGCGACGGATCGGACCTGGCGTCAGGTGAAGAGCCCGATTGGCCACGACGATATCTTCGAGGGCGAGGTAATCGGCGCCTGGAATCCGCGCATGCCCGATCTTGAGAAGACCGTCGTCATGGCGGAGGAGGTGCCCGCCCCCGGGAAGGTGCTTGTCTGCGAGGCGCAGCCAGGTGCGGAGGTGATGCGCACGATTCCCGCGAAGAAGGTCCATTCCGTGGGTGACGGTGTCTATGTAATCGATTTCGGCGAGAACCTCGCGGGATGGAGCCGTCTCACGTTCCGTGGCCAGCGGAAGGGTGATGTCGTCTCGATCCGATACGACGAACGCGTGGGCGACGATTTCTCTCCCGCGTACGCGTCGGTCCGCGATGGCCTTCACGAGGCGCCGAAGGGATCGATCAACGACCTTTATACGGGCCGGGCGATCCGTCGCGTGGACGCGCATTTCCGCTATACGGCCTCCCAGCGCGCGTGTGCGGTCGATGCGGCGTTCCAGACGGACCGCTTTGTCTGCTCTGGTGCGGCCTCCGAGACCTATGAACCCCGCTTCGCCTACAACGGTTTCCGCTACATCGTCGTCAAGGGCCTGCGCAAGGCTCCTGAGATGTCCGACGCGGTCGCCTGCGTCATCCATACAGCCTTCCCGACGATCGGTTCCTTCGCCTGTTCGGACGCGACCTTCAACGCACTCATGACGATGGGCGAGAAGGCGTATCGCAGCAACTTCGCGGACGGCATCCCCACGGACTGCCCGCATCGCGAGAAGAACGGTTGGACGGGCGACGCCTCCATCGCGAGCGAACTCGCCCAGTACCTCTTCGAGAACACGGCCGGCTACGAAAAATGGCTGCGCGACCTCATGGATACGCAGCTCGCGAACGGAAATGTCTGCTGTATCGTCCCCACATCAGGCTGGGGCTACCACTGGGGCAATGGTCCCGCCTGGGATAGTGCACTGCCCGTCATCGCGTGGAACCTCTGGACCTTCCGCGGCGACCGTCGCATCCTCGACGAGGTCTACCCTGCTCTCGTCAAGTATCTCGCCTACACGGCGACGCGCGCGGATGCGAATGGACTCGTCAAGCACGGCCTCGGCGACTGGGTGCCGGTTGACCGCAAACATATGCCCTCGACCGAGTTGACGAGCTCCTGCTACTACTACCAGGCGCAGCGCATTGCTGCGGAGATCGCCAATCTGAAGGGCCTCACGGCGGAAGCGGCGAAGCTGAATGCCGGTGCGGCGAAGACGCGTGCGGGCATCAACGGCAAGTACTACAAGGGCGAGGGCGTCTACGACAACGGTGGACAGACCGCGCAGGCGTTTCCGCTCGCGTACGGAATCGTCGACGAGGCCGAGCGTGCGAAGGTCGAATCGAAGCTCGTCGCGGCCGTTGAGAATGCGGGCTGCCACGTCGACATGGGCCTTCTGGGCACGAAGCACGTCTTCCGCGCCCTCAGCCGCATGGGGCGCACGGACCTCGCGTATCGAATGCTCACCAACCCGACGAAACCCTCGCCCGTCGAGTGGTTCCAGAAAGGCGGCACCACGCTTTGGGAGGACTGGGGCGACGGCGCGTCGCGCAACCACATCATGTTCGGCGATTTCGTCGGCTGGGCCTACCAGTATCTTGCGGGCATCCGTCCCGCCGAGGCCGTGGGTTCAACCAGTGCCGTGACCTTGGCGCAGAAGCCCGCATTCGGCGAGATCGTGCTCGCGCCTCAGGTCCTGGATTCGCTGAAATGGGTGCGCGCGCGCGTGGATGGTCCGAACGGCGAGATCGTCTCTTCCTGGAAGCGCGAAGGAAAGACGGTGACCTACGAGTTCATCGTTCCGCCGAATACGACGGCGACGATCTGCCTGCGGGGCGAGAAGCCGATGACGGTCGGGTCGGGACGCCACGTGATCGTGCGCTGAAAACGAGAATCGCGAATAAACACGAGCGGACTATGGAAGCGACAAAACGGCTCGAGTCTCTCGACGCCCTGCGGGGCTTCGACATGCTGTTCATCATGGGAGGGGCGTCGCTGGTCGTGGCGATCTGCTCGGCATTCGGCGCATCGGACTGCTGGCTCGCGAAGCAGATGGTCCACGTGCCGTGGCATGGCCTCGCCCACCACGATACGATCTTCCCGCTCTTTCTCTTCATCGCGGGCGTGACGTTCCCGTTCTCGTTCGCGAAGCAGATCGAGAAGGGAGCTTCCACATGGCGCGTTCTGGGACGCATTGCCTACCGTGCGGCGATGCTGGCCCTGCTGGGGCTTGTCTGCAATGGACTGCTTAACTTCAAGTTCGACCATCTGAGGGTCTGGAGCGTCCTCGGTCGAATTGGCCTTGCATGGGCCGGAGCGGCGGTGCTCTACGTGGCTTTGAAGAACTGGATCAAGACGCGCATCGGCATGGCTGTCGTGATTCTCGTTGGCTACGCGTTGCTTGCTCGATTCGGCGGCGCACCCGATCATCCCGATGCGGATCCATTCTCGATGGAGGGATGCTTCGTCTGCTGGCTGGACCGCGTGTTGCTGCCGAACCACATCTACAAGCCGTTGTACGACCCCGAGGGGCTGCTGGGCATTGTCCCCGCCGTCGTCACGGCGATGCTTGGCATGTTCGCGGGCGAATTCATCCGCCGCGAGGATGTTTCGGGAGAACGGAAGACGGTGCTGTTGCTTGTCGGTGCGGTCGGGCTTGGCCTTGCGGCATGGGGCATGTCGTTCCTGATGCCGGTCAACAAGGCTCTCTGGTCCTCGAGCTTCGTGCTGGCGGTGGGATCCTACTCGGCTGTGATGCTTGCGGCGTTCTATTGGATCATCGACGTGAAGGGGTGGCGCCGCTGGGCGTTCTTCTTCAAGGTGATCGGCATGAACTCGATCACGATCTATATGGCCAAGCTGATCATTCCGTTTGGGAGTGTCAACGACTTCTTCTTCAGGGGCGTGCGTACTCTCCTGCCGGATTCGCTCTCGAAGATTGCCCTGCACCTTGGCTACATCGCGGTGTGCTGGCTCTTTCTGCTTTTCCTCTACCGGAAGAAGATCTTCCTGAAGGTCTGAGGAAAATAGGGCCTCCGAGCGGGGGGAGTGGGAGTGTCCCGGCTCGGAGGCATACCGTCTTTCCTGTTCTTGGGCGCGGCAGCTCCCTCAATGAACCGGCCGGAGCCGGATGCAGGTTTGGG
Source organism: bacterium (assembly GCA_030537465.1). Classification (GTDB taxonomy): domain Bacteria; phylum Verrucomicrobiota; class Kiritimatiellia; order RFP12; family UBA1067; genus RUG572. Next base: position 22,983 of record JAUNMP010000053.1, read on the forward strand.
TGTGTTGTGTGTCTGTGCCACAGAGTATAGAACATCATCATTAGGCGAATGTTAACGAGGATGGATAATTCTCCGGAAACTTTTAAGAGGGTGAATTGATGGATTTCAGGGACAAGTTCGTCGTCGTCACCGGTGGCGCGCAGGGCATCGGCAGGTGCATTGCCGAAGAATTCCGAAGGGCTGGGGCGCACGTGCATGTGATCGACCGTCAGGAGGGTGATTGGTTCGTGGGCGATTTGTCCGAAAAGCCCGTCCTCGAGGCATTCGCCGCGAAGGTGCTCGCCCGGGAAGGCCATGTCGACGTGCTCGTGAACAATGCGATGCCGCTTTTCAGAGGCATCGACGACTGCACCTACGAGGAATTCGTCTACGCCCAGGCCGTTGGCGTGACGGCGCCGTTCTATCTTGCGAAGCTCTTCAAGGATCATTTCGCGACAGGCGCATCCATCATCAACATCTCCTCCTCGCGCGATCGCATGAGCCAGCCGCAGTCCGAAAGCTATACGGCGGCGAAGGGTGGCATCGCGGCCCTGACCCATGCGCTGGCGGTCAGTCTGGCGGGGAAGGTGCGCGTCAACTCGATTTCGCCCGGTTGGATCGATACTTCGTTCAAAGTCTACGAGGGACCCGATGCGGCACAGCATCCCGCGGGCCGCGTGGGCAACCCCCTCGACATCGCGAACATGGTTCTCTATCTCGCGAGTGAAAAGGCGGGCTTCATCACCGGCGAGAACATCTGCGTCGACGGTGGGATGACCCGTCAGATGATCTACCACAACGACTGTGGCTGGAGGTATGGAGAATGACCATCGAACTCGACGCCAACGGCGTCCCTGTTGACCCCAAGGCCCTGGAGGGACGCGAATTCGAACACTTCAAGGGCAGGCGCTATCGGCTTGTCGAATTCGCCATCGATTCGGAGACCCTTGCTCCGCTCGTTGTCTACCGGCAGCTCTACGGCGAACGCAGACTCTGGGTCCGTCCCGCCCCGATGTTCTTCGAGAATGTCGCGCGCGAGGACTACTCCGGCCCCCGCTTCAGATTAGTGTAGAATGAAGAGTGAAGAATGAAGAGTTTCACTTTCCACACTTAGCCTTCTATCCTAAACTTTCAACCACTTATGCATTGTATTGTTGAACTCTACGGTGACGACCGGAATGGACGGAAGATGATCGCCTGGGGACGCCGCATCGGCTGTGGCGATGCGGGACACGGCTTTGATTCCGTCAACCAGAAGATTTTCACCAAGCTGCTGGTTGACGACGCCAATCCGTCGCAACACGCCTATCTTCTTGAGCTCGTGGACAATCCCGTGGGCGTGCGAGCCATCAATCCCGCTTGAAGAAGTGGGTCAGTCACTGAGATGCCGTCAGCTCCGTCCACTCGATCCCTCGGGTGACTGGTTCGCGTCTCCTAGTGAACTTGGTCGGATTCGCTCGGATCACGGGGACTTCGGTCGACCAGCCATCCACCAATGAACATGGCGATGACGGCTCCCACGGAGACGCCGACGATGGCGATGATCTTTGCTGTCATTTGAGGTAATTGCAAAACCTCGGCGAAGTCGTGCCGGACGTCCGCCTGACGGC
>JAUNMP010000317.1 GCA_030537465.1 bacterium
AGAGGGTTGTCAACAATCCTACCTCGGTCAGAGAAGAATTGTTCTCATTGTATCTCCGCATACGCAGAATTTGGCGAAATCCAATCCGGCAACGACGCCCACGCCGTGGACAATACACTGGCATCTCAAGGCCTTGAAATCTATGCGCGGGCTACGCCGGAATCGGATTTCGCCAAGATCGTGCATCCAGAAGGTCTTGGCCCAAGACTCATCTTCGACCGAATCGACCGTGGCGTAGCCCGCGCTCCAATGAGTTGCAGTCTAGTGACAATGGATATTCAATGGCGCGGGCGTCGTAGCCACGTCGATTCGGTCGAAAAATCTGCGTATGCGCAGCATCTGCGTACTTTATGAGGCCTTGAAAGGCGAAAGGAAACCCACACTTATGCCTGAAGCCTCAATTTTCTGGGCTCGATTGCCACTCGATTTGGCAGCTCTCCAAGATGTGTGGCAGGCCGAGACCTCCAAGACAACCAAGACAACCGTGACGGGCTTGGGGAGGTGATCCAGGCTAGCCCATGTGGTCCAGCGGAACCGGTCACTCTGTCACCATATTGCCCGAGTCTTCCTACGAAAAAAATCGTTACGAAACCGTTCGTAGGCCAGAAGAGGCCAAATGTGTGATATAATACTCCCATATGAATCGCGTATGTCAGAATCCATTTGCCTATGGCGTCTTCGTTTCTGGTGAACAGTTTTATGATCGTCTGGAAATTCGCCGCGATTTGACGCGATACATCAAGAATGGACAGAATGTTCTTCTCTACGGGCCGCGTCGTTATGGAAAGTCTTCGCTTGCTTCCGATATTATGCGCGAACTCAGTGAAGGCGGTTCGACGTGTGTCTGGTTTGACTTCATGAAGGTCAATTCGCTCGAGCACTTCGTTGCCGAGTATGCCAAGGCTGCGTATGCGATTGCGAGTCGAAAAGATCGCAATCTTCATTCCGTTCTGAATTTCTTTCGCGCGCTTCGCCCGAAGTTGTCGTTGAGCGCGACAGGTGAACCATCTTTTGGCATTGATGTCTCGTCAAGCGGAGCAACAAGTGAAACGCTTGAGGAGGTGCTGTCACTGCCTGAGCGTTTGGCGGGGGAGGAGAGGATTGTCGTCTTCTTTGACGAGTTTCAGGAGATTGAGCGTCTCTCCTCTGACTTCATGCTGGAGCGCATCTTTCGGAGTGTGATTCAGCGGCAGAAACATGTGACATATGTTTTCCTGGGGAGCAAGACGCATACGCTTAAGCGTATGTTCACGGATGCGACACGGCCATTCTACGAGTCTTCCGCTGTCCTTTGCATGGAAAAGCCGCCGATGGCGGAAAGTGTCCAGTTCGTCAAGGATCGATTCGTCTCATGTGGCCTGACTTGTCCAGATGAGGTCGCCGGGTGTATCCTGCGGGAATCACGGAATATTCCGTATTACCTGCAACTTCTCGGAGCGGAGGTCTTTGATTGCGTTTGTGGACATGGCGCGTCGGAAGCCGCGCTCGAGGATGTCGAGAAGGCTGTTCAGAAGATCCACCGCCAGAAAAGGGATGTCTTTGAGTCGCGTATGGAATCGCTTTCCGCTCATCAGCGGACTCTTGTCTTCGCTCTTGCGCATGAGGAGACCGAAGTCTTTTCCGACGATTATCGCGCACGTCATTCCCTTGGACAATATACGACGGTCAAGAGCGCGGCAAGTGTGTTGATGGATCGTGGACTCCTAGAGTGCGAGAACGGTTTTTATCGTGTCGCCGATCCATTTTTCATATCATTCCTGAATGAAGGTATTTATCGACTTTAGGATTCTGATTTTGGGGGTGGCGACGTGGCGGAGTGACTCAGTGACCAGCTGGGCGATGACGGAGTGACCTGTTGTTGGTGGTTGATTGGACCGATTGGACGGATTGGCCCGATTGGACCGATGGAGGTGAATGGGCGGGATGGGATTGATGGGGCCTATGGTTGTCGGTGGTTGATTGGACCGATTGGACGGATGGGACTGATAGGACCGATGGAGGTGAATGGGCGGGATTGGATTGATGGGGCCTATGGTTGTTGGTGGTTGATTGGACCGATTGGACGGATTGGACTGATCGGACCGATGGAGGTGAATGGGCGGGATGGGATTGATGGGGCCTATGGGATTGATGGTGTTTTGCAGGGGCATGGCTGATGAATGCCAATGGGCTGGCCCGCCTCGAGCCATTCGCAGTCGTATGCGAAATATCGGTCCCATCAATCCTATCCGGCCTATGAATCATCCGTCCTATCTCTCCCATCCATCCTAGAGCCTCCATCGGTCCTATCTGTCCAATCCGTCCGATCGGTCCAATCACCCGCCAACAACTCCATCCCTCCCATCCATCCTAGAGCCTCCATCGGTCCGATCGGTCCAATCCGTCCTATCGGTCCAATTACCCGACGAGACACGCAGTCACGCCGTCATGGAAATGTCCGGTCACTCCGTCACCCTGTCGCCAAAGTCGGGCGATCAGTGCGCTGCCGCCAGGGGCGGCTAAATGTGGTATACTTGTCATCCTGATGGAGATCCACTACCGTAATATACCTTGCCGTCTGATGACGGAGCAGGACATTCTTGGTTGCTCGAATGTCTTCTCGGAGAATTACGGAGAATGGTCGGATGCGGCACCGTCTGCGCGAATTGGAAGGGCTATTCGCATTTCTCCGGCACGCATCCGGTCCATGTTCGTCGAGAAGCCCGATCGCTATGTCGCTTTGATGTATGATGGAGACAGGCTCATTGGGCAGGCTTTCTACCTTCGCCGTCCCTGCCCCTGGCAGGCTTCGAAGATGATGACTTTCATTCTTCAGCTTGTTCTGGAGAAGAGGTATTGCGGACATCGACTCGGCTTGAAGTTGCTGCAGTCGGTTTTCGGGCTTTCCGACAACGCCGCCTGGGGGCTCTTCACTTCGAATCCTCTCACCGTTCGGGCTCTTGAGGACGCCACGTTCCGACACGTGTCGGTCTCGGCGGTGAAACGACATGTCCAGGATCTGAAGCAGGTTCTGGACGATGTCTTTGACGGGGTCTCCTGGTTGGATAGTTTCCACGATGGATGTGTGGATACGCAGTTCCCCGTCAATCACGGTGCCAATGACGCAAAGATCAGGAAGGCCTATCCCGATGGCGGCTTTCCCTTTACATCTCCCCTTGGCAAGACTGAGGAATGGCTGGCAGTCGTCTTCCATTCGCAGAACATCGACTTCAATGCCGCAGCCCTCCGGCTCTTCACGACAACGTCGTGGGAGGTCCTTCGTGACGCGTATTCCCGTATGGATGTGACGCGGCAGGGTTGGACTCGATACGCACAGGAAGAGATCGCGACGCTCTTTGATCGCGGATGGGTGAAACAGGGGGCATCTGTTCTTGATCTTGGGTGCGGAATCGGACGGCATGTCCTTGAGCTCGCACGTCGCGACTGTGTTGCTCATGGAGTGGATTTCTCCAGTAGATTGATCAGGATTGCTCGCGAGGGTGCTGATGGGTGCCAGAATGCGACGTTTGAGCAGGCGGACATCCTTTCGTATGAGCCGCGGCAGCAGTACGATCTTGTTCTCTGCGTCTACGATGTGATTGGGTCTTCAACGGAAGAGACGGAGAATCAGCAGATTGTCGATAAAATCTGGCGTGCGCTGAAGCCAAATGGTGTGGCTGTCGTTTCCGTGATGAATAGAGAACTCGTGCAACACCTCTGTCGGAGCGCAGATAATCGTGTCGAGCATATTGAAGATGCGGAAAGCTTTCAGAAGCTAGTGAAGCTTCCGCCGTCCACGACGATGCAGGATTCAGGTGAGATATTCAAATCCCAGTTGATGATTCTGGAGACGAGCACAGGGACAGTCTATCGCAAGGAGCAGTTCACTCAGAATGATCTTATGCCCGTCGAATATGTCATTTCGGACAAGCGGTATTCTCGGGATGAGCTGCAACATCTGTTTGGTAGGTTTGAAACTTTGCAGATCTCCTGTGTCCGCGCCGGACGGTGGGGGGAATCTCTGATGCCGACGGAGCGCCATGCGAAGGAAGTTCTTGGTGTCTTCAGAAAACGCCAGGGCGCGTTGTCCGCGTTCTTCTCTCGGTCTTGAGGGCTGGGCGTGACGGCGTGACGACGTGACGCGGGCAGGAGTGACTGAGTGACTCAGTGACCAGGTGGCCCAGCGGAATTGGTCACTCCGTCACT
>JAUNMP010000054.1 GCA_030537465.1 bacterium
TCGCCTTGGAGAAATGAAGTGGCATCAGATAGACATTGTATTTCAAGGGAAGCTGGACAAATTCATCTTGAAACTCAACATTAAGGATGCCCTGATCCTTGCTGCCGTAGATGTCACCAATCTCGGTTATGTGGCGAAAGATGCGTTCCTCACATTTGTGCGCACGCCATTCGGGGAGATTGAAATAGATCATCTCGGCAATGCAGGCGCGATAATGCCAGGGATGATAGCGCTCGTGCTGCTTCTCCGTCCAGTTCATCGCGAACGGCGCACCCTGGAAGTCAAAATCGGCGAGGTCCTCAAGCGACCCCGTCACAAGCGTATCAGCTCCGATGTGGATAATCCGATCCACATCCGTATCCTTGAAAACACGATCCAGAAGCAGTTTAAAGTAAGTCACATACGAACCCCGATGGGCATGGACTCCAAGACGAATGAACTCCTGCTCGAATCGAGACGCGTCAATTATCGTAAAACGATAGTCGACATCAGGAAAGCGCTCTTTGAAGGACTTGAATTTCTCACGTGATTCAGGAGAAAGGTTCAATGCAAAATAATAGATGTCATAGAACACGTTCGCAGAGGCATGTTCCAACAAGGAAGACATCGCAACTCCCACCATAAAGGCGAAATTGTCATCGCTCTGAAAAAGAATATTAACCCTTTTTTTCATCCGCACCTTCTAATGATTCAATTCTTTAATCGTTTGGTGGTTTTGAACAAAGCCACATATACTTCGCATAGCGAAGCTCTCTCGCCATGCAGAACAGTTCGCAGGAGTTCATCGGATAGTTCCGCCGCAAGCACTCGCACGCAGCCAAGGTCAGCCAATGCCTGCTCTCGTCTGTCTGAGAAAGGATGAAGGCCTCGACGGTCATTCCGTTCGTCATATATTGATCTATCAGCATCTTTAGCACGGCAACAAGGTACCAAATCCTACCTTTTCACACAACTTCTGAATGTGGCGGGGACAAACAACTCGCCGATACCTCGCATGGTACCCTTTAGATAGGCCCAGGCGATGTCGGGACGGCGGTTACGCAGGGCCACGAGCCCGTAGTACACCACGGACAACGGAGCAAAGAGCAACGCCACAGAAAGAATCTGCACCGGATTGAAATGGCGACGGGCAAAGCGAAGACGATTACGGGCGAAACAATATGTCCGATAGGCCTTTTCAATTCCGAGCATGCGCAGCTCGGGAACGCAACCCGCCTCAAGAAATCCCAGATGATCCGTGCGCGCCCTCGTGGCAATCCAGGCTGTATGGCCGCTTTCGCAGACACGCCATCCAAAATCACTCTCCTCGAAGATCTGGACGAACGACTCCTCCATGCCTCCAAGTTCTTCGTAGACCTTTCGCGGCACCATGAAGGCATTCGGGGAGTAGGTCGTGGGATAGTCGATCGGCTCTTGAGAAAGCTCGTTCAGAGGCGTGTTGTTTCCGCAATCCTTCGGTCGGGATGTCCATCTCGAGAAATCACTCCCCAACGTCCAAATCAGATTCTCCTTCCCCGGACGCTGATGAACAGACAAAGGCGCCACCAAACCTGCCCCGGGATGCCGTTCGAAGCAGGCCAGCAATTCCACAAAAATGTTCTTGTCCACCAGATTGTCATCATCAAGGATGAAGAGATAATCGCCCGAAGAAGCTCTTGCCCCATTATTCCGCGAGACGGCCTGAAAGGAATTCCGCTCGTTGCGCAGATAGCGTACCCGACCATCATCCCCAAATCTCGCTTTGAGTTTCGTTCCCGTATCATCCGGCGAACAGTCGTCCACGACGACGACTTCCAATTCGGGATAGTTCGTCGCAAGTACGCTCGCCACGCAATCGCACACCATCTGTGCGCGATTGTAGGTGGGAATGATGACGGAGACAACGGGAACATTCATGTCGAAACACTCCATTTTCTCCACCATTTCGCGCGACGGAAGAGCCAAGCAAAGAAGAAGTATCTCTCAAAGTTGTCCGGTGCCTGATCTCCCAATCTTGAAAACAAAATCCTCATCAATGGTTTGCTTGGATAGAGGGATCCCGCCATCCAAAAGAAGACGCGCTTAAACCATGGGCAAACAGATCGACAAGGATTTCCTTCTACAATGTCATAATAGTACCGGTACCACGCGTAATAAAGAACCCGCCACCCCTTCATGGGGCCATTGAACATCCGCCCGATCCCGTTGAAGTGCAATACACATCCATCAATCGCCGCCCGCGTAGGCGACAAGCAATCCCACACCTGATCAAGAAGTTTTGCATCCTTGAGGCAGATGACATTCAAAATATCCTGATCGACAAATAATGGAGTGCCCCACCTCTCCGCAAATCGCGCACACTGTGAAACGAAGTCATTAGTCCGCATTCGGGCCAGATTCATCAGCATCACCCCACTGCAGGCGTAACGGTTGACATCCAGGTCTGGACAATATTCCCGCGAATACTCTTTCACGCCGCGCGCGATCGAAGGCAAGTCTTTGCACCATAAGACTGAGACGGCGTTGTCACGCTCCTTCCACAAAGAACATACATCACGGAACCAAAGCGTATCCACATCCGTATAGAGCGTCCAGTCCTCTGAAAGAAATTCACACAGGAACAGTCTCAGAAAAGCAGCATACGAACCATTATAAGGCGTAAACAGCGCCTTGATTCGCGACATATCGGGATGATGAAACTCAATTTGTCCAGAAGACACCCCCATCCGCCTGGCAACCGTTTCAACCTGTTCACAATCCTCCTGCGACAAACCATCTGCAAAAACATGAAACAGGAGGAGTTCTTTGCGCGAAGCGGAAAGAATCATGCTGGACATCGTAGCCAGCAGGCCTTGCAAATATCGATGATCCGCTGCCAGCGAAATTGAAATACGATCATCCCTCATCAACGGCCTCCAGTAGAAGGCTTCTCCTTCGCACCCGCATCCAGGGCGTTCTGCACGCGGACAATCAGCGTATTGGGAACGATGGCGAAGACCAAGGCCTTCAGGCCTTCAACCAATCTCGTACTCAAGGACGGCAGGGCTCGCTTTGAGAAGCAGTCCAGAGCCTGAACAAGTCGACTAGACCAATTCAGACCCGCCCCACAGGTGATCACCCGGTCAAACTGCAGGCGGGTAGCTGGTGCCGTCTCCGTCACCAAAACAGTCTCAAACGGACAGTCCGGCCAGAACTTCTCCCAAAGAGCAGAGAACGGACGAAGAAGGTCCACGTACTTGTCACACGAGGCGACAAGTACGGTACAGTCGGAGTTGTACGTCTTCGCAATCTTCAAACCGCCTCATTTCAGCAAACTAAGCGAATCAACCAAGCAGGAGATCCATCAGGTCGCCGCCCTTCAAAGCGCCCAGAGCGCCCTTTGGGGCCTCGACTTCGTCGTAGGTCTTGATGGCGTCCGCCGCTTCGCCGGGCTGGTAGACTGCCACCGGCACGGGCGTGCGGGTGTGCTTGCCCAGGCGAATCGGCACGGGATGGTCGGGGAGCACGCAATAGCTGACGGAGTCGCCCAACGCCGCACGCACACGGCCGATGAGGCGGCTGTCAAAGTCTTCCAGGGCCTGGAGCTTCAGCTTGAGGTCCTGCGCGTGGCTCACCTCGTCCGTTGCCTCGATGTGCACGTAGACGAAATCATAGCCGTCCTTGATCGCCTTGATCGCGGCATCGGCCTTGCCTTCGTAGTTTGTATCGATGTAGCCCGTCGCGCCCGGCACCTTGATGACATCGAGTCCCATCGTGCAGCCCAGCCCGTTGATGACGTCAACGGCGGCCACGATCGCGCCCTTGATACCATACTGCTTCGAAACGGAATGGATCGCGCCAGCCTTGCCGCCGCTCCACGGCCACACGCCATTCGCACCACGTCCCTTGAGGACTTCGGACGCCTTCGAGATGATGTCGCGGAGAACCTGCGCGGTATACTCGCCCTCGGGGGACTTCGCGCGCGGCAGATGCTCGGCGACGGGATTGCCGCTATTATCGTCCGGCTTGTCGTAGGCGACTGCCGAACCGCTGAAAGCGGGTCCGTGAAGCAGCACAAGGTTGCGGTAGCTCACGCCCGCATAGAAGCGGATGTACTCGCCATCGTGTCCCTTCCAGGTCGCGGCGATCTTCTCGTTGAGAAGCGCAATCGCCTCCTTCTGCTCGGCCTCGCCGACATGCCCACCCGAGAAGTCCGCGAGAGTGCCGTCCGGAGCAACCGTGGTGAGGTTCATGCGGAAGACGACGTCGTCCGGCCCCATCTCAATGCCCTGGCTTGCGGCCTCGAGCGGACCACGTCCGCACAGCTCCTTCGCGAGATCGCCGCCCAGCACGCTCATGTTGGCGACGTCGCTCGACGTCGGAAAGCCATCGGGAAGCGTGAGCATCTGACCGGAACGGCCATGCGCGGCAATCCAGTCCATATTGGGAACGTTCGCGGCCTGAAGCGGCGTACGCCCGCCGAGTTCGGCGAGGGGCTCGTCGGCCATACCATCGCCAAGAAAGAGTACAGTCTGTGCGTGTTTCATGGGGCGATATTATATCACAGTTCAGCCATCACGGCATCGCAGACCTCGAAGCCGCGATCCGTTGGGACAAAGCGATCCGAGGATGCTTTCCGGAGGATTCCGGGGGCGACAAGCGCCTCGAGACTCCGCCGCCACGCGGGAAGTCGTTCGGCGAGCAGCGGATGGCGGTTCGCAATGTCCGCGAGATCAATTCCAAACGCCGTTCGAAGCCCCAGCACCGCGCGCTCAAAGGCATCTTCTTCAGGCGTGACCGCTTCAGTCGAATAGCCGGTCGCCATGCCAATCGTCCGCGCGAAACCAACCCGTCCGTGGGCCCCCTCTCCAAGTCCCACGTAGTCCTCACCTCGCCAAACCGCGCAGTTGTGCCGGCATTCGAATCCCGGGCGGGCATAGTTGGAGACCTCGTAGCGGGCAAGCCCCGCGGCGGCGAAGGCCTCACGTGCCATCGACACCTGCGCGAGCGCGGCATCGTCGTCTGGGAGTGTCAACGCCCCCTTCCGCACAGCCAGATCCAATCGTGTCTTGGGTTCGTGAATCAACGAATAGCAGCTCATGTGCACGGGCTCCAGGGCCAACGCCCGCATCAACGTCTCCCTCCAGCTGCCGTCGGAGCAGCCCGGCCAGCCGGCGATCAGATCCATGCCCGCATTGGGGAAGACCGTCTTCACCTCGCGGAAGGCCCTTTCCGCCTCCACCGCCGTATGGCCACGCCCCATGGCATTCAGCACGCCGTCGTCAAAGCTCTGCACGCCAAGCGAAATCCGGTTGACTCCACCTCGACGAAGCGATTCCAGCGCGGAGCTCTTCACATCAAGAGGATGCAGCTCCACCGTGAATTCCGTTCCGCCGGCCGGATCAATTCGTGGAGATAAAGCCTCGAACACCGGCGCGAGATCACAGAGTGCGGGTGTGCCTCCGCCAAAATAGACTGTCTCAAGAGGGCCGTTCGGCAGATCGCGGACAATGCGCGCGACATGATCCGCGCGTGCGACTGCCGACGCGCCGACGCGGGAGAGCAGCGCACAATAGGCACACTTAGCCCTGCAGAACGGGAAGTGTACGTAGAGATTCATAGACCCACACACAACCTTGCCAGACAAAGGAGTACGCGCTGGTCACACGCGTACAGAGCAACCCGCCAAATTCCTTCCAGGAGATGCCGGCCACACAGATGACCCAGACCGCGGCGCCCAACACGTTGAAGACCCAAATGAATACATAGGAGAAGACGTGCCCGTATTCCTCAATGTCGGGCTGTGCCTGGAGCAGGGATCGAATGGTGAAGAAACAGTGGAAGCTCCAGGTGAAGCCGACCAGGAAAAGCCAAACGCAGGGCCACGGCAACGGAGAGACGAAGCATCGTGTGAGCAATGCCACCAGCCCAACGAGAATCGTGTAGAAAGGGAAGATGTACGGTGCCAGCGTAATCAGGACGTTGGACTTCGAAAGCGTCACGGAACCACCCTTTGCGGCCACGCGCAACTTCGAGACCTTTGCGCCGAAGAGCACGCCCCAAAGCGCGTGCGTCAGTTCATGTCCCAGCACATAGGTCCTGACGGGCATTGGCAAAACCAACCACGTGAGAAGCTGAATGACGAGCCCCGCAAAGACGACAACTACCCCAGGGGCAACCAAAGCACCCTCAGGAGCGGGGATCCGCCCCAGCACATTGATGAACGTCCACGTCAGACCCCAGGCCAGCGGGAGCGCCGCCAGTGCAATCAGAAACCTCAGGACCCTCCACAACATGAAGTGAAGTGCAAACTTCAATCGTCGAAGATGAACACGAGTTCACCCGGGAAGACACGCCGATTCCGCCGAGCGAGCGTCTCAACGAACTCCCGATCGGTGTTGAAACGCTGCTGCATCGCCTTGATTTCCGCGATTTCACGAGTCTTCTCGTCGATGCGGCGCTGAATGCGCGCACGCTCTTCCGCAAGGCCACTCGCCTGGCGATACTTCGGGTATGACACCATCACGCCGGTGACGACAATGCCGAAGAAGCCAAGGACGAAGAAAACCTGAAGAATTTTATGGAGAATCTGGTTCATTTGCGGCACATATTTTATGATTATTCTGACGCAAAAGTCAAGCCGATTTGATATAATTTCCGCGCATGAAAATCACACTCTTCCAATGGGGGCTTCTCGCCCTCCTCGCGCTGACTGCGGGATGCTTCTCGATGGAGTCCGCACCCATTCAGTCCGGCTCGGCAGGAGCGCTGCGCATCCGCGCCGCGGGAGGAGAGCCGTCCGAGCACGTGGTCATCGCAAACAACGGCTGGTATCTCTTCAACGCATGGCCGCTCGCATGCGGCAATGCGCGAGAGAACTCGAAGTTCATCTGGAGATTCTTCTCGAACGACGTGAACGCCGACATTCTGCAGAATCGCCTCACGCGCTATGCGGCGCGGAAGAGCTGCGATGTCGAGGAACTCAACGTCTTCAACGACGAGCAGGTCTTCCTCTCGATTCCCGGGACCTCCTTCCCGATTCCCATTCCCTATGTCATCACCTTCCGTGAGACTCAGATTTCCTGCGTGCTCGTGAAGTCCCCCATCGCGGGAGGTGCGAAATGAGACTTCTCGCTCTTGTTCTCCTTGTGTTGGCCCTTCTCGGAATCGGAACGGGATGCACGTCCGTGCACGTCACACGCGCCTACAACGGCGTGCGGGTCGACGGTGGACGCAGGCCCAGCGCGACCGTCGAAGTCGAGAATTCTGGCTGGTTCCTTCTCACCTTCATCCCGATCGCCAGCGGCAATCCCCAGTCGCCAAACGAAGTTTCCTGTCGGTGGTTCTCCGACACGGTCACGGTCAGCAACAACATCAAGGTCCTGAAGGACGTGATGCGTCGCGAGCGCGTCACGGAAGTCGCCAATCTCACGACCCACTGCACGGACGAAAAATACCTCGTCTTCATTCTTGCGCGCCGGGCCTACCATACGAGCGCGGTCCTGCTCAAGCCCGAACCTCAATCGACTGTGGAATCAAAAAAATGAGAATCGCGAAATCCGTCCAGGCCCTTGTCCCCTACACGCCGGGCGAACAGCCCAAGGACAAGTCGGTCATCAAGCTCAACACGAACGAGAATCCCTATCTGCCCTCTCCGCTGGTCACGAAGGTGCTCGAGTCCTACAATCTCGACCGTCTGCGCCGCTATCCCGACCCCGTCTTCGGGGAACTCCGCGCGAAGATCGCCGAGATCAACAAGACGGACGCCGCGCGCATCTTCGTCGGCAACGGTTCGGACGAGGTCCTGACGCTCGCCGCGCGCGCCTTCGTCGACGACGACGAGGCCATCGGCTCCTGCGATCCCAGCTATTCCCTCTATAAAACGCTCGCGGCAATCCGCAACGTCCCGTTCGTGCCGAGTCCGCTCGCCTCCGGCTTCTCCTGGCAGACGCCCGTCGTCGAGGCCAACGGCGTTCAGGTCGCGCTCTTCCTGCTCACCAATCCCAATGCCCCCACCTCCATCCGCTATCCGCGCGAGGTCGTCTCCGCCTTCGCGAAGACCTTCCCGGGCGTGGTGATCGTGGACGAGGCCTACGTCGACTTCGCGGACGACTCCTGCATGGAGCTCGCCACGGCGCCGGACAACACGAACGTCGTCGTGATGCGCACTCTTTCCAAAAGCTTCTCGCTCGCGGGCCTGCGCCTCGGCTATTGCGTGGGCCCGGAGGATCTCATCGAGGCCCTCTACAAGGTCAAGGACTCCTACAACGTCGACGCCCTCGCGCAGGACGTCGCGCTCGCCGCCCTTTCCGACCTTCCCTGGATGCGCGCCAACGCCGCCAAGGTCTGCAAGACCCGCGAGGCGACTGCGGACGAGCTTCGTCGCCGCGGCTGGGATGTTCCCAAATCCCAATCCAACTTCCTGTTCGCCCGCCCCGCGCACCGTCCAGCGGCGGAGATCTTCGAACAGCTCCGCCGGCGGAACATCTTCGTCCGCTACTTCCCCGGCCCCGAAACCGGAGACCGTCTTCGTATCACCATTGGCACTGACGCCGACATGACTTCACTACTCAACGCACTGGAGGAACTGGACAAATGACCCCTGACATCAATCCGATCTCGAAGCCCGACTTCATGCCCGTCGAGGAGCTGCGCGCGATGCAGCTCGCCAAGCTTCAGAAGCTCATCCCCTACGAATACGAGCGCGTGCCGCTCTTCCGCCGCCGCTGTGACGAGAAAGGCGTGAAGCCCCGGGACCTCGTGACGCTCAAGGACCTCGCCAAGTTCCCGTTCATGAAGAAGACGGACCTCCGCGACGAGTACCCCTACGGCCTCACCGCCGCGCCGATGCGCGAGATCAACCGCTTCCACTGCTCGTCGGGCACCACCGGCAAGCCAATCTGCATTCCGCAGACGAAGAACGACGTCAAGATCTGGACCGATGGCGTCGCGCGCTGCATGGCGATGTACGGTATCACCGCGGACGACGTCGTCCAGGTCTCCTACGGCTACGGACTCTTCACGGGCGGGCTTGGCGCGCACTACGGCGCCGAGGAACTCGGCTGCGCGGTCCTCCCGACCGGCGCGGGCAACACCGAGAAGCAGATCATGCTGATGAAGGACCTCGGCGTCACGGCCATCTGCTGCACCCCGAGCTACTTCCTCCACCTCGCGACCGTCGCCGAGCAGCTGGGCGTCGACTTCCGCCGCGACACGAAGCTCAAGCACGGCGTCTTCGGCGCCGAGCCGTGGACGGACGAAATCCGCGCCAAGATCGAGGCGATTTCCGGCATCACCGCGCACGACATCTACGGTCTCACCGAAATCGCCGGCCCCGGCGTCGCGGGCAACTGTGAGTTCTGCCACGGCATGCACGTGTGGGAAGACCATTTCTACCCAGAGATCATCGACCCCGACACGCTCGAGGTGCTCCCCGACGGCGAAGAGGGCGAGCTCGTCTTCACGACGCTCGACCGCGTCGGCACGCCAATGGTCCGCTATCGCACGCGCGACCTCTCGCGCCTGCAGGTCGAACAGTGCAAGTGCGGCCGCACGATGCGCGTGATGGACCGCGTCCACGCCCGCACCGACGACATGCTCATCATCCACGGCGTCAACGTCTTCCCGAGCCAGATCGAAGCCTGCCTCATGAAGGTTCCGGAGATCGCGCCGCACTACATGATCGAGCTCTCGTCCACGGAAACGATGGACCTCTTCGAGCTCAAGGTCGAGGTCACCGCCGAGACGTTCAGCGACTCCGTCGCCGCCATGGAGACGATCCGCAAGCGCGTCGCCGCGTCCATCAAGGAGATCGTCGGACTCTCCCCGAAAATCTACCTCGTCGCGCCGGGCACCCTTCCGCGCAGCCAGGGCAAGATCAAGCGCGTGATCGACAACCGCCGAAAGTGAGCGCGAAGTTGTTTGAATGTTCGAATGATTGAATGTTTGAATAAACAGCTGAAAGGAGTCTTCATATGACCATCAACCAGATTTCCGTCTTCCTCGAGAACAAGGTCGGCCAGCTCGCGCAGGTCTGCAAGGTCCTCGCCGACAATGGCGTCTCCCTCGTCACGCTCTCGCTCGCCGAGACGCAGGACTTCGGCATCGCCCGCCTCATCGTGGACAACCACGAGAAGGCCGAGACCGTGCTTCGCACGAACAAGTACCTCGTGAAGACGACGCCCGTCGTCGCCGTCACGGTGCCCGATCGCCCGGGCGGCATGGCGCAGGTCGTCTCGACGCTCTCCGAAAAGGGGTGCGACATCGAGTATTCCTACGCCTTCGCCTCCACCAGCAGCGAAAAGGCCGTGCTCGTGTTCCGCTTCAAGAACGAGACCCAGGCGGAGGCCGTGCTGGCCGATGCGGGCTTCACCACCATCGCCGAAAACCAGCTGCAAGAGGCCGCAAAGTAAAATGAAATTCACCAGTACCCGTTCCGCAACCGAGAACACCTCCCTTCCCTGCGTCCTCCGGGGGCTTGCCCCGGATGGCGGGCTCTTCGTGCCCCGCATCGTCGGAAAGGTCGACGTAAGCAGGTGCGCGACGCTGGAAGGCGCGGAACGCATCGCCCTCGGCGCCATCTTCGACGACATTCCGGAGAACGTCCGCGAGGACGCCATCCGGAATCTGCTCGCCAAGTTCCCCGCAGAGAATCCGATTCCCCTCGTGGACGCCGACGGCTTCAAGATCCTCGAACTGTTCCAGGGCCCGACAGGCGCGTTCAAGGACGTCGCCCTCTCGGTCCTCCCCGTCCTGATGGTCGCCGCTGCCGAAGGCAAGCGCGTGCTCATCCTCACCGCGACGTCGGGCGATACCGGTTCGGCCGCGATGGCGGGCTTCGCCGACGTGCCTGGCATCGAGATCGCCGTGTTCTTCCCGAACACCGGCACCTCGCGCATCCAGCGTCTGCAGATGACGACGCCTGCCGCGAAGAACGTGCACGGCATCGCCATCCGCGGAAACTTCGACGACGCTCAGGCCGCCGTGAAGCGGATCTTCTCCGATCCCGCGATTCGTGCCCAGGCCGAACAGGCGGGCATCACGCTCTCCTCCGCGAATTCGATCAACATCGGTCGCCTCGTGCCGCAGATCGGCTACTACCTGCTCTCCGCCGCGCAGCTCGGCAAGGAGTTCGACGTCGTCGTCCCCTCGGGCAACTTCGGCAACATCCTCGCCGCGTACTACGCGAAGCTCATGGGCGCCCCCATCCGTAAGTTCGTCTGCGCGTCGAACATCAACGACGTGCTCACGCGCTTCATCAACACGGGCGTCTACGATCCGGGCGAAAAGTTCACGGTGACGAACTCTCCGTCGATGGACATCCGCAAGTCCTCCAACGTGGAGCGCCTCCTGTGGCTCATCAACGGCGGCCTCGAGGATCCCGTCGCCGCCGCGGCCGAGACGAAGCGTCTGATGAACGACTTCTCGTCCACTGGCAAGTACGCGCTGAACGACGCCGCAAAGACCCGTCTGCAGGCGGACTTCATCGGCGCCTTCGCGACGCCCGAAGAGACTGAGGCCGAGATGCGCCTGATGCACGACAACTGCGGCTATGTGCTCGATCCGCATACCGCGGTCGCCACGGCCGTGGCGCGCAAGCTGGGCTATCCGAAGGACGGCACACCGTGCGTCATCGCCGCGACGGCCACGCCCTACAAGTTCCCGGAAACATGCCAGCGCGCATTCGGGAAGGACGTCCTGGACAATCCCCCCGCTTCGTTCGTCGCCATGGAGAAGGCACCGATCACGCAGACGCTCGTCGTCGACGTGGACGGCATCGACAAGGCAGTCACGGATCTGTTCTAACGACTGACGATCAGATTCAGCAGCTCGGAGACGAGCTTACCGGAGGCGAGGAGACTCGCCTCCGAAATTTTGTCCATCGTGTCCTTCGGCGTGTGCCAGTAATCGTTCTTCCCACGCGTGCTGCCATAGTCGAAGTCGATGATGTCGATGGCGGGATATCCCGCCTCGAAGAACGCGGAATGGTCGTCCTTCACGGTGATGGAATCGCGCAGGGACACCTTGTCGGCGACCCCCGCATTCTTCGCCGCCTGCAGCGCCTGCCGACGCAGCGAGGGCGTTGAGTTCCAGGGGATCTCGATGTTCAGGTCCCGATCGCCCAGCATGTCAAGGCAGATGACGGCCTTCACCGTGCGCCGCTTCTCGCGGACCATCTTCAGGAGGCGCTTCGATCCCTGGAATCCATCGCGCGGCATATAGGCGATCCGACATTCCTCCGCGTCCGTCCATGCGAGCATGATGTTGTCGCGGGCATGCCCGGCACGTTTGATGGCTCCTGCCAACGCCACAAGCAAACCCGAGGTGGACGCACCGTCGTTCGCTCCTTCGAACCCCTTCGCGACTTTCGGCGCCGTGTCGAAGTGGGACATCAGGATGATCCACGGGGCCTCAGGATTCTCACCGGGGATGTCCAGCACGACATTTGCGAAATCATGGACCTCGTCGTAGATATTGTCTCGGAAACGGTCCACCGATGCCATCGCCCCCGCGCGGATGCTCAACCAGATCGCCGCGCGAATCGCCCCCGGCGTCCCCGCATTCCGCGGCGTGCAGTCCTTTACCAACCCCGCCGCCGTGTCATACGCAAGCTTCGCATCGGCCTCGGTAAAGGAGATGGACGCCCCCATCACGGACGCGCCAACCAAAACCGCGCCCAGCGCGACGATTCCCTTCACCATCATACCACGACACCTTGAACCTGGAACTTGGAACTTTGAACCTGGAACTCGGAACCTTGAACCTTGAACTGTCTTTAGTCCATCTTCACGCCAAGCATCGTGAGAATGCGGTCGAGATCGTCGTTGTCGATGAAATCAATCTCGAGGACGC
Source organism: bacterium (assembly GCA_030537465.1). Lineage (GTDB taxonomy): Bacteria > Verrucomicrobiota > Kiritimatiellia > RFP12 > UBA1067 > RUG572. The sequence goes on from JAUNMP010000054.1 coordinate 12,811, forward strand.
CCTTCACATGCTTGCCGTTCGCGTGCGTCATGCCGCTCGTCAGACGAACCGCACAGCCGAGGTGCTTGTGGATCTCCTCGCTCAACTGACGGCAGTAGTTCTCGGGGATGTCAGGGATTCCAGCCTTCCGCTCGACGACAGGTGCATGGAGTTTCGCCACACGGCGCTCGAGTTCACGCACCGTAATGCCGGGAATCGGGCGCCCCGTGCGCGGATCGGCGAACGTAACGCAGGCATCCGCGAGCTCTCGGACCTCGGCGGGATTGTTGTACTTCGAGAGGACGCCCTGAAGCACTTTTGCATGACCCAGCGTAATCGCACCACGGCGCACGTAGTCGCGAACTTCCACAGGAAGTTCGAGCAGTCCAACCAGGTTGGCGACGGAAGAACGGTTCTTCTTGCCGACACGGCGCGCGACTTCATCATATGTAAGGTTGAAGCGCGTCTTGAGCGACTGATATCCCTCCGCCTCTTCAATGGGATTGAGGTTGTCGCGCTGCAGGTTCTCCGTGATCGACATCACGGCTGCGACATCGTCCTCGACCTGATGGAGCACGACGGGGACCAGCTTCAGTCCCGCCTCGATCGAGGCGCGCTGACGGCGTTCGCCGCAGATGAGCTCGAGCTTTCCATCCGCACGACGACGGCAGGTCAACGGCTGGATGACGCCATTCTCGCGAATGGACTCGACAAGGTCGTCCAACTCCTCGCGACGGAACTCCGTACGCGGCTGGAACGGACAGCGCTCGATGTCCTGCGGCGGAACCTGAAGGACCTTCTCTGTTTCAGGAACCACCTCGGCGACAGACTGGGACACAATCGGCGTCACCGAGGCAACAGTCTGCACCACAGGCGCAACCGCCGCCGGCGGAACCGTCGGCGTAATGAGGGAATCAAGACCGCCGCCAAGGCCACGGCCGACATGACCAAGACCACCATGCTTCTGCTGGCTCTTCATCGCCGAGCGAGTCAACGGCTTGGGTCCGGCGGCCTTTTTGAGAAAAGGATTCGCAGGCTTGTCGGATTTCTTGGCAGCACTCATCTATACTTCCCCGAGAATTTGAAATCTTTACTCTTCTGATTCACAAAATGTGTATTGTATCATAGCCAAATCCCGTCGGCAATGCCCCGTTGGCAGTCTTCGTGTTTCAATCCTCTGCCGGGAAGACAACGCGGAAGCCGACGTCGAAGACCTTCTGCCAGGTCTCGTAGCCGATGCGGCAGGAACTGGTGGCCTCACGGGGACGCGAGGCGAAGCTGCCACCACGCACAACCTTCTTCGTCTTGGGATCGCCTGCATTGCGCCCATCGGTCTCGACATACGGATAGGGCACATAGTCGCTACGCGTCCATTCCGACGCGTTTCCGTGCATGTCATAGAGTCCCCAGATGTTCGGCTCCGTGCGCGCGACATAGTTCAGGCAGAACCAGTCGTCCTTCCAACGCTCGTCATGGAGCGGGAAGTTCTGTGCAATCCTGTAGGGACGGCGGCAGCGCATGGCGCCAGCCTTCCCTTCCCAGCCCAGGGACATGTTGCGGACATCCCTGTCCGCCAGATTCGCATACGGCGAGAAGTCGTCGTCGAGGCCTCCCCATGGGAACAGCGAGCTCGATCCCGCACGCGCCGCCCACTCCCACTGCGCCTCAGTTGGCAGGTCCGCCTTGAATCCGGTCTTCTTCGCGAACCAGTCACAGAAAGCCCGTGCCTCCATCCAGGTCACCCGCACCACCGGCATCCGACGATGGCACCCAACCCATCCGGGCGCGCAATGATCCTTGCCGAACTGATCCTGCCAACCAGAATCGTGTTCCGGGTCAAAAATCGCGTACTGATCGTTGCGCACCTCGGTTTCGGAAATCCAGAACGGTTTCTCGATCGTCACCGCCGCGCAGGGACGCTCATCGCTCGCACCATCCGCGCGCCCGATGACGAAACTGCCGGCGGGAATCCGACGGAAGGTCATCGACTGTCCATCCCCCAGTGACACGGTCTTCGTGGTGATCTGCGGGATTTCGTCGATTTCACCGAGCTGCAGGGCCGAAGCACGGTTCAGGTTGTCAATCGGCCACCCTGACACGCGGACAGACACAGCCTCGGGACGCTTCACCGCGCGCGGCGGCACCGGCTTCACAGTGCGGGCCTGAACCTTCGCCAGATGCGCGTCGTACTCCGCCTCGGGATCGTCCTGCGTATCCGCATAGGCGTTGAGAAGGTATTTACGGCGCTCGACCTGGTTCGTGCATCCAACCATATAGTTGTCCGTGGTGAACGCGGACGGTCCCCATTTCCCCTTCCACGGCGCATTGAGGTCGATCCAGGTGTAGAACACCTCCCAATCGGACTGCTCCAATTCCACGCCATGGTGCCCGCGGCGCAGCATCTGGACGAGCGGACTCGTCGAGACGTGGTAGTCGAGCGGACGCAACGTAGGGATTTCGCTCTCCGGTCCTGGACGCCGCACGTACGGATGAAGCATGCGATACGCCTCCTCGGGCGTCCGCATCGTGAACCTCAATCCAGACAGCTTTGAGGGCTCCTTTTCATTGTATCCCCCCTGGTCGGCTGCACGCAACGGCGCCGTCTTTTCGTCTCCATGGCAGGTGAGGCAGTACTTCTGCACGACCGGCCACGCCTCTGCGGCGAATCCCCAGGGACGCACCCCGTCGGAATCAATCGGCTTGATCTTCTGGATCTCGCCCTTGTGGTACTTGCGGTCGGCGATCGTCTCGCGCGTGCGCACCGAGCTGCGGTTGTCCTCATGGCACCCCGTGCAGGAGACGCGCTCTCCCGGCATACCCGTCACCCACGAACGCATGAGCTGGAGCGCGGCACCATCCTGATCAAGCGGCTGCAGGGAGATGGGCGTATTGGCGGGCATCTCGAAGCAACAACTTCCGTCGCTCTCGACGTCCACGGTGCCCAGCACACGTTTGATGTCCCAACCGGACTCCACGCGGTCAAGTCCCGGCGTGGAGTGTCCGCCTGTCTTATGGTAGTTGTAGTGGTAGGAGAAGACGCGCAGGCGCTTTACCGAGCCGCGCGGCACGCCCACAAGTCCCTGTCCGTTGTAGATGTCCGCGATATGGACGCTGCACGTCTTCTTTCCGGGAACGGAGCGGTCGGGGATGATTGGCGGACGCGTCCGTGGCACAAACGGCATCGCCTCGCAGTAGAGACCCTCCGGATTCTCCGCGAGAATCGTGATGTTGTCGAAGACATCCACCAGGCAGAGCACCATCGGCGCATTGGGCGAGGTCTTCACCGTCGCCAGCAGGTGCGTGCGGTCCAGCGGATACGGGAAGGAGAAATACGGCTTGCCGCGCGCGAACTGGTTCTTGGTGTAGCCGTCGGCCATGTCCCCCTCCACATCCTTGCCCCAGCCGGGGAATTCCTGCACAAGGCCGGTCTTCTCCTTCGGGAAAGTCTGGGCGGGAATCCGCAGATAGTTGTTGAGCACGCCCCACTGGCGGCTTGGCGGATCATAACGGAACGGGTAGGCGCGGGCGAGCGTGGGATCGACCTGGAAGATGCGCCCCACCTCGGCACGATCGTGGTGACCGCCGCCGAACATCGTGATGAGGTGCGGATCCCCGGGTACGACACGCGCGTTGTAGAAGAACGTCGGCACCCAGGATCCCGACCCCCAAAGCGCCAGCTGGCCGACGCCATCGGGATTCATCGTCATCAGAATGCGGGAGAAGAAATGCGGGATATCCGAATATTCCCAGCGCGTGAACATCACGCGTCCGTCGTGCGTGATGGAGGGCGTGTAGTCCGAATCCTGCTCGTAGGTGAGCTGCCGGACTTCCCCGGTCTTGCGATCCACGCGGTACAGCACGCACATCGGCATGTTGCCGTCTTCGCACGGCAGGAACTGATAGGCGGCCGTGCCGAGCATGATTACCTGATCCTTGTTCGGCAAATAGCAGCCATCCCACCACTGGATATCCAGGTGCTCGGCCGGCGACACCATCTGAGGAACAGAGGCACTTATGATGCCCCCCTTCTCACCCTTCTCAACCTTCACCTCATACACGCCAAACAGGTTATTCGTGCCGCGGTAAGTCGTGAAGAGAATGCGAGAGGCATCGAAGTCAAGGTCCAGGTCGCGCACGACCGAGGTGTCCGTAGGCTTGTAGAGGGTTCTGAACCGCTGCTTGCCACGAAGATTCGAAAGAACGCCGATTTCGTTATCGTAGCCCGTGCGGTTCATATCCCAATGATTATGGGCATTGAGTCCGAGGAATCCGCAGGCGCGTCCACCAAACGCCGATGCAGGATGTGCCATCTTCCGACGGATGAGCAGAAGCTGATCAAAGTCGAGAATCGGATTCGCGAGCATTGCCGCGCGATAGGCCTCGACGAGACGAACGGCCTCGCCGATCGAGACGGCATTCGCAACGGCGGGGACCACTGGGTCTTCCTTCTTGTTGCCCCTCACGCCGCCAAACGGAGCCTGTAGCGCCGCGCGCACCGCATCCTCACGGGCGATGAGCGCCTCGACAGCCGATGCGTGCTTAGCGTAGTCGTAGCCCTGCTGCGCCTTCAGGTGCGCAAGCGAACGTCGGGCGGCATCCGCGCTGAACCACCGCATCTGCTCGCGACAGCGGTCAACGGCACGCGACCCGGAGACACCTAGCTCACGGACCTTCCGAAGGGAATAGCCGGGCTTCACCTCCGTGCGGCGGTCGCGAGTGAGATCAACCCCAACCTGTTCGTCCGCACGCGTCCAGAGGACGCCGCCATCATCGTCCGCGGCAACGCCAACGTCGAAGGTCCAATCGCGCGGATCGCGTCCGTACGCATCGTTGCCCGTCACAAAGGTATAGCCGTCAAGTGGCATCACCGCGCCAAGGTCGATCACGAGCGGCTGGCGGTAGCGTCCGTGGTACTTCGTCTTCACATCCCCATCCAGACACTGGGCGGGGCCCTCGTTGTGGACAACACCATCACCAGGCGAAACGACCTTCGCCCCCTTCAGCGGAATCTCCTTCCCTTCGCAAAAGAGCTTCAGATCGCAGATCTGCCAACTGCGGTTCGCGTAGTCGGGCGCACCATCCACACCAGGACGCGACGCCGTCACCTCCAGTCGTACAAAACGGGCGCACAGAGACTCCGCCTGCGCCAAGGGAATTCCCAGCAGAAAGACCGCACACGCGGTGACTCCCGTCCTCATCTCGCGCTTCATCAGCAAACTCCCATCGTCGCCGCCACCAAATGTGGCTTATTTCTGCATGAGAACACCCTGGTGTCCGCAGGGGACAACGATTTTCCCCTTGTAGAAAGCCGCGATGTCGGGATTTCCCGAGACGGTCCACTGATTCAGGAACTTCGGCTTTTCAGGATCCGCGAAATCCCAGAGCCCGATTTTGCGCCTGATGCGGCAGGTGAGCACGACCAGTCCTTCCGGCGAGACGCGCGGAATGCCATTCATCCGCTTGCCGGGGAATTTCTTCGTCGTCCACTTGGCGCCATCGGCGGGATCGCATTCGCCCGGCTTGAGGAAGAGATAATTCTCGCCGCAGGTGGCCAGGGCGAGGTCGTCGGAGAACCGACAGATGCCATTCGAAAGGTAGATGCGGTTGTTCTCGGTGGAAATCACCTTGTACGGCGGCGGCGTGTTCAGATCGAACCAGCGAAGGTAGGAATTGGCCGAGTTGAAAGCAAGCCAACGGCCTCCGCCGATCGCCTGGTCCATCAGGTACTTGTCCCATCCCGGACACCCCGACACCGTGCCCAATGGTCTCTCGGCCTGGATATTGTCATCGGCATACAGCCAGGCGCCGTTGCGGCGGGTCGACAGCGCAACCAGACCAGGTTTCGGCTTCCAGACCCAGATGGCGGGGTCCTTCTTGTCGTCAATCCACTTCCTGCGTGAAATCTCACGGAAGGATGTACCTGCGGCATCCATTTCATAGATGGCCCAGCCTTCGCGACCCTCCGCCGTATAAAGGCGATTACCCTCGACCTGGACATCGAACACGCGTTCGCGCCCCACGAGTTCGCCAATCTTCTGGAATCCACCTTCGGAACGGATCTTCAGGACATGGAGCCCCGCGTCGCCACAGGCCGCATAGACGAGATCATCCTTCAGCGCGACACCACGCGCCTGACCAGGCTTGGCAGGATGCCACACATGAAAGGCCGCATCGTCCGTCGGATAAGGTTCACGATAATCGTGATTGATCGGCGACGCCCCCTGACGGAACGTCTCCTTGGCGGCAAACTTGGCGGGAATCGCGAGCACGCCGCACCCCTGCCCGGCAACGTAGACACAGCCATCGCCCACGGCAATGGAGCCAATACAACAGCTTGGCCATTGTGTTTTTCCTTCAACGGGGAACACCCAACGATCCAGCACCTTCGGTTTTGCCGGATCGGAACAATCGACCGCGAAGATGCCATTGTGCGTCTGAGCGGCGAAGACGACATCCGAGTTCGCGCTCGTGCGGGGCGTCCACATGTCGAGCCCGCGTGCGTAGAACGGCGGGTAGTCGACGCGCCCGACGCGCTGGGGATCCGCCGGATTGGAGATATCGAAGACGTCGAGACCGTGTCCGCAGCCCGAACCAGCGTCGAGCTTTCCGAACTTGCGGATCTCCGGCGTATCGACCGGCTTGTAGGTCAGCGTCGCGTAGTCGCGGTTCTTGGCGTGGTGTCCCGTGGCCGCGTAGAGGTACTTCCCCTTCATCCACACGCCGTCGCCATATCCCCAGAGCGGTACATACGCGACCTGACGAATGTTCTTCATGTCGCGCGCATCGAAGACGGTGAGACGACCAGTGCCCCAGTCACCGGAATAAACATAGCCATCGCGATACTTGACGCTCTGGCTCTCGTCGGTCTTCCGCATCGCGATATGCGCGGGATGGTCGGGGTCTGAAACGTCAATGAACTCCACGCCGTTCTGCCGCTGGCCGAGGAACGCGACATTGCCGGCGACATCGACACCCGTGGCGAGTTCGCAGCAGTCGAAACGGGAGCGGATGCGCGGCTTCGCGGGATTGGTTGCGTCGACGATCCAGAATCCGGATTCGCGCGTCGCGACGTAGGCCATGCCGTTCTGGCTGGCGATCTGGCGGACGCCACCGAATCCCGAGACCATGCCAAGCTTGCGGGGCTTGAGCGGATTCTTCACGCTGTAGACGACGATTCGCTGCCCACAGCCCGCGTAGAGGATATCCCCCTCCAGGCTCAGCGCCATCGCCATGTCACCACATCCATCCAGCTTCACGGGCGTCCCGAAGACCTCACCGGCCAGGGCGCCTCCGCACATAGAGGAACAGATGGCAAACGCAAGAAGAATCCGCTTCATTCATAACCTCACTTCCGGGGCGTGACGACAACCGTCTCGATGCCGAGCGCGCGGCCGAGCTTCTCGATCTCGGCGGCGTGGTGGCCGATGCCGAGCGCAAAGTGGTGGGTCGGACCTTCCAGCGTCCAGTTTCGGAGGAACGTGCGGACGTCCGGAAGGAACTTGCCATGGGTGTTCGTGTTGCCCGTGGGCGGGATGGGACCGGCAAGGGACTCGCCTTCGGCGACGATGAACTTGAAGTGTCCGTCGGCCTTGAGCCCAAGCGACATCATCGTGATCGGACCCTCCTTGATGTTGAACTCCACGCCTGCACCCTTGCCGGGCTTGCCGTGGTACTTCTTGAGGGAGCGGAGCACGGGCTTCTTGGCGGCGATGTTCAGGTGGTGGGGACCGTCATGGCCGACAAGCACGGTGTCGCGACCGAAGTCGATCGGATGGAACTCGGCGAAGCTGCCGCCAATGTCCAGACGGTCGAAGATCATCATCGCCACGCAGTTCTTGAGGTCGAATTCGCCGCACATCGGGAAGCCGGCGGCGGTGAGGAGCGAGTTTCCGACGATGAAGTTCGTCACCAGCTCGCGCGTCATGGACTCGGGCTCGCCCTCGTAGTAGTAGGCGAAGCCGTCGAGCTGACGCTTGTCGATGAACTTCTCGAGCGCAACGGCGGCCTTGGCGGCGACGTCGAGGTCCTTCGCGGTGAGCTTTTCGGTCCAGGGATCGGAAACGGGATCCGGCGTGTCGAAAAAGCCGAGGATGCGGGACTTCATCGCCTCGACGGCCGGTGTCTCGGGCGCACGGTAGAACGGCAGGATCTCATCCGGTTCGCAGAGCGCAACATGGCAGCCGAAGGTGCGGCAGACGGCCGTGGGATCGACCTGCATGTCGTACATCGCCTCGAGCACATGGCCCATGAGTCCGAAGCGGGCACGGCGCAGATCGTGGAGAACGTGCGCGACGGCGCACCACTGGCGAATCTCCTCGTCCGCCTTCGCATCCCCCTCGAGCATGCCGATCACGACATCCGAAACGGGACGGCCATAGCGGATCGCGACACCCGTGAACTCGGGAACCGAGCAGAGGTCGTCGTTGTAGAGCTGCTTGTAGATCGTCGCATGCTCATAGTCAAGACGCGTATCGGGCTGAAGCGCCACGAGCACGATCGGAACGTTCAGCTCGCGGACGAACGGCGCGAAGGTCGAGCTCGTCGCATAGGTGACCATGTCGACGAAGAGCAGGTCGAGGTCCGCGGCCTTCATCGCGGGAATGACCTCATGGGCCTTCTGCGGATTGTCGCTCATGCCGAAGCTCGTGACCTTCACCTGGTGGGACTCGAGCTTCTTCGCGAATACGCCCTCCTTCTTCACCATGTCCTCAAGCAGTCCGGGACACTGTTTCCAGTAGGTGTCAAGGCCAACGCTCACAACACCGACATTCGCGGTGAGGGGTTTACGCCGCGCGACACGCGGGGACTCCGCGAAGACGGCGACGGCCGTCATCGACGCAATAACAGCAATTACGAGCTTCTTCATCCAACTATCTCCTTTATCAAAGGGAATTATACCAAAAATCATCTATCTGTTGCGGACTTCTCGGCACGGCGGCGCTTCTCCTGCTCGATTTCCTGGATGAGCGCGATTGTCGCGCGCGCACGTGTGTTTTCGCCCTTCTCCGCGAACCGCTTCGTCATCACCCTCAGCATTCGCAGCTGTTCGTTGAGCTGTTCTTCGCGTTGCTGGGCCCAGGCCTGCTTCCCTGCGGCCATCTCCTCCTTCACATGGGCGATCGCGCCAAACTGGGGAGCATTCTCACGGCGTGCGCGCTCGTCCCGCGCAGAGGAACAACGCAGATCAATCACACAGAGGAGAATCACAACGAAAATGATGGACAGCGTCAGGAGTATCCCCTTCCGGTCAAAGAACATCGACATTTCTTCCTCCTCTCTGGTGAAAACAAAACCGCCTCCCACGAGGGAGGCGGTCTCTTGAAAGAGGACGCGCGGCCATTCAGTCGCGCGCCCGCCCTTGCACGCGTATGCGAACTTACTTCGCAAGCGCGGCCGTGACGTCGGCGAGAACCTGGCGGAGAGCCTTCGGAACGCGCTTGGCCGTCGTGGACTTGACCTTGGCATCCTTGGACGCCTTGGCGTCGTACTCGTCGTAGGACGCGCCGATCGTGGCGATTTCCTTCTTCCAGCCTTCCTTGTCGACCGTGAGGATCTCCTCGAGGTCGGCCTTGACGACATGGAACTTCGCCGTCTCGTCGTTGTTGGCGAGGTCGATGTCCTTGGCGAACGGAATGTTGCCGATCGCGGTCTCGTTGGCCTTGACCGTGCCCTCGATGCGCTGGCAGATCCACTTCAGGACGCGGCTGTTGTCGCCGAAGCCCGGCCACATGAAGCGGCCGTCGTCGCCCTTGCGGAACCAGTTCACGAAGTAGATCTTCGGGAGCTTGGTCGCATCGGCGGAGGTGCGCTCCATCTCCAGCCAGTGCTGGAAGTAGTCCGCGACGTTGTAGCCGAAGAACGGCAGCATCGCCATCGGGTCGCGGCGGACCTGGCCGATCTGGTCGGAGATGACGGCGGCCGTGACCTCGGAACCGGCGGCGGAACCCATGAACACGCCGTGGGTCCAGTCCTTGGCCTCGTTCACCAGCGGGATCGTGGACGGACGACGGCCACCGAAGAGGATCGCGTCGATCGGCACGCCCGTGGGCTTCTTGTTGTACATGCCGGCGAAGCCCTGCTTGTCGAGCACCGGGCAGTTCTCGGCCGGAGCCGTGAAGCGGCTGTTCTTGTGGGCCGCGACATAGCCCATCTCCTTGATCTCCTTCTTCGTCATGCCCGGCTTCGGACCCATGCGGTACGGATCGTCCGCGCAGACATAGCAGGGATTGCCCTTCCAGTCAACGCCTTCCTTCGGGGCCTTGATGCCCATGTCTTCCCACCAGATGTCGCCATCGGGCGTGAGAACGACGTTCGTGAAGATCGTGCCCTTCTTGCAGCTCTTGAGCGCGTTCGGGTTGGAGTCCATGGACGTGCCCGGCGCAACGCCGAAGAAGCCGTTCTCGGGGTTGATGGCGTAGAGCTTGCCATCGGCGCCCGGCTTGAGCCACGCGATGTCGTCGCCGATCGTCTGGAGCTTCCAGCCCGGGAGCTTCGGGAGCATCATCGCGAGGTTGGTCTTGCCGCAGGCGGACGGGAACGCCGCCGTGACGTGGTACTGCTTCTTCTCAGGCGAGGTGAGCGTGAGGATGAGCATGTGCTCGGCCATCCAGCCCTGGTCCTTGGCGAGCTTGGACGCGATGCGGAGCGCGAAGCACTTCTTGCCGAGGAGGGCGTTCCCGCCGTAGCCCGAACCGAACGACCAGATCTCGCCGTCCTCGGGGAACTGCGTGATGAACTTGTCCTCGATCTTCTTCGCGCACGGCCACGCGACGTCCTTCTGGCCCTTCTTGAGCGGGGCGCCGACGGAGTGGATGCAGGGGATGAAGTCACCGTCCTTGCCGAGGTGCTTGATGACGGCGTCGCCCGTGCGGGTCATGATGTTCATGTTGACGACGACATACGGCGAGTCGGTGAGCTCGATGCCGTACTGGGTGATGGGATTGCCGATCGGACCCATCGCGAACGGGATCACGTACATCGTGCGGCCCTTCATGCAGCCCGTGTAGCTCTTCGTCATGAGCTTCTTCATCTGGTCGGGATCCATCCAGTGGTTCGTCGGACCCGCGTCGATCTCCTTCTTGGAGCAGATGAACGTGCGGCCCTCGACACGGGCCACGTCGGATTCATGCGAGCGGGCGAGGTAGCACTCGGGACGCTTCTTCTGGTTGAGCTTGATGAACTGGCCGTTCTTGACCATCATCTCGCAAATCGCGAGGTGCTCTTTCTTCGTGCCCGTCACGACGACAATCTTGTCCGGCGTGCAGAGCTTGTTCCACTTGTCAACCCACGCGGTAACCTTCGCGTTATTGAATTTCGGCGTCTTGGCCATGTTCTTCTTTGCTCCTTTGGTTAGCCGATGCTTCCATCGGCACGAAAAAATTTCCCTATAGTTTACTGTTTTCGCGAGGTACGCGCAAGCTGAAATGGGGATTTATCTACTCAATTTCTCAGCTTGCGGACTCGACTTTCTTGACAATGCTCGTGCAGGCCTTGAGCACGCCCGCGACGTTCGCGAGGTCGCTCGGGATGATCATCGTGTTGTTCGTCTTCGCGAGATTGCCGAACTG
>JAUNMP010000318.1 GCA_030537465.1 bacterium
CCAATCGGGCAGGCCCGACGACCCAATCGGGCAGGCCCGCCAGACCGATCGGGCCTGCCCGAATCAACGAGGGGGCGGGCCCAGAACACGAAACGAGGAGGCCCGAATGGGAGTACGCCTTCTTCGCCAATATGAAAAGCGGCGGGCACAAAGCCCGCCGCCTTCTCGAACGCCCGAAGGGGCGCTCTTCGTTCCTGGTCAGTCCTTCTTGCCCTTCTTCGAATAGTAGAGGTAGAGCGTGAGGTCCGTGGAGACGAGCGCCATGTCGATGACGTAGACGATGGCCAGCCAGTCATTGCTGGTGTTGGCGTCCAGCAAGCGGGCGAGGATGCCGCCGACGTAGCCGAGCAGGATGATGATCATGAACATCGGGCTCTTGCCCGCCACACCCTTGCCGCTGTGTCCGGCCTTGTAGGTACGCGCGATGGCGAACGGCCACGAAAAGCCGAACGCGAAGAGCATGAAGAATTCACAGATCTGGGAGACTTCCATTTTTTATCCTTTTATCTTTTTCACTCAGCGAAAATCGTCGCCCTGAGGTACTGGCGGTTCATGCGGGCGATGTTGTCGAGACCGACTTCCTTCGGGCAGACCGCCGCGCATTCGCCGGCGTTCGTGCAGGCACCGAAGCCCTCCTTGTCCATCTGCTTCACAAGCGCGAGAACGCGCTGGTCCGCCTCGACCTTCCCCTGCGGGAGCGACCCGAGGTGGGCGATCTTCGCGGAGGTGAAGAGCATCGCGGACGCGTTCGGGCACGCCGCCACGCAGGCACCGCAGCCAATGCAGGCCGCCGCCGCGAAGGCTCGGTCCGCATCGGGCTTTGGAACGGGCGTCGTCGCCGCCTCGGGGGCGGACCCCGTGTTCACGTTCACGTAGCCGCCCGCCTGGATGATGCGGTCGAACGCGGAACGGTCAATCACGCAGTCCTTCACGATCGGAAACGCCTTCGAGCGGAACGGCTCCACTGTGATCGTCTCGCCGTCGGTGAACATGCGCATGTGGAGCTGGCAGGTCGTGCAGCCGTAGTTGGCACCATGCGGCTGTCCATTCACCACGAGCGAACAGGTTCCACAGATGCCCTCGCGGCAGTCGTTGTCGAACGCAAAGGGCTCCTCGCCCTTCTTGATGCGCTCCTCGTTGACGACGTCCAGCATGTCGAGGAAGGACATGTCGGGGGAGATGTCCTTCACCTCCACGCTCTCGAAATGTCCTTCGGACTGTGCGTTCTTCTGACGCCACATCTTCACGGTAAACTTCATGGCGTTCCTCACTTGTAGCTACGGGTTGCGAGCTCGATGTTCTCGAAGGAGAGCGGCTCCTTCGACAGCTCCGGCGCGACGTTGTCGCCCTTGTATTCCCACGCGCCCACGTAGCAGAAGCGGCTGTCGTCGCGCTGGGCCTCGCCTTCGGCGGTCTGGCTCTCCTCGCGGAAGTGTCCGCCGCAGGATTCCTCGCGGTGGAGCGCGTCGCGCGTGAGCAGCTCCGCGAATTCAAGGTAGTCCGCCACGCGGCCCGCCTGCTCGAGGCACTGGTTGAAGTCGCCGGCGGACCCCGTCACGGTCACGTTCTTCCAGAACTCCTCGCGGATCTCGGGAATCTTCTTAAGCGCCTTCTCGAGTCCGGCCTTGTTGCGGGCCATGCCAACGTGCTCCCAGAGGAGATTGCCGAGTTCGCGGTGGAAGTCGCCCGCCGTGCGGCGTCCCTTGATGGACATCAGGCGCTTGATTCGCTCGTCGCACTGCTTCTCGCTGTCAACGAAGGCCGCCTCCTCGCCCGTCACCTTGCCGAGCGGGGTCGAGGCGAAATAGCCGCCGAGCGTGTAGGGGATCACGAAGTAGCCGTCGGAGAGGCCCTGCATCAGCGCGGAGGCGCCGAGGCGGTTCGCGCCGTGGTCGGAGAAGTTCGCCTCGCCCAGCACGAAGCAGCCGGGGATCGTGCTCATGAGCTCGTAGTCGACCCAGAGTCCGCCCATCGTGTAGTGGATCGCGGGGAAGATGCGCATCGGCGTCTTGTAGGGGTTCTCGCCAGTGATCTTCTCGTACATCTGGAAGAGATTGCCGTACTTGGCGCTCACGGTCTTCTCGCCGAGGCGGCGCACCGCGTCGTCGAAGTCGAGGTAGACCGCGAGACCCGTGTCGCCCACGCCCATGCCCTTGTCGCAGATCTGCTTCGCGTTGCGGCTCGCCACGTCGCGCGGCACGAGATTTCCGAAGCTCGGGTACTTCTCCTCGAGGTAGTAGTAGCGCTCGCTCTCGGGGATTTCCGCCGGCGGACGCGTGTCGCCCTTTTTGCGCGGCACCCAGATGCGTCCGTCGTTGCGGAGCGACTCGCTCATCAGCGTGAGCTTCGACTGCAGGTCGCCGTGGCGCGGAATGCACGTGGGGTGAATCTGCGTGAAGCAGGGGTTCGCGAAGAGCGCGCCACGCTTATAGGCGCGGAAGGCCGCGGAGACGTTGGAACCGCGGGCGTTCGTGGAAAGGTAGTAGACATTGCCGTAGCCGCCCGAAGCGAGGCACACGGCGTCGCCGGCATGGCGCTCGAGCGCCCCCGTCACGAGGTTGCGCACGATGATGCCGCGGGCCCGTCCGTCGACCAGCACGAGATCCATCATCTCGCGGCGGGCGAAGACCTGTACGCGCCCGCGGGCCACCTGGCGGGACATCGACTGGTATGCGCCGAGCAGCAGCTGCTGACCCGTCTGGCCGCGCGCGTAGAACGTGCGCGAAACCTGCGCGCCGCCGAAGGAGCGGTTGTCGAGCTGCCCACCGTAGTCGCGGCCGAACGGCACGCCCTGCGCCACGCAGTGGTCGATGATCGCGTTGGACACCTCGGCGAGACGGTGCACGTTCGCCTCGCGGGCGCGGAAGTCGCCGCCCTTGATCGTGTCCTTGAAGAGACGCCACACCGAGTCGCCGTCGTTCTGGTAGTTCTTCGCCGCGTTGATGCCACCCTGCGCCGCGATGGAGTGCGCGCGCCGCGGACTATCCTGGATGCAGAACACCTTCACGTTGTAGCCCAGCTCCGCGAGGGAGGAGGCCGCCGAGGCGCCGGCGAGGCCGGTGCCGACCACCAGCACGGTGAACTTGCGGCGGTTCGCCGGATTCACCAGCTTCACGTCGCGACGATAGCGCGTCCACTTCTCGTTGAGGGGACCGCCCGGGATCTTCGAGTCAAGCGTCACTTCTGCACCCCCTTCGCGGCATTCTGAACCTTCATCACCTTCTCCAGCCGCGGCTGATCGGCCAGCGCCTTCTTGATCTGCTGTTCACCCTTTGCGGTGTGCATCAGGGCACATGTTCCGATCGCCGTCACGACGAATCCGCCGACGATCGCCGCGGCCGCGCAGCGGCCAAAGAGGTTGAAGAGCGGCGTCCAGCGCGCGTGGACCAACCCGAACGTGCGGAACAGCGAGGGAATCGCGTGCACCAGATGCGCCCCCGCCACCAGCAACGCCACCGAATAGGCGGCCGTCCACACGGGATTCTGGAACGTCAGCGCCGTCGTCAGCCACATATCGCGGATGATCTCCCCCGCGGCGTTCTGGTAGAGGTACCAGGCGCCGAACTTGAAGAACAGGAGGTGCTGCACGAGGAAGACGAGGATGATCACACCAGAGGCGAACATCGTGTAGGTCGCAAACGAGGCATCCCCCTTGCGCTTCACGACCGCGTAGCGTCCGCCGCGGGCCTGCGAATTGCCGAGCTTGAGGATCAGCGCGAGACCGGCGTGGAGAAGCAGAATCGAGACGAGACCGGCCTCGACGAACCAGATCATCGGCTTGAGTCCGGTCAGCATCTTGCAGTAGGCGTTGTAGGCCGCCTGCGATGCCGCGACATCCGGATTGAGCAGCGGCAGATTTCCAACCATGTGGCCCACAAGGAACATCACCAATCCCGCGCCGACCACGCCCAGCACCTGCTTTTTGCCGATGGAGGAGGTCAGATAGCCTCTGACCCACATCAGCGTCCGCACCAATCCACTCACGCTCGCCTCTCTTCCAAAATGCCTTTCACCCGTTGAAAGGTCCGTATAGTATACCGAATTACCCCGCCCCGCGTCTAGACTCAGGCGTTCTGGACTATCCCCATTCTGAAATCGGGCTGGCGAGGCCGGACCGGGCGGAGGCGT
>JAUNMP010000055.1 GCA_030537465.1 bacterium
GCCGTCAGGCGGACGTCCGGCACGACTTCGCCGAGGTTTTGCAATTACCTCGCCTAAAAGCTAAAAGCTCATTTCCCATCAAACAGATGCTCGAGTTCGTCCAGCGACTTTCCATTCGTCTCGGGAATGAAGAGGACCGTGATGAAATAGAGGAGGCCGTTGACGGCAAAGAAATAGAACATCGTGTCCCACCCCCACGCCGCGATCCAGGAACGGAAGGTCGAGGCGAGACCCCACGCCACCAGCTGGTTCATGAAGAGCGCAATCGCCATGCCGTTCGCCCGGATACGCTGCGGCATGAGTTCGGAGAGCACCAGCCACACGCAGATCCCGGGACCGAGCGCATAGAAGACCTGCATCACAAAGAATCCAGCCAGCGTGACAAGCCCCGTCATACGGGATGGCTCCAGACCGAACCGTTCGATTCCCGTGAACACGGCGCCCACCGACAGCAGACCGATGGTCATCCCCATCGTCCCGATCTTCAACAGCCAGACACGTCCCTTGCGGTCCACCAGCGTCGCCGCGAACACCGTCACCAGCAAATTGACGATCTTGATCGTGAACTGTCCGGCATTCCCCAGCAGTCCGTCGAAGCCCGATTTGTGGAAGATCGTCACCAGGTAGCTTGTAAACGTGCTCGTGCCCGTCGTCTTGTTGAAGGTCAGCACGAGGACGGCCAGCAGGAACGGCACGACGTAGCGGCGCTGGAGGAGGGAATTAGCTTTTAGCTTGGAGCTTGGAGCTTTTAGGTCCGAGCTTGGAGCTTGGAGCTTGGAGATCTTGGAAGGATTTTTCCAGACGGGGCTTTCCTTGAGGAAGAGGCTGCCAGCGAAGAGGACGGCCACGGGAAGCATCGTCCACCAGAAGTTCGCACGCCAGGCGCCGACCTTCGCCGCCAGTGGGAGACCGGCCGCGTCGGCGGAACCATAGATGCCGGCGACGAGGTAGCCCGCCGCCGCCGCGACGACGAGTCCCAGTCCGAGGAAGAACTGGAAGATGCCCGTGCCCCGTCCCCGGATGTCGCTCGGCAGCGTCTCCGTGAGATACATCGGCATCACCACGCTCATGTAGCCCGCGCTCATGCCCTGAAGGACGCGCCCCGCGAAGAGCGGTCCAAAGTCGTTCAGCGTCAGACAGACAATCGGAATCGCCGCGAGGAACATCGCGGCCGACGCCACGATCATCTTCTTGCGTCCGAACCACTCGCACAGCACGCCCGCCGACAGAGACGACAGGATGCCGCCCAGCAGAACCGCGCCGACGATCAGTCCGATCTGGCCGTCGGAATAGATCCCCAGCGCCTTCAGATAGGGTTCCGCCGTGGCGATGACGCCAAAGTCAACGCCGTAGAGCAGACCTCCGAGGCCGGCCATCGCCAGCAGAAACTTGATTCGCGCGGGTAATTCGGTCGATTTCATCTTCTTTCCAACGCCGTGCACTTATCGAAAGAGAATGCAGGTACCGACGGCACGAACCTTGAGCACCACGCTGGAACCATCTGCGTTCACATCCAAACGGAACTTGTTCGAGGTCCGGGTCGTGTTCATCGTCCATGCAATGGACGGCGAACAGGCCTTCACCGACACCAGCGGATAGTCGCCAATCGCATCGCCATCGATCTCCAGATTCACCGTCGCACGGGAGATGCCGTTCAACGTGGCCTCCGGCAGGAGGAACGCGCCCGTGACGGTCTTTGTGGACGTATCGACCTTCATCGTCAGAGCCATTTCGGCCTCATTCGCAACCGAGACGGTTCCCGAGAACGACGAATCGAACTTCGGCAGATCGGCCCAGGTCGGCGCCACGACGGTTCCGCATCCGGACACGGTGGCGGCCGTGAAGTCGCCCGTCCCCTCCGGCGCGAGACCCACCCACTTGAAGAGCAGATAGTCCTCCAGCGTCTTGAGCGTTGCCTCGTCGAGTTCCGTCGAGTAGAACAGCAGTTCACCGACGACCTCGCCGAATCCGCTCACCTGCGCGTACTTTCCATCAGACCCCTTCTGGCTCTGCGTATTGCCGTAGTAGGCGAGATTTCCCAGCTTGACGGGCTCGGTCGTCACCAGGGACAGAACTTCGGGTCCGCCCGTGAAGCCCGTCTTCGTGCCGTCCACATCCGTGCCGTTCAAACGCGTCCGCCCCTGGGTCACGGCGGCCTGCGCCCCGGACCAGATCGGCTTCGTCCACGAACCCTTGTCACGCGTGCCAAAAGGCCCCGGCGTCGCCACCCCGCTGCGGAACGGATCACCGCCGCCATACTGGGAATTGAGCGCGGCAACCACCGTTCGCACCTGCAGGCTTCTGTCGGTAGTACCCGACTTGTAGTCTTCCCAGTCGAGTCCATTCTCATTCCACGCCTTGAAGCGCAGGGTATTGCCGTCGTCCTGACCCGCCGCGAAAGTTGCGGGGTGGTTGAAATCGATCCACCTGCGGCGCGGAGCGAAGTCCGATTCGAACATCGACGTGAACGGACGCCGACTTCCCACGCCATAGAAGAACAAGTCGTCAACCGCCATCGTCTCCTCCGTTTTCCCCACGGGGAACAAGCCGAAGACGGCTCCATCCCTGTCGAGATGCAGCGTCGTGTTGTCATCCGGATCGAAGTGGCCGAGCAGCCCTTCCGCGGGAATTTCCGGGACGGAAGGAGCCGTCACGGCGAGCGTGGCGTTTTCGCCGACGACCAGGGAACCCGCGTAGCGACCGGAAAGACGGACATGGCCTTCGACCTCGACGGTCCCCGCCGTTCCGTAGAGGGACGCCCGGGCCGGCTCGATCTGCACGGACGGATCCCGCACATACTGGCTCTCGAGCCCCCACTTCTTCGCCAGATACATTTCCACGTTCACCCGTTCCGCCGTGGTGAGGGCGTTTGTAAAGACCAGCACCTCGCCGTAGTTCTGTCCGCCGGCCGTGTTGTGGTCATACGCCCATCCGATGCCGTTGACATTGTGCCCCGTGACATCGATCGACACGATCTGCCATCCGCCGGAGAGGAGATTCGGCTGTGAGACATCCGCGACCTTGCGTCCGTCGAGCCAGATGTCGAACGGCGAGGGAGCCAGAGGGGCCGCCAGGGTCTTCGCACCACGATTGAGCGCGCCATCGCCCAAGCCGATCAGGGCCTGGCCGCCGCCGTTCTGGGAACCGAATACCATCACCACGAACGTCGTTCCCGTATAGGTCTTGGTCGTGGGCCGCCCCGGATCGGCGAGGTCCAGCGTGCCCTCGTGCGTAGGAATGCGCCGCGTGCTCGTTCCCATGGAGAGGTACGCAAGACCATTCGGTCCGTTCTTGACCCGGTAGGGGAAGACCTGAGGCAGATTCTCGAATGCGGTCCCGGTCCCCATCAAGGCATCGTAATGGCGCGTATGACGGAGGTACCGCGCCGACTGGAACCACCGCTTGTCGGCAACCGCCTCGACCAGATCGCTGCCCTCATACGTCGTGGTCAGCGCAACCTCCCTCGTCACCCTGGCGCGCACCCAGTCCGGCGTGGCGGTTCCGAGTTTGTAGATCGTGCGGTCGTCAGACGGATCGATCCAGAGATAGGCGCGGGCACAGGGATTTTCAGACAGTTTCAGCGTGCCCTCTCCACCCACGAAAGCCGGCGCATGGTCGAGGTCGAGATCGACGGACATCGTCGTGCCGGCGCCCGGCGAGAGTTTGACGGCTCCCAGACGCGACAGATCCTGATAGTGCGCGTCGGCAGGAACGACAACGCAATTGGTCAGGGACTCGGTCTCACACCCCGTCAGATCGTAGTCGCCATGGACCGACGGACACACATACCAGGTTCCACCCGATGCAGGCGAGACGACCGGAGGCCGCGCGTCATTCCATTCGACCGTAATGTTCCGCGCGACGAAAATGCGCGCGCCGTCCGCAACTGCCGTCAGAACCACCTTAGGCGAAACCGAAGACGTAGTCTCAAACCGCACATCTCCGGAAAGGGATGCGAAGGTGAACGTCAGCGGGCCCGATGCCGCGTCCGCCTTCTGCCCCATCAGCGTGATCGTACCGCCCGAACTGGCGATCCGTCCCGTAAAGGACACGTCGTCCGTCGTTTCAATCGCCAAGTTACCCGTCGTCAGATTGAAATCGTGCGATTCGTCGCCCCAGGCCGTGGGATCGTCCAGGGCTACCGCAGCCCCCAGTGAGGTCGTATAGGTCCGTTTCGTCAGCAGGAACCACGGGTTCGCGCCCACATTGACGGGCGCATCCGCCTTCAAATAGGAGGGATCGAGAATCCGCGTGCTTTTCAATTTCGAGAAGTCATTGTTCAGAACGAACGGCAGATCGGGTCCCGCCATGATGACGTTGTTGCCGCCTCCGAACGTCACGTTCTCACGCGGGAATCCCTTCACCATCACGCACGCCCCTCCGAAGGCGATCGTACCCGTCTTGATCGTCCCCTGGGGATCCCGGAACTCCAGGTTCGGGACATCGAACAGATAGTAGGCGTCCGCATAGCCGGCGGAGATGGCGTAGGTCCCGCCGATCCGCGCCCCGCAGACGAGCTTGCCGTTGCCGGAGCAGATGAGATTCCGGTAGAACGAGGGCGCATAGGCGATGGTCGAGCAATCCACCGTCAAAGTGCCATTGGTGGCGTAGAACGACCCCCAGATATTGCACTGCGTATAGCTGGGAGGGTCATTGGTGCAGAACAGCGTTCCACTCCCCTCGAACACCGTGATGTTCGCGGTGCTGTTGGCGTTCTGAAAACCCAATCCGTTCAATCCGACAAAATGCGTCCCGCCCTCGGGAATGACATACCGCGGTTCAGCCGCCGCCAGAGACAAGCCCGCCAGAGACACCAGCAGTCCAATGATTTTCGCTTTCATGGAGACACCTCTTTGAACATCTTCAAATCATACCTTTTGTTGTTATTGACAAAAATATGATACACGATTTCTCCCGCGGGAGAATCTCTTTTTCCACAACAATATCTCATCAATCCGACAACCGATTGTGCTATAATTGCGCCGTGAAACGGAAAGCCCAGATCATCGCCCGCCCTGCAACCCGCGCACGGCGTGTCGTCGTGGCCCTGCGCATGGCCGGCATCGCCGGACAGGACAAGCTGAACGGCGTCTTCGAATATCTCAGCGAAGGCCGCCGCTGGCAGCTGGGCATCTACCGTACGCGCCACGAATTCACGGCCGAAACCGTCCGCCGGGAACTCGAGAACGGCGCCGAGGGCTTCATCGTCGGCATTCCGAAGACGGACGATGCCTTCGCCGCCCTGGCCCAGACCCACGTTCCCGTGGTGATGATGAACGTCGAGGGCGGCGGACTCGAGAACCGCGCCCAGAGCCTCGCCATCGTCCGCAGCGACGCGGAGGCCGTCGGACGCGAGGCCGCCACCGCCCTTCTGCGCCAGGGCGTCTACAAGTGCTACGGCTACGCCGGCTATCGCACGGACGAGGACTGGAGCCGCGAACGCGGACGCGCCTTCCGCGACACGCTGGAAAAGGCCGGCTTCATCGGACGGATGTTCGATGTCACGCATTTCAAGGACAAGATCGAAGACCGCGCCGCGCTGACTCACTGGCTCAAGACGCTCCCAAAGCCCTGCGGAGTTCTCGCCGCCTGCGACGACCGCGCCTACGAGATCCTCGACGTCTGCCGCGAAGCCGGCATCCGCGTGCCCGCCGAAGTCGGCCTCCTCGGCGTCAACAACGATCCGATCCTCTGCGAGAACGCCGACCCGAAACTCTCCTCCGTCCAACCGGACTTCGTCGGCGAAGGCCGCCTCGCCGCCGAACTGCTGGACCAGCTGATGTCCACCCCTTCGGCGGCACGCACGCTCCACAAGGTCGGCATCCGCTCAATCGTCCACCGCGAGTCGACCTTTCCCCTCTCCGACTCGGGCCGTCTTGTCCAGAAGGCCCTCGCCTTCATCGAACGGAACGCGCTCAAAGGCATCGGCGTCCCCGACGTCGCCCGCCATCTGAAGGTCTCGCAGTCGCTCATCGCCCTCCGCTTCCGCGAACTCCAGCGCGAATCAATCTACGAGACGATTCTCCGCCTTCGCCTGGACGAGGTCAAGCGCCGCCTCCGCACGACGCATGACGCCATCGACTCAATCGCCCTCGCCTGCGGCTGGGACAACCCCAACGCCCTCAAGAATCTCTTCCGCCGTCGCTTCGGCGTTTCCATGCGCACGTTTAGAGCTTCCAGCTTCTAGCTTTTAGCTTGGGGGGGATGTCCGCATTCCGTCGTGGCCACGGACGCCCCAGAGGCCGTGACATCAATACAGAATCTCGAAGTCCACGACGCCGTTGCGGGGACGCACGGTCACATCCACGTACCGCGAGCCGAAGACCTCGTTCAACACGAATGTCGTTTCGACGCCATCCACGAGCAGTTTCGACGGTATCTTGCCGACCGGCACAAGCAGATGCGCGACGACCTCCTCCGCCGGAGATTCCAGGTTGTAGCGGAAGCCCTTGTCCGTGAAGACCCAACGCACGTCGACCTTCTTCTTCGCGAATTCGTACCCCGTCAGATAGCGGCCTTCAGCATACGGCGTCACCGCCCAGCGCGGCGCGAAGCGCAACTTGCGGTACTGCTTGTCCTGATCCTGGATGCCGGCCAGCCCCTGGTCGACCGCGCTCAGGATCGCCGCCGCCCCCCAGGCGCTCGGGCCCCGGCCCTGTGGCTCGCCCGTCGTCGGATGATAGAGGAAAAAGATGCGCCCTTGGTCGCGCAGCACCATCTTCGTCAGACGTTCCAGGATGTCCCAGCCATACGCCTCGTAGCCGTTCTCGAAGGCCCCCTTCGCGAGTTCGCCCGCCGTGAACGGACAGATCGCCCCATTCACGTACTGCCCCTTCCGATGGCTCGGGTGCGGACCGAAATTCTCATACGGCGGGTCGATCGTGAACCATTCCGCAAAGGCCTCGGTCGTCTTCCGCCGCGCCCGGTATTCGTCGATCACGCTCCGGCACTGGTCGGACGTCAGGATGCCGCGGTTCAGCGCGTAGGCGTCGCTCATCGAGAGGCGCCGGTCCTCGTTCTCGTCCTGCGGCGGACAGTTCAGCGGCAGCTGGTGGCGGAAGAACTTGCCGTTCCAGAGATGCTTCATCACGTTCGCGCGCAGCCGCTCCGCCCGCGTCCGCCACATCTGCGCCTTCTCGACGTTGCCGAAACGTTCGTTCATCCAGGCGAGCTGCCGCATCGCCTGATAGACGCCGGTGTTGTCGCCGTGCATCGCCGCCATCGGCTCGTCCAGCTGGATCGTGCGGTTCTGCCCGGAAATCGGATCGGCCGTGAAGTCCCACGTGTCGATCGTGTACGGACGCTTGCAGAGACCATGCGCCGCATCCCAGCGCTTGATGTCGCGCGTCTGGTAGTCGATGCCCTTCTCGAGACGCGGCAGCGCCTTCTTGAGCCAGGCGTCGTCGCCCGTCACGCGCCAGGCCTGCAGACAGCCCTCGACCATCAGATACTCGATGTCCGCCTCGAGTTCCAGACGCACGAGCGACTGATTGTCCTCGGGGTAGAGGACACGGCAGTCGGGGTTCACGAAGGTCCAGTGGAAGTCGTCCAGCTGCTTGATGAGTTCGTAGAACTGCCCGTCCGTCCGCTGCGTGTCCAGAATGAAGTCGAGAAAGCTCGTGAGATCGTACTCCCAGTGGCAGTAGCCCTTCATCTGGTGGATGTGGTCGCGGATCCAGTTGAGCTGGCACATCAGGACGCGGCCATCGATGAAGACCTGACGGCGGTCCGCCCACACGACCTTCCGCAGATGCCACAGGGCATCGCCGAAGTCGTGGTCGCGCGTCGTCAATACGCCCGGGTAGGCGAGCTCCCAGTTGTTGTAGGTGCCACAGGCCCTCTTTCCGCAGCGCATGCGCGGCAGCGGGTTCTGGAACGGAATCGTCCGTCCCTGGTTGATCTTCAGTCCCGCCGGATCAGGCAGGGATCCTTTCGGCAGCGGCTTCAGCGCCCCCTCAATCAATCCTGAAACCAAGACCAATCCCACGGCCAACAACAATCGTTTCATCAATGCCTCCAACTCCTTACAACGTTCACTTCCGCGGCACAATCTCGAAATAGGGCGTCACCGTTCCAAGAGCGGCCGTATCAAGGTCAAAGCGGATGAATCCGTCACGGACCTCAACCGGAATCTCGTCCGCGAGACTGCCGTCGAAGTTGATGGCGCGGACCTGGACGGACGGAAGTCGGCTCCGGATGGCGAAACGGAAGCGTCCTGTCCGCATCAACGTTGAATAGATCCCCTCCTCGACCATCGCATCGCTGCCGTTCTGCCAGCCGGCACGCGTCCAGGTCGAATTCTCCGCAGCGAATGCCGTCGCGACGATGACGAGCAGATGCTCCGTCTCGGCGACGGAACGTTTCGCGTCCAAGGAAATCGCGAGGATGCTCGCAGGCGTTGAAACGGACTCGACCTCAAGCGCCGAAAGTTTTGCCGCTCCGGCTTCGGGCTTCAGTGCGGCCGCCTGGAAACGCGGCGCGTCGACGGTCATCGTCTGCCGCTTGACATCCGTCATGATTTCGCCCGTGTCGCTCTCGTAGAATCCCCTCTCCGGATCGGTACGGTTCTCCGTGCCAAGGACACCTGCCTTTCGAAGGGCTTCGAAGGACGCGGCACGCTGTCCGTCGCTGATTCGGACTTGTTCGTTGAGTTCGGCCCACATGCCCTTCATCGCGACGCCCGTGTAGCTTGACGGCACCAGATCGAGATCGGCCTGCGGATTATGCGCCTGCTCGTAGTCGCCGCCCACGCGCGTCACGAACGCGAGCGAATTGTGCGAACTTCCAATCGCCCCCACATAGGCGCGAGAGGCAAGTACGGATTCCGGCACGTGCACGCTCACCGCATGCCGTCCGGACGCGATGTCGCCGCGCTGCCAGCCGAACGCCGCCGCGAGCGAAGTGATCCGCGCCATCGGATTCATGCCGCTGTCGAACGAGAACGGCCGAAACGGCTCGTAGATCTTCCGCACCACCAGGTTCGCATGCGGTGTCAGCAGCTGCCAGTCTTGCAAGGCGGCGCCAGCCGTCATCACCACCGGCTCCTCCTGGCAGAAGCGGTTCATGCCGTTATGCGAGATCTCCGTCACAAGAAGCGGCTTGCCCAGCACACGCGTCAAGGCGCTACGGGCGATGTAGTTGTTGTAGGCAATGGAGCTCGCGCGCGAAACAGTCTCCATCGTCAGCCCCTTCCACGGCGACAGGAGAGACTTTTCCGCCGTCACGCCCTTGGGCAGCGGCTCTGAATTCGGGTGCGCGTGGTAGGGATGAATCGCCGTCGCGTTGTAGCCGCGCCGGGAGTCGCCCTCGAGATTGCGCATCGACATGTCCCAGTGCGTGACGAGCCCCTTCCAGCCGCTCGCCCGCACATGGTCGAGGAAGAAGCGATTGAGCTCCGCGATCTCGCTTCGGATGAACGCGCGGGCCTTATCGCCGTTCGGAGAAGTCTCAAGCAGCAGCGCATAGGTCATCTCGGGCATGTCGGCGCCATACGCCGCGCGGAAGCGCGGCGTGAAGTCGACCATCCGGTCGGTGTTGCCGCCATTGCCGCCGAAGAGGTGCTCCTGCTCGTTGCGGCAGGTGATCGCAAACAACTGCGGATCGTCGATCGGACGCAGTCCCGTATACGGATTCCGCGTCAGCATCAGGAAGTCATACGCGGCCTTCCAGTGGTTGCGCACGCGTTCATCGAGAAAGAGCTGGATGTTGAGCGAACCCTTGTTCTTTCCGGCCTTGATATACATCGTGTTCGACGTGAAGACGTCGATCATGTAGTAGATGCCCCGCCGCCGCAGGGCCGCCGTGAAGTACTGGAAGCGGTCGAGGAATTTTCGGTCGATCGTCTGGAGCAGGTCCTCGTAGGTCTCAGGAATCCGGCAGTCCGCAACATCGACATCGCGGACGGGGAAGAACCCCATGCCCGCCTGCCCGGAGAACTTCGAGTCGAAGAAATGGAACCGCAGCACGTTGCAGCCGTAGCGCGCAATCTGATCGGCCAGTTCGTCCATCTGCGCATCGGTGTTCGCCTCGAAGCCATCCCAGGCGCTCCCGTATGTGCAGTTGAACCCTCGCAGACGCACTTGCTCGTCCAGTGCGTTCGCGAAGCGCAAGTCGCCCTTCTCGTCCGCGACAATCCGCCCCATCTTGTCGATGTCGTAACGCGGCAGATACTGCGAGAGATCAAGGACGCTTCCAGCCTTGACCCAGTAGCCGGGAATTTCCTTCGGCTTGAAATATTCCGGTTTCGGCGCGTCAAGCTTCAGCGGACGCCATTCGGGCCCCGCCACCCGGCGCTCGACAGGACATGTGCCCGTCTCCCCCAATGCCGACACAATTCCGGCGGACATCAACCCGAAGATCATGATCTTGACATACGTCTTCATTTCAGCACACTCCCAATGCCCCGCATACGACTTCCAGGAACGCAATAAGTTTCACATGCTCAAAGTGTCGAAGCGCGAAACCGGAAGATCGCGGGTAGATGCGGCTGTAGGGGCGACGAGAGAACATACGTTCCCGCGGCCGTGCGCGTAAAGGACACGGGGCGCCAAATGCCGTCGCCGCCGAGACGCTCAATGGAGGCGGGAACCTGCGCGAACGACATCTCGGGTTCGGGAACCGTGTCGATGTCAATTGCGTTGAGCACGAAGACGGTACCGTCCTTCGACGTCATTCCCGTCTCGCACATCACGTCTCCCGCTCCGGCGAAGAATGCGGGGAGGCGGCATCCCAGACGCTTCAGCATCTGAACGACCCACGCCTTGCCGCCTTCGCTGAACATCGTCGACTGGTAGTAGGTTGGCCGATTCGACCGCAGCGGAAGCGAAAATGTCAGAACTCTCCCCCCTCGCGCGTTTGAAAAAAGAATCGAACCGGGCGCCTCGTAGACGGGCGTTGCCCCCATCGCAGGAATATTGTAGAGGCGGCTCAGAATCTGCGCACCAGGCTCCAGAGCCGTGAGGTCGGAGAATTCCGCATCCACGCGCATCCCGCCGATTTCGGCACCTGTCTCATCCCGATGACTCTGGATGGTCTTGCGCGCCCAGGGCTTCGCCGCCACGCCGATGTCTTTGGCAAAACCATTCGCGGCGAGCCAGTTCGCCGCCGTACCGTCGAGAAGAACCGCACCTGAAAGGATCTTCGCGATCTCCTCGCGTGGCAGAACCTTGAGATTGTCGCGGCAGAGCGCCGTCACCTCGCCCGGACGCGCCGTACCGTAGCGATAGGGGATGCCCATCAACCCCAGATAGCGTTCGGCGAAACCATCGACACCCGCGGCCGGCGGCACCACGACCCCGTCCATCCGGAAATCAGTCTGGGCCGCCCAGTTCATGACACCGCGGTTCTCGCGGAAGAGACGACGGTAGGCCGTCTGCGACCGGCGTTCACGCGTCATCACCGTACGCGTGATCCAGATCTTCGCCCCCTTCACGCCCTCGAGCGCCTGAAGGACCATCGCCTCATATTCGCGCGCCGCGCTGCACGACCAGAGGGTCTGCGGGCACGTATCAGCTTCCTGGAGATAGACGACGCCCGGATCAATCTGGGCCAGCTGGTACGCGAACTGTCCCCGCCGCTGAAGCGGATGGAAGAGATCGTTGCCGCAGTAGTTCGCCCCGCTGCCACGAACGACCGGCGTCTGGCCGGGCGCGGCGAGCATTGCCGCAAATGTCTTCGCATGCTTGAAATGGGCGGCCGTCGACACCGTGCAGAACATGCCGGGCGTCTCGGGATCGAAGTTCGCGCGGATTGTGCGGAAGAGCGCCGCCAGCGAATCGAACTTGATCTTCTCCCAGGTCTCCAGCAGCGCGGCATCCTTCGCCTTGATGCGGGCGACAACCTCCTCGCGCGTCCAGGTCCGTCCCGTGGCCTTCTCCAGCTCTTTCAGGTGAAGCGGACAAAAGCACCCGGGAATGTTGTCCCAGACGATGCGCGTGTCGTCGTCGACCATGAAGAAGTCCGGCTTGAGCGCGGCGAAGGTTCGGCATTCCTTCGCGATGTAGTCGAGAAAGCGCGGATCCAGCGGACACATCCGATAGACGCTCTTTCCATCGGGCCTGACGGTCAACTGCCAGGGCGTGGCTTCGCCGGGGAATCCGCCATGCCCCATCGTCGCCTGCAGGAGGATCCCCTGCTTCACGGCGGACTTCGCCCGCACCCTCGGCGAAAGCTTCCGATAGGTCTCCGCATACTGCGCGGCCTTGTCGACGACAGGATTGCCCGAGGGATGGATGGTGCAGATCCAGGCAATGCCGTTGATGATCGTCTCGTTTCCCTGGGCGACCACGTCGTCGACGATGCCCTCCGCATCTTCCGCCTTCAGCGGAACGACCGAAATCCAATGCGGGCAAGCATCCTCCGCAACCGCGTGCAGAACTGTCAGAACGACAATCAAACGAAGCCAGTATCTCATCCTCTCTCCTCTCAAATCCTATCTGTCCAATTCACACGAGCGCGAAGTCCACGACACCGCCCATTCCAAACACCATCAGACATCGCCTTCTGTTCCCCAAACCGGATCCCGACGTCTCCATCAAATCTCCTGAGCGCTGCCTTTTGCCAGCCTCTTTCGGAATTCCCGGATGGTCGGTTGTTCCTTGAACGTTTCGCGCGTGTCGCCGTCCGTCACGGCGAACTCGATGGCGCAGCCGTAGTCGCATCCCAGCAGACGGACTTCGCGCCCCTTCTTGCCGTTCGCCAGCAGAAGCCACGGTTTTGGGAAGGATTTCTGCAGCTCGCGCATCGCCCGTTCGGTCTCCGCCAATTCCGCATCGGTGTCGACCCTGTGGACGATCTTCACAATATCGGCGCCGCGTTCTGCCTGCCGCTGGAAATGTTCGAGGATCTCCGACGCCTTCAGGTTTTCCTTCATATGCGACGAGACGATCACCTTCACACCCAGCCGATGCAGCTCCTCCGCCATTTTCCGCTGGCGTTCGATCGCCGCCGGATCGCGCGTCAGCTCACGCGGCGACGCGTTGTAGAGGTCCGCCGGCATGTCGATGATCGCCGCTCCCGCCTTCGCCGCCGTCTTCAGCACCTCCATCCGCGCCGCATCGTCCCCCTTCAGGATGGGATCCCATTTGTAGAGGCAGAAGTAGATCGGATGTCCGGCGGCGCGTTCCACCAACTGACGAAAACACGTTTCGGTTCGCACCCCTGCCTTCAATTCGCGCAGATCGAGGCACACGCCGTCGCCACCTTCCGCGAATCCCTCCGCCATCAGCTTCTCCGCAGCGTCGAGCGACTTCGGCACCATGATGTGGTAGATCTGCGTCCGTTCGGCCGCACACAACGAACTTGCCAGCGCACAAGCGCCCATCAGCACAAAGTACTTCAAATTCGATTCCATTCCGTACCCGCCTTACCACGGAAATTTCAGATGTGATCGTGTTCGAACCCGAACAGCGCCTGAATGATGTCGTTTAGATCGATGAGGTTCAAACCGCTTGGCACCGCAACCACGCGTTTGATTTTCGTTCCCTTCAGTTCCTGTTTCAACTCGATTACCGTAAATCCTCCTTAATATTCTTCAGAGCATCGAGGACTCTCGGACACAATCTCCTCAACCAGGTATCGAACGCTCATGCAGTGCATATCGGATACACCATCGCGCATCAAGCGATAGGTCGTCGATAAGTAAAACCGCTTCAACGCCTCGTCCAACGGACACCCAAGCTCAACCGCCAGCGCCTCTATGACACGGGCGAACTTCATCCGAAGCAAATTGCGATTCGCAGTCATACGGTTTCACTCCCGATGTACTTCAAGGTCGCCAAACCTGCCGCCGTACGGAAACAAATTTGCAGATTCGGCTTTTCATACCGCAGCTTGGCTATGGTCTGTTCCCGCGTTGCAAAACCATCAAAGAACGCCTCAAGAGTATCGAAGACCTTGTCATTGGCCACACCGCCAATGACGATATCCCAATCCGTCTGATCTTTCTCGCCCCGACATTCCACAATAAAGTCCAGCCACTCATTAGAATATTCATCAAAGCGAAGCACCTTCAGACTCGCTGCTGCGTTCTCGTCAAACGCATAGCGGGAAACGACTGCGCTCCCCCATCGCTGACGACGCTTCTCGCACCAGTTGACGGCTTGCTCAAGAATTGGCGTCACGTAAAACCCCGCCCCGAAATCCACCGCCTTACGCGAGTGAACGAGATCGGGCGTCTCAATCGCCTGTCCGCTGCCATGATAGACGATCATACCGTCACCCCTCTCTCCTGCATCACCTCAAGGATGTCATTCACGATGTAATCCCTCCCCTGTGTATGCAGCGATTCATAGCACGGCACGATGTACTGATTGAGAATGTCGCCTTTCCCGGTCAAGGCTCGATACACCTCATCGGACGGCTTGCCGAGCCGCGCCGCGACATTCTCGATGCAGAACACCGCGAACTCCAGTTCCCGTTCGTTCTCAATAGCCTTTCTCGAACCTTTCACATCCATCTGTCAGCCTCCGATCAGATTATACCACATCACTACGCCCCCCCCATAGATTATGCGCCCCTAAGGTCATAAGCCTGTCATATTTTGCCCATATGACGAAGATAATAGCAATCCAAGACGCCGTATTGCAATAACGAATATCATTTATTGCAATAGCGTGCATTGAATTGCACTAAATGAACTTCAGAACGAATCACAGGTCGAAGAGGACAACACGAAAGTCTGCGGAGGAACGATCGAGCCGTTTTCGAGCCTGTAGTCGGCGGACGAGAAATTCGCCGTCACGCAGACACCATTCGAGAACCGTGTCCGCTGCACGAGACGGTCGGGCGTCAGAATCTCGAAGTCGGTCATCCGCGCGAACATCGTACGCCGCGCCACAGGGGTCGCCCGCCGATAGGAGGCGGCGACCTCGTGCTTGAGCTGGTTCCACGTCGAGACGTTCATCGAATAGATCGGCGGCAGACCGTACAAGGCGCAGAAGAGATCCTTCGTCCGCGTCAGCTCCGGATACATGAGCGTCGAGTCCGCCCAGTAGTAATAGCTGACCGTGCAGTCGTGGTAGACGAGCTCCCACAGGGGGATGCGATAGCGCGGATTGTGCAGGATGTTCTTCGTCGCCTCCGGCACGTCCACCCCGTAGAGCGCCCGGTCCTTGTAGCGCCAGCAGAGTTCCTTGCGGAACGGATGCGGACAGCTCGTCAACCCTTCCGAATAATGGTAGGCGTCGACCAGCAGCTCGCTGCCGACTTCGACGCCCGTGATCTGCTGCAGGTCGTCGCACATGTAGCGATGTTCGCGACGCAGCGCCTCCAGCGCCTCGCGACCCGAGCACGGATGCGTCTTCGACCAACACGCCACGGGACCTCCGCCCGCCTGCACGTCCATCAGACGGGAATCATATCCAATCCGGGCGACCTCCGGCGCGATGAACCGGCGGCACATCTCCAGTCCCATCGCGTCACAGAGGGCATGCATCGGGTGCATCTTCCCCGCCTTGTCGGGAATGGACCACGCCCGTGCGAGCGTTCCGTCGGCGTTGACGCGCGTGATCTCATCGGCAATCGGCAGGAAACGCGCCGCGCGGACAAAGTCCTTGGGATCGGCGACGTCCAGCAGTCCCTTGTGGAAGACGTCGCGCAGACACTCGTAGGTACCGACGTGGTAGCCGATCGACTTGAGATAGGCGCAGTCCTCCGGCGTCTCGCCCTCGAAGGAATTCCAAAGTACGCGGTCGAGGCCCAAAGCCTTCATCTCGTCCGCAATCCGCCGCGTGTCTCGGACCGGCGCATCGGTTTTGCGCGGCCAGTTGTAGAGCCGGTTCTGCGTATTGTCGTCCCAGAGCCAGACGTCGGCCGTACCGGGGAAGTCCCGAAGACGCGGATTCGTACGCACCTTGTCGGCGAGTGTGCGCACACCGCCCCGCTCTTCGCGCCAGGTTCGATAGGCCGCGGCCGCCGCCCCCAGCGTCTTGGCGCGGAAAACGCGCAGGACATTGTTCGTCGTCCCCTTGTAGGCGACGCGCAGAAGTCCATTCGTCCGCGAAAAGGCCAGGCCGGCGTCCAGCATGTCCGCCACGCCGAACATCGTCCACTCGCCTTCCCGGAAACGCCCGAAGAAGCCCATCGACAACGACATGCCGTTGCTGAACCGCAGATGGGGTGCCTGGAGCGGAATGTCGGCCTCGGCCGGGTACGCCATCCCCTCGCCAAAGGGCAGAATGACGAGATCGCCCGGACGCGGCTCGAGGACGAAGTCCGTCGCGGAAACATCCATCGGCGCCGCGACGAGGGCGGCTGCACAGAGAATCGAGAAAGACATACGCGGAATCTCTCCGTTAACGCAGCTTTTCGGGCGAGACCCACGCCGAGGCGATGGGCGTTCCGGCGTTTCCCCAGCAGTCGTACGGGGTGACGACAAAGCGAATCTGCCCCTTGCAGTTCGCGGGGATGGACGACACCGCGAAATCGCATGTGACAGGCTCCGTCTCACGACACTCGGCCATGCAGAACTTCGGCGAGTAGACGCGGTACTCCTTCGCGACGGTGTCGATCGTTCCCGTTCGATGCTCGCAGACGACGCGGAAGTCGAACGCCCGGGTCGGCGACGTCTTCGTCGTGATCGGCGGGAACGTCACGCGGAACTGCGGATGCGTTTCGGAGGGATCGAGCGCGCAGCTCGGTGCACCAACCTTGCGGTGATGTCCGTCCTTCACATACGCAACGGACACCTTTGCGTTCGCGGCGAACACGGGCGGCTTGGACGCGGCCTTCCGCGCCGCGAAGTCGTACTTCGGCGTGCCGGACGGCGGCACGGTCGCGCCGCCCGCGAAGAGCGGAACCACCCAGTCCGGTCCCAGCACGTCGGGATTCGCCGTGTCGAGCTTCTTGAACGTGATACGGTCGTCGTAGACGTCCATCACGAGCGCCTGACGCGGCTCCGTGTGGTTGAAGCACGGCATCTCGTAGGCCGGCGTGCGTGTGAAATCCTCGCAGTTGAAACCGTTCTGCCGCCCCGGCGCCGTGAAGATGTAGCCGCAACCGGACGAACAGTTCACGGCCGTGAAGCCGCCCTGCCAGATGGACATCTCGTCCGTCAGCGTATCGTGGCTGTGCCCCGTCAGAACGACGGCATTCGGATACTGCGAGAAGAGCTTTCGCTCCTTCTCGCCGCGCCCAGTCTGGCCGTTGTCCCACTTCGTGCCGCCGAAAAGCCACGTCGCGTTGACTGTGTTGTCGATCGGCTCGTGCTGGACATAGAAGAACGGCTTCCCGCAGCTGCGCAGCACGGCGCCATGCTTCTCAAGGAACGCCGGCGTGACTTCAGGTTCCGCCGGCACCGCGTGGTCAAAATGATTGAACGGACGACAGAGCCACTGGCGCAGGACGAACGTGTAGCCCTTCACCGTCTTCATGCGGATCTTCTCGTAGTCCTCGCCCCACAGCCGCTTCCAGGTCGCTTCCCGGTTGTAGTAGAAGGTCTTCGCGCGAAGGTTTTCGTAGGTGCCAAAACGCTTCCAGTCCCAGTCCACCTCGTCGTGGTTGCCGGTGACGAAGAGCCGTTCGACCTTCGCGCCGTCGGGACGCCGATCGTTCGGGAAGATCTTGAACCACGCGGCCGCGATGTCCTCGAGTTCCTTGATGGTGCCGGTCGTGAAGAGGTCGCCTGCCAGCAACACGGCATCCACCTTCTCATCGCGCAGAACCTCGAGACCACGCACGAAGCGCCGCACGGCTTCGGGATGGTGGCAGTGCACGTCGCTCATGATGCCCACGCGCAGATTCGGCGTTCCCGCCGTCACCGTACCTGCCGAAAGACCCGACCCCGCGGCGGCCAACGCGGCCGCCCCCATGAATTCCCGTCTTGTCATCTCACTCTGTCCCTTTTCGATTTCCTTAGCGCAGCGTCAGCACCGTGCCGGTCTGGTTGATCAAACGAAGCGTGGTGGCGTTCGTCTTCACGAGCTTCCAGTTCTTTCCCGTCGCCTCAGGGGGAAGTTCAAAGGTGAAGTCGCCTTCAAGGCCATTGTCCGCCGTCAGAATCGTCACGCTGCGGCCGTTCGGCGTCAGTGCCTCCGGGTCGTCGAGCACGACCTGGGCGCCCTGGGACAGGATTCGTCCCTCGTGGAACCGAAGCGCACGCCCCGCCAGCGCATCCGCATAGGAGACGACTAGACGGTTCGTCAGCGTGACGTCGTACCAGCCCGCGCCCGTCCCGCGGAGCGTGTCGATCACGTTGTTGACCGAGTTCTTCTCGGGCCAGAACGTCGCACCCGCACACACTTCAATGTCCGCGGCGGGCGGCAAAGTCCCTTCGGAGAAGCGGAGCGACCCGCCTTCGATCCGCGTACGGCCCGTGTAGGAGTTCGGCTGATCGAGCCAGAGGACGCCCGCGCCCTTCTTCGTGAACCCACCGCCCTTCGGCTCGAACATCTCGACCGCGCATTCGTTCGTGACCGTACCCCACGGCGCAACCACGTAGGCCTTTGGCGCCTCGGTGTAGCCGAAGCCGCTCGACAGGACCTTCACGCCGAGAATCTGGCCCGTCAAATCATCGAAGTCCACCATCGCGTCCGCGGACCCGTTGCCGCCGACAAAGAAGAACTTCAGCGGACCCACCGCGTTCAGGTCGGCGATCGCGACACCGCCGATCGTCTCCGGCAGGGTGACGGACTTCACGCCCAGGCCAGTCGGCGCATTGAACCCGCGGTACGCCCGGCGATCGAAACCGCACGTCTCGAGCGTCGCACCGCCCTCGTAGACCGTCAGGGATGTCGGATGCGCCCGCGTCGCCTCGTAGTCCTCCCACGCGAAGAGCTTGCCGCCCGCCGCGCCGGGCATGCGCCAGGTCCCCCCGTTGAAGCCGAGGTGGATGATGCCGTTGTCGTAACCACCGTAGTCCTTGTCGCAGAAGTAGAGGAACGGCGCCACAAGCAGACCGCCGTTCAGATTGTAACGCGAAACGGAATTCTTCTTCCAGGTCGAGAACTCCCTGTTCGGCGCGAAGAACTGGGCGGCGCCTGCAAGAGTGAAGGACGCCTCGGCCGTCGCTCCACCATAGTCGACGTTGACAAAGACGCGATTCTTGCCATTCGTGACGACACCGCCATCCTGGTAGAAGAGTCCGCGTCCGCCCGTGCCGATCTTGAAGGTGGAGGTGTCCGCCACCTGGAGCAGACCCTCGTGAAGGATGTAGGCGCCATAGGCGTGCGCCTCATACCCGATGCAGTATTCCATCACGCCAATCTCGTTCGTGCCGCCGCGCTGGATCCAACACCCGTTCGATCCACCCCTTGCACCCAGTCCGGCCCACTTCGCCAATGGCAGAATCGTCCGTCCGCCGCGCTGATAGAGGCCGCCCCGGTCGTTGAGTTCTCCCTCTCCGACCCAGATGACGCCTTCGGCTTCGGCACCGTCGTCGATTTCGAGAATGCCGATGCCGTTCTTTCCGCCACGGCCAGCCCAGATCCCGCCCGAAGCCGTCAGACGCGTCTGCCCCTGCAGCGTGAACCGATCGGGCTTCACATTGCCCGTACCGGTCGAAAGCGCGCAGATCCAGCCATTGACGAGGACGTCGCCCGTATCGCGCAGGACGATGTCGCCTCGGTAGTAGGTGTCGCCGATGGTGGATGACGCGGACGGATCCCCGCCCACGTACCAACGTGCGCCGCGACTGGCGGAGAAGATCTGGCCAAGCAACGTCCCCGTGAGCGGTTCCGTTGTCACGATCGTCCCCTCGTCTGCAACGACGGCGAGCTTGCCGGTCGCAAATGGACCATTGTAAACATGCTCCCCCTCGCCCGACAACTCCTGCCGGACGCGGCCCTGCGCGTCATTCGCGACGGTGACATGGTCCAGGACATCCGCCAGAAGTTCCGTCTCAAGGTCGGTGAAGACCAGATCGCGATGATTTTTGATCGTGACGTCGTGTCCTGCGAACGCAGCGGCCCGTTCCGGTTCGACCCGCAATTCGGCATTGATCACAAAGGCGATGCCCGCCCCAATCGTCGCATCGCCGCGCAGAAGGGTTTTCGTCTGGCTCTGTTCCGCCGTGGAGAACACACCGCCTCCCGTGATCGCACTCTCGACGACGACCGTCTCGATGCCGTCGTGCCCCGACCACGTCTGAAGGGTCGAACCCGCATCAATCTCGATGGGGCCGGCGAACGTATAGTCGCCGACGGCTGTGACGGCATTGTCCTGCTGCGCCTCAATCCAGTTCTTGCCCGAGACGGAGTGGATGGCGAACTGTACCTTGCCCTTGCTGTTCTGCAGATAAAGGGTCACGCCGTCACTCAGCTCGACCGTGCCGCCGGTACCGAAATCCTGCGTCTTGACTTCCGCGAAGGTGAGTGAGCCCCCTGACTTGCGGATCGTGCCGAAGTTCCGGATCGACATGCGGGGCAGATTGAGGCTCCCGCCCGTCATCGAGATCGCATGCCCGCCCATGTCGAGCGTTCCCCAGCCGACAAAATTGCCGCGCCCCTCGAGAACAAGATCCCCTTCGAGAACGACGTCTTTAAAGACGTACCAGCTGTCTTTCGCGTACGAGAACCCGGAGGCAAACGCGACCGTGCCCGCGAGATAGCCCTTGCGCGTGGGATTGCCAAGATAGACGGACGATCCTGTGAAGAGGATCTTCGCGCCGGACCGGACGCGCACATCGCCCGTCTTGCCCATGTTCAGCGGCGAACAGCTGAGCGTACCGCCCTGGACGTCGATCGCACCCGTCCACCCCGATGTAGAGCCCGCGAGAACGAGCGTGCCGCCGCCGGTCTTGACGAGTTCTTCGGATCCCGTCAGGGTATCCGAGAGCGTTTCCTCGCTGCCCTCAGGGACGTCGACCGTACGCGCGAATACCGCGCTGCATCCAAGAGCGCAGGCCACCAGAAGTCCATTCGCCGCCTTGCCAAGTGAAGTTCGAATCATTTCAATCCACCCTTTCCACTTCTAATCGCACGAAAAACCAACATTCAGCGACATTATACCAAATCTGGTGACACCATCAATACCACCTGGTGACAAGCGGACTGCCGGCATTGCCCCAGCAGTCAAAAGGCGTGACGACGAAGCGCACCCGGATGCCGTAGCCCACAGGGATCGCCGACGCCGAGAAGAGGCAGCTCGCCTCACCCCCATCCCATTTCTCGCCCATCGCGAAATGCGGCGAGAAGACGCGGCTCTCGCAGGCCGTGCGAATGACGTCGCCCGCCTCCACCTCGCAGCGAACCGAAAAGTCGTAGGCCCGCGTCGGAGACTGGGCCGTCGTGATTGTCGGAAACGCCACCTTGACCTGCTCGTGAGTCTCGCTCATCTCGAGGCCCTTCTCGATCGAACCGAACGCGCGGTAGTGGCCGTCCTTGATCCGCGACACCGTCACCTTCGCGTCAGGCGCGAAGGTCGGCGGACGCGACGCCGCCTTGCGGACCTTGAAGTCGTACTTCGGCACGCCCGTCGGCGGCACGGTCGCCCCTCCCGCGAAAAGCGGCACAACCCAATCGGGACCCACCGGCTCATTCTTGAGGATGTCGAGCCGTTGGAAACGAACTTCGGCGTCCGACACGTCCATGATCAGTCCCTGCGGCGACTGCCAGCGGTCGATGAGGTCCATTTCCAAAGGCGGCTTCCGCCGAAGGTCGTGGTCCGCATTGCGCCCGTTCTCACGCCCGGGTGGCGTAAAGAGGTGCCCGTGCGCGCAGGAGCAGTTCACCGCCGTGAACGCGCCCTGCCAGATCGACTTCTCGTCCGTCAGCGTCTCGTGGCTGTGTCCCGTGAGGGCGATGCAGTTCGGGTACTTGTCGAGAATCGGCCGCTCACCCAGGCGGCTGTAGCCAACGTCCCATTTGCCACCGCCCAGCAGCCATGAGCAGTTCACCGTCTCGTCGATCGGATCATGCTGCACGAAGAAGAACGGCTTCTTCTCCGCATGCAGCTCCGCGGCGTGCGCCGCCATGAATGCCGTCGTCACGTCCTTCTCGGCGGGGATGACGTGGCCGAATTCGGTCACACCGCGGCAGATCCAGTGGCGCAGCACGAACTTGTAGCCCTTCACCTCCTTGATGCGGATCTTCTCGTAGTCCTCGTGGAAGAGCCGCTTCCAGGCCGTCTCGCGGTTGAAGCGCAGCGACCGCGCCTGAAGGTCCTCCCAGGACGCGAACGGACGACACCAGTCGATTTCGTCGTGGTTCCCCGTGACGAAAAGCCGCTCGACCTTGCCGCCGTCGCTGCGACGATCGTTCGGGAACACCTTGAACCACGCGTCGGCGAGGGCTTCCAGTTCCTTCACTGTCGAGAAGAGGAACATGTCGCCCGTCAGCAGTACGGCGTCGACCTTCGCCGCGTCGAAAATGCGGAACCCCGTCTCGAAATTACGGTCATGCGCATCGCTGAGGATGCCAACCCGCAGTTTGGGCGTCTTCTCAGACGCCCCCCATGCCTTCACGGCCGTCCCCGCGGCGGCCAGCGTGGCGGTACCGACAAACTCACGTCGTGTCATCTTCGACTCCTTTTCACTTCACTTTGGACGCAAATACGGGGCGGACCGACCGCACGTCCTTCGTCACCACACCGTCGGGTCCGTGGCCTGCGAACGTCTTCGCCAGGGATGCGGTATGGATGGGCGCGATCGACACCCAAAGCCCCTGTCCCTTCAGGGCCTTTACAAACTCCGGCGTGACCACCCGTGGTTCGGGGTAGATGTTGACCCCATGGAGGCCGAACGTCCGCACGTAGGCGAGGATTCCCTCGAACAGGTCCCGCGAGTAGGGCGCCCCCTCTTCGGCGGGGGCGAAGGTCACCCCCTTTGCGCGACAGAACGAAGGCGACCACCGCCCCTCCTGCAACTGGAAGTCGATATGGCCGACACGACGGATCTCCGGATGATGCGTCTGGAAATAGCCCAGCGCCGCCTGCGTGTACGTCACACATAGAATGCGACTGGAATCGATCCCCGCCTCCTGGAACTCCCGCAGCACCTGTTCGGCAAACGCCGGCGTGAAGGTCTTGAAATCGACCCAGAACTGCGGAATCGCGCGCACGATCTCCAGCGCCTCGGGCAGCGTCACCACCCGCTCCTGCGAACAGGCGCCCTTCGGCAGATACGTATGCTGCCGGATTTCCTCGTAGTCCACATCGCCGATGCGCACGTTCCACCCCATCGTCCGCTTGAAGCCGACATCGTGGCTCATGATGGTCACGCCGTCCTTCGAGGGATTGACGTCCAGCTTCACGATGTCGGAGGCCCGGACGACGGCGTTCGAATAGGCCGCGCGGCTCGCCTCGGGACAATCCACGTAGTCTCCGCGATGGGCGATCATCACCGGTCCACGCGTCTGGTCGAATTCCTCCAGGCTGTAGAAGACACGCCCCACCTCCCCGAGCGTGAAGCGTCCGTTGGAATAGCGCACCACGTGAACGCCGCAGTTGCGCTGGAAGACGCGGCCGCCGGCGAGTCGGACCATGCTCCCCGTCAGTTCCCGCTCGAGCGCCTTGAGCACCTGCGCATGGGTCACGCACAGAACGCGGGAGACCTTTCCGTCCAGAGGCTTCAGCTCGCCGTCGAGAAAGTCCCGCAGGCGCACCTGCACCTGATCCAGGCTCTCTGCCCCGGCCCCCATCGGAACATATGTCT
Source organism: bacterium (assembly GCA_030537465.1). Taxonomy (GTDB): domain Bacteria; phylum Verrucomicrobiota; class Kiritimatiellia; order RFP12; family UBA1067; genus RUG572. Next base: position 23,585 of record JAUNMP010000055.1, read on the forward strand.
CCGGATCCTCAAAGAAACGCCGCAGATTGTCGTCCTGCCAGTGTCCCTTCTCATAGCGCATTCCCTCGTACTTCCCGAACCCCATCTCCCGAAGCCGTGCGTCGGGCGTCGCCTGTGGCAACCGCAGCCCATCCACGACAAATCCGGCCGTTTGACGGGCGCGTCCCAGAGGGCTCGTGTAGACACGGTCGAATCCGATGCCCGCGCGGGACATCCCCTCGGCCGTCGCCGCCGCCATCCGCTCCCCCTTGGATGTCAACCGCGAATACGAGATCGACCCCTGCAGAACATGAGCCCGATTCCAGGTCGTCTCCCCATGCCGGAGAAAATACACCTCGAAATCCGCCCGCACCACGAGCGACAGGACGACGACC